>JAAEQF010000467.1 GCA_024231695.1 FCB group bacterium
ATAATCAGGACTTTGAGAGCCGAGAGTCTTTTCATATCCGCCTGTCCACCGCCTCAGCCACTCTTCCGAGTTCAGACATTAAAGCTTCGAACTCATCAAAGTGAAGACTCTGAATTCCGTCGGAGAGCGCCTCTTCGGGATTAGGGTGGACTTCGATTATCAATCCGTCCGCGCCCGAAGCCACTGCGCTTTTGGAAACCGGTCCGACCAGATATCTTTGGCCGGTGGCATGACTGGGATCGATGATGATCGGTAAATGGCTGAGTTTTTTGATTATCGGTACGGCTGAAATATCCAGCGTGTTGCGAGTGTAGTTTTCAAATGAGCGGATGCCTCGTTCACAAAGCATAACATTGGGATTGCCGTTGGCCAGAATATATTCGGCCGACATAAGCAGTTCCTTGATTGTGGACATGAGACCGCGTTTGAGCAAAACCGGCCTCGAAGACTTGCCGACCTTTTCCAACAGGGAATAGTTTTGCATATTGTGAGTCCCGATTTGCAGGATGTCGGCGTAGGAGGCCACCAATTCGACATCTTCGGGAGTCATAACTTCCGTAACAATGGCCAGACCGTATTTCTCACTGGCCTCTTTGAGAATCTTCAAACCCTCTTCTTTGAGTCCCCGAAAACTGTAGGGGGACGTACGCGGTTTAAAGGCTCCACCGCGGAGAATTTTGGCCCCTGCTTTTGACACCGCTTTGGCCGTGGACATGGTTTGTTCGCGGCTTTCCACCGCACAAGGCCCGGCCATGATGATTATTTCTTCGCCGCCGATGGAAATCCCGTTGATCTTTATAATCGTTGATTCACTTTTGAATTCCCGGCTGGCCAATTTGAATGGTTGGAGAATCCGAACGACCTTTTCCACTCCGGGAAGCATTTCAAACATCTGCGGATCGGCCGGTTTGCCGAACCCGACTACCCCGATAATCGTTCTCTTCTCACCGGTGGAAAGATGTTCCTTGTAACCTTGCTTCTGGATTTTCCCGATGACGGCCTTAATCTGATCGTCCCTGGCCTCTGACTGCATTACAATAATCATGGCGTTTCCTAAGTCAGATCAGGACGCAGGCCGGCCGCCTCGCCCAAATACTGGTGTTTAATCTCACTCTGTGATTTATCGGTGTTGACATGAATTAATATCCTGAGCATGCTCTTCATGCCGTGAGGGACTTTCAATTCCTGCGCACATAAAAGGGGTACCATGGTCCAACCCATGTCGCGGGCGGTATAGGCGGGAAATTCGGCGTCAAGATCAGCGGTAGTAGTCAGAAATATGCTGGCAATATCTGAAGTGTCCACGCCGTTGGCTTCGACCATTTTCTCCAGAAGTTCCCGGGTGGCCCGGCCGATAGCCTCAGCGCTGTTTTCCTCGACTTTGATAGCTCCTCTGATTCCCCGCGTGAAGGCCATACTTTATCCCTTTAGTAAGGATTATCTTATGTCTTATCTTTCGGTAAATACGTGAGAAAACCTTGGCCGGTAATATAAATATATTACACCGGATTTGGGGAAGTTTTGAGATCTATTACGGGCAGCAGGGTTCGAACGGAGGAGGGCCACCCTTAAAAATGAAATTGATCAAGGACACGGCGTCGCCGACGTTTACCGAACCGTCACCGTTGGTATCACCGACACATAACGGCATCGGCGGAAAACCACTCTTAAAGACATAATTGATCAAATAGACCGCGTCACCGACGTTGATCGACAGATCGCCGTTGACATCCCCGCAGGTAGTTGCATCGCAAACGTCCCCGATACCATCGCTGTTGGAATCGGCCTGATCGGGATTGAACCGAAACTGACAATTGTCGAGAGCACAGGTATCGGATGGAAATCCCTGATTTCCATATCCGTCGTTATCGGAATCATTGCATAAATCGCATATATCTCCCAAGCCATCGCCATCGGTATCTTCCTGATAGGGATTGTAATCAATCAAACAGTTGTCACAACTGTCGCCGCTTTGGTCGGCATCGAAATCCTCCTGCAAAGGATTGGCTATACCGGGACAATTATCCAGATAATCACAGACACCATCATCGTCTTCATCCGCGGACTTGAGTTGGGCCGAAAGAAGAGATGTGTCTCCCACAGATTCATGCTCCCATATAGCCATAAAACCACCATCAGATATATCTGATGATCGGTATTCGTTGACGATTGTCTCTCCGATCTCATTGGCAAGCTCCGGTTCACTCCAGTTTTGTCCGCCGTCGCAGGTTATCGATGCGAATAATTCGTCGTTTTTCACATAAGTACAGACAAAGCCGCCGCTTTCGATTCGGGACAATCGAGGATAACTTCCCGCCTCTACAACACTCAAAAACAAGATGCTGTCAACGTCGCCGACGGTCGTTCCCCAGCAGACGATATCCGTGTTGGCCGAATCGATATCGTTATAAGCCGATGCGACAATGATGACGGTATCCCCATAGGCGGCTACTTGCGGATACTGCAAATGAATGGTGCTGTCTTCGTAATAAATGGAAGCGGCGTCGGTTGTCTGATACCAGTCATCGAAAAAATCCTGCCTGATAAAAAGCCGCCATTGTTCAGTTGTACTGTAATAACGATCATAAACCGCGTAAGTCTTTAACGCGATTGGATCGATGGTGGCTGAGGTGTTGACGCAACCCGGATACTGAGGATACCAGCTTAGTTGCACATGGCCGGCCGAGGTCAATTCGCTGTATATGTGCGGAGCATCTTCGATATTGTCCTGGTAGTCGGTATAATCCATGACTATTGATATCAATCCCCAATTCCAGGACTCGTGACTGTTGTCGGCAGCAATATCACACATGCTCATGGAATGCCAACCGTTATCCGAAAAATCGGTCCAGAAGCCGTGCCAACTGTCGCAGTCAGACAGGTCGGAAAATTCCAGAAGGACAACTCCGGCGCCACCGAAAAAAGATATCGGCGGCACAAAAGTAGCATAACAGGAAGGGTCATTGCCCCAGAAATCACAGGAAGGATATGTTCCGCCGTATATATCGAACCAGCAGGGGTCACTCCAGGTAGTGTCGCTGTCCGGCGACGTTTGCCAGTATATCGGATTGGATGATCCGTCATGATACTCGTAACCGCGAAGCAAGGTTTCATCGACGGATCGTCCGATTGCCGGGTGGACCATAGAGACAGCTCGGTCGCCGGGGTTTCTTTGGAAACCGTCGGGAAGATTATCAAGGTTCAAGCTTTGTTTCCTCCGGATTTCCGACCGGGGTTGTTCCGTTACGTTTTCGACTTTGTAGGCGATATCGGAGTAGTCCGTTGATTTGATTGTATGGATATTGCCTCCAGCCATTAGGCCGGAAACAGCGAAAATGATAAAGGCAATAATAAGAGTATGGGTTGTCTGGCGATAATTCATCGGGATGACCTCCCCCATTTATGATATGACGTCATTTGCAGGTATCGGACGGTCATGGCATTGCGAGCGTTGTTTCTCAGGCACTTGACCGAGTCCGAGTAAGGTTGTAAATCAATATATGGATCACTCGCTGTTTTGTCAACCAGTGAGGAAATGGACTACAATGCCAACAAACTTGTTGACATCGGTTCTGACCGAACTAACTTGGACTTATCTGACAATTATTCGGCCGATGTCTGATTTAGCCTTCGATGAGATTTAGATAGATAACCTTCTCCAGAAGGGGCCTTCGATATGAACCAGAATTCCGAAAATAACAATCTGCCGGAACGAGTAGAGCGGCTGGAAAAACTTATCGAGGATCTTGCCAGTCAAGTTGAAAAACTCAATCGTACCCTTACCGCCGCCCCGCCTGATATTTCCAAATCACCCCCAACCCCGATCCCGGATACGACCCAAAGAACGGAGAAATCGCCCGCTTCTGAAGTACAATGGACTGATATAAAGCCGACTCAACCTGCACCGGCCAAAGTCCCGGCTGTACTGCCGGTGGCCGACCCTCCAGAAGAACAACATATCCTGCCAATACCGCCGCCCGCGCCTCGGCGTCAATTCGTCCTGCCCGAACGAATGCGCAGCGGTGAATACTGGTTGATCCGGGTCGGCATCGGTCTGCTTCTTTTCGGTATCGTCTTTCTGTTTAAGTATTCGATAGATCAGGGATGGATCACTCCCTGGTTGCGTACCGGATTCGGCTTTGCCGTCGGTGTCGTTTTGATCGGTCTGGGCCAGCGCGTTTATAAAAAGAGACGCACTTTTGCTACGGTCCTTTTGGGAGGAGGGATTGCCACCTGGTATATCACCGGTTTTGCCGCTTTTCAACTTCTGGAGTTGGTTTCGCATCCGACGGCTATGGGCTTTATGATCGCGGTGACGCTTTCGGCCTTTTTTATGTCGGTGAAACAGAGTGATGCCATCCTTTCGATAATCGGCGCTCTGGGTGGTTTTGGTACGCCGTTTCTGCTATACACATCGTCGGGCAACCTGCCCGGTCTGGTCATCTACACTTGCCTGATTCTGGCCGGGGCTATCGGTATATTCTTTTTCAAAGGCTGGCGGTCGCTTCTGTGGTTGTCGGTGGTAAGCGGCTGGTCGGTATTTATCATCGGGTTCCTGTCAAGCGTTTCCTATTTTCAGACTACGCCTGCAAGTGAAAGCTGGACCCTTCAGGGCGGCGTCATCTTTGCCTGGTTATGTTTCTGGGCCGTGCCGATTACACGCGA
The DNA here is from genome assembly GCA_024231695.1 of FCB group bacterium. Classification (GTDB taxonomy): domain Bacteria; phylum Zixibacteria; class MSB-5A5; order GN15; family JAAZOE01; genus JAAEQF01. The sequence continues at coordinate 4,666 of JAAEQF010000467.1, forward strand.
ACTGGTCTGGCTGAAAAACCCAAAACGGTGGGCCGGCTCTACTATCGGTTTCGCTGATAAAAACTTGTCGCAGCGAGCGAAAAATATCCTCGACCGCCACCTGCATGTCCTGTCATTGTCCTCACCTTTGATCGGGTTCGGTTTATCGCGACTGATCTGGCCGGATCTTTCTTCGACTGTATGGGGATCAATAAGCTTTGGAGTAAGCGTAGTCTATTTCCTGACCGCTTATTATCTGCGATCATTCAAACCGTTCCGAGCGCTGACTTATACTCATGTTCTGGCTGCAATCTCTTTCTTTACTATGGCTCTGGCGATACTTCTCGAAGGCAATACTTTTTTGATTGCTCTGGCAACCGAGGCTGCCGTTTTGCATCTTATCGCCCGGCGGTTGAACGACAGAGTAGTATCAGTCACTGGTCACATTATCCACGGCTTTATCGCTTACGGGATGGTCTATCGTTTGGGCGTCTTGTCGGGTGAGGCAGTAGAATTTTGGAGCATTACTACTCTGACAAATTTCTGGGTGCTTTTCAGTTACATCATAACGGCCGTCACTCAGAAACAGCGTGAGGTTAAACGTATTTATGGTCTTGTGGGTGGGGGCATTCTGGCCGGGATATTTTTTCAGACCCTCAAGGGAAACCTGGAAATATTCGCGGTGGGTTCCGAAGCTTTGCTGGTTTACCTGCTCGGTTTCAAATACAAAGACCGCATCATACAATTCGGCGCGCATGTCCTCTTTGCCCTGACCGGCGCGCTTTTGATACATCGGTTAGTGGATACCTTGCCGACCGGTACGGCGATTTTCAATTATCAGGCGTTGGCTGATCTATGGTGTATCATTCTGGCCGGATCAGTTGCCTACCTTGCCGGTTGGAGTACAACTCGCCGCGTTTATCTGGCCTTCCTGATCGCCGCCCTAGCTGCCCTGTTTGTTCGCGAGTTCGATAACAACATGCAATTTGTCCTGTTGGCTGTCGAGGCCCTCGCTGTCTGGTTTATTGCTCGCACCGGAAAAGACCGGGTGATTTTCATCTTTGGGCATCTTCTGTTTTTCATTCTGACCGTGATGCTCGGCGTTCGTCTGATTTCGACGGCTATTGAACTGCTGAGAACGCCGATTATCAATTGGGCTGCGCTGGCCAATATTCTGGTCATCGGAGCTTTTGTTGGTGGATCGTATTTACTCGATGACAAAACCGAACGGATCACCTATCGCATCGCGGCCCATCTGGCCGTTCTGGGTTGGCTGGGCGTGGAACTGGCGCATCTGGCCAACGGGCAGGGCTGGGTCAGCGTCTCTTGGGGTATCTATGGCGCGATTTTGCTTATCCTGGGTCTGCGCCTGAACATCCACCTTTTGCGACCGGTGGGGATCGGGACATTGATGCTTCTGGTGGGCAAACTGTTTATAGTCGATCTGGCCGAACTGGAAACGATCTGGCGGGTGTTGTTATTCATTGGTTTTGGCGGAGTATTTTTGCTGTTGGGCTACTTTTTCCGCTCAATGTGGAGCGAAGCCGGGGATGATAATAC
>JAAEQF010000468.1 GCA_024231695.1 FCB group bacterium
TCGATAGTATCGAGTGTTTCCGTCAGAGTGCCGATTTGATTGAGTTTGATCAGGATCGAATTAGCCGAGCCTTCAGCAATCCCCCGCGCCAGTCGTTTGGGGTTGGTTACGAAAATATCATCACCGACGATCTGTATCTTCGAGCCGAGTTTATCGGTCATCAGTTTCCACCCGTCCCAGTCATCCTCAGCCAGACCGTCCTCGATTGAGATAATCGGATGTTTGGCTACCAAATCGGCATAATAGTCAACCATTTCAGCCGAAGTGAGTTCGCGGTTTTCGGACTTGAGCATATAGACACCGCGTTCGGCGTCAAAGAATTCGGTTGAGGCCGGATCGAGAGCAAAGAGAATATCCTCGCCCAGCTTATAGCCGGATTTGTCAACCGCTTCGGTAATAATCTCCAGCGCCTCGGCGTTCGATTTCAGATCAGGGGCGAAACCGCCTTCGTCGCCGACACTGGTGTTGTAACCTTTGCTTTTGAGGACTTTCTTGAGGGTTCCGAATACCTCGGCGCCCATGCGCAGAGCTTCGGAGAATGTCGGCGCACCGACCGGCATAATCATGAATTCCTGTAAATCGACATTGTTGTCGGCATGTTTGCCGCCGTTGAGAATATTCATCATCGGAACAGGCAGGAGCTTGGTGTTGGAGCCGCCGATATATTCATGCAACAGGCGACCGCACGCTTCGGCGCTGGCTTTGGCCGTGGCCAGCGAGACGCCCAGAATGGCGTTGGCGCCCAGTTTTGATTTTGATTCGGTGCCGCCAAGATCAATTAAGAAATTGTCAAGATTTACCTGATCGAAAGGATCAATGTCGGCGTCGGCAATTGCCGGAGCAATGACGTTGTTAACATTATTCACCGCCTGGCTAACGCCTTTACCGAAGAAACGTTTCTCATTGCCGTCGCGAAGTTCGACCGCTTCGTGAGCGCCAGTGGAAGCTCCCGAAGGAACCGCCGCCCGTCCCAGGATTCCATCTTCAAGCATGACATCAACTTCAACCGTCGGTGTCCCCCGGGAATCGAGGATTTGCCGCGCGGAAATATACAGAAAATCCGACATTACTGCTCCTTTGCCCGCTTTTAGAGTTTGACGTGTAATCTATATGAGTCGAATATGGAAGAGCAATATAAAATTCAATTTGCCCGCCTTGAAAAAATTGACATAATATTCTCAAACTTCTATACTATTACTGATGGGTAAATATTTAAAGGCGGGCATTATTTTTGGCCTGCTTCTTTGTTGCGCCTCGGTCGCCGCCGCCGGCGATCTGGAAGGCAAGATTCGGTCGGCCGGATCAGATATCAGAGTATTCTGCCCGGCCACCGATATCGAAAATATTCAATGGACGGCGCTTCTTCATCTTAACCGCAGCTACGGGGCCGAGATTTTTATCGGGCTGATTCATCCTTCACCAGATTTCGGCTGTGAAGTCATATCTACCGAGGACGGTCAGTTTCATCTGGCGCGCATCGGTCGGGCGTCGGGTATTGAGGGCTCGATTCTGGCCGATTCGATAATCACCTGCCTTTTCGGCGGTCTTTATCCCGATCTGGCTGTATTTGAAGCGGAAACAAGTGCCGATTCGGTTTTTCTGACTTCAATCTTGAATCGAATCGCCGAGGTTAGCCGCAATGATACCCTGGCGGCTGCTGCACTGGAACGGATATTTATTCGCGGGGCGGACGAGGGCCGAGCCGAGGTTATTTTAAACGACCGGGAATTGTTTGACAAGTATGCTTCGGCGGTGGAAAATGTCAGCAGCCGTTTCGACGCCGGGATGATTAGATATCGGCCGGAACAATATCGCAAGTATTTTCGCCTTGATCGACCCAATGAGGCCGTCAGCGGCCGGGGCGGGTTTTTGGCCGGGTTGAATACTTTTCGGCTGGGCGAACTGATTTCCGAACGTTTGACCGAAGGTCCGGCCAAAACCAACCTTCTGGAGCGTCTTGATAAATATCGGAATAATTTGAAGGCGGCCGAACGTCTTCCCGACGGCCGGTCCGAACAAATAGTGCTGTTGGCCGAGGCTTATCGGGACATTGCCCGTCTGGTGCAAACGCTGGAAACCGGAACGAGCAAACTTAGTAGTACGAGTCTGCCGGAATGGGCTCGCCGCCTACGGCAAAAAACCTATCTGGCCGTCAGTGAAGCCCTCGGCATTGAGTGGAACAGTCGTCTGGAACTGCGTCGGACTCCTTTTGGGCAGTCCGCCCGGTTGGCTCTTGACCTGAATCTGACCGGTCCGGAAAAAGTGGAGTTGTCGTATTTCCGCCTCTATCCGGAAGGCGGCACAACGGTCATTATAGATTCCATCTCGACTCAAATAATGCCTCATCAACGTTTCTATAGAGAATACTTGGTTGATCTTGAGACTATTGATTTAGTAAACCATGACGCCGACGGTCTGCGTTTTTCCATCGAGGTCATCGTCCGAGGATTATCGCTTGATCTACAGGTACCCTATGGTGAATTTACCACGGCCGATGTTGCGCTTAATTTTCTGCCCGGTTACACTTTTCTTTCGCCCTTCAAGGAAGGCCAGGTAACTTCGCTGGCCCAGCCTTTCGACTGGCAGTTGGAAATAACCAAACCGTTCGGCAGTGAACTCGACGGCCGCTTGCAGATTCATACTCCCGACGGCGTGGTGGTCGGCAGTTATGACAAAAATATTTTTATGCCGGTCGGTACGACTCGAAAATACATGAACGTCTATCTGGCCGCCGGACGATCCATCGGCTACGATCAAAAACAGATCAGGGCCACGCTGGAAGTCGGCGGACAGCCCCTGGCTTCAGCCTCGGCCGATGTCCGCATCGTCCGTTGTCGGATTCCGGATACGCGCGATGTCGGATTTGTACCCGACGCCGACGGTCGTCTCGAAGATTTTTTACGGATGGCCAAAGTTTCTTTCCAGCCGTTTACCGCCAATAGTCTGGTACGGGCCTCGTTGGAAGCGTATGACCTGATTATCATCGGGGCCGAGGCTTACGCAAACTACGATCTGTTGCGCACCGTCCGCGACCGTCTGGATCAATTTGTTCGCGATGGGGGTGAGGTGCTGGTTCTGGGGCAATCTTTCGGCCTCAACGATGTTTTCTCTTTCCCCATATATGCCTCCAAAAGCCCGTCGGCGACGAAGGCCAAAGTAGTCGCCGCCGAGCACCGATTATTGACGGTTCCGTATGGCATCAATTTTAACGCCTTGCATAAATCATTGAAAAAGAACGGGTTCGCCTATCCGGCCATTATAAACTCTGGCCGGGAAATTATATCTGCCGAGGAACACGGCAGTCTCTTGCGGGTTACAGGGGTAGGAGACGGCCATATTATCTATTGCGGGCTACCGCTTTTGGAAATGGCCGCCGAATTGGACGTGGAATCGATACATTTATTGGCAAATCTACTGAATTTTGGCCATGGCGAATGATAAACACGGGCGATTTACACATCTCGTCCCACTGCTGAAAAAACATTCAAGTTTAATCTGGATCGGCGCCGGTGTAACCATTTTCGCCAATGTGCTGGTTCTTATTGTCCCTTATCTGATAAAACTGGCTTTTGAGGCGGTCGAGGCCGGGGAGCCTGCCTCGGTAATCCTCCGACTCTGCGCCTATATGGTGGGTCTGGCCGTGGTCGGCGGCGCTTTTCGATTCGCCATGCGCCGGACTATTATTTGGGCTTCGCGCAAAGTCGAGTATGATTTGCGGGGCGTCCTGTTTGAAAAACTGCTGAATCTCGACCCGTCCTATTATCACAATACCAAAACCGGCGATTTGATGGCCCATGCGACCAACGACGTCGAAGCGATACGGATGATGGTCGGGCCGGGAATCATGCATATTTTCAACACCCTGGTTTCCACCTGTGTGGCCATCGCCTTCATGATGACCCTGTCGGTCAAGCTGACCCTGTTTACTATCCTGCCGATGACGCTTCTATCGATGTCGGTTCATCGTTTGAGCAAAATGGCTCATAAGAAATATCTGGCCATCCAGTCTTACTTTTCGTTTTTGACTTCGCGTGTACAGGAAAATCTGGCCGGTGTCCGGGTGGTCAAGGCTTACGGACGGGAAGAGTCCGAGATAGAAAATTTCAGCGGGGTTTCCCGCAAATACGCCGACCTGAATCTTAGCCTGATGAAAATCATCGGCCTCTTTCATCCCATGCTGTTCTTTATCGCCGGAAGTGTCAGCCTGTTGATCCTCTACACCGGGGGACGTGAAGTTATCGCCGACCGGATAAGTCTGGGGACGCTGGTAGCTTTCTTTGGCTATCTCAGCTGGCTAGTCTGGCCGATGATGGCTTTGGGCTGGGTCGTGGCTCTATATCAGCGAGGGATTGCCTCGCTGGGACGAATCAGCAAAATCCTCGATACCGAACCGAATGTGGCCGACCCTCTGAAAGCCTCGACCTCTGCCAACGAGGTCAAAGGCAAGATCGAGTTCCGGAATCTCACTTTCACTTATCCACTACTCAACGATTCCGCTGATAAATTCGAACCGGTTCTCAAAGATATCAACCTGACCATCGAGGCGGGTACGAGATTAGGGATCACCGGGCCGACCGGATCGGGCAAGACCTCACTGGTGTCACTGATACCCCGTTTATATCCGGCCGAAAATGGACAAATCCTTATCGACGACATCGACATCAACCTCTGGCCGCTAAAACTTCTCCGGCAGGGGATCGGTTTTGTGCCGCAGGAGACATTTCTTTTTTCCGATACGATGGAAGCCAATATCCGCTTCAGCGCCGACCAACCGGATCAAAACGGCGTGGCCCATGCCGCGCGGCTGGCCGCTTTGCACGATGACATCGAATCGTTCCCCGGTCGTTACGATACTATCCTGGGCGAGCGAGGTATAACTCTGTCCGGCGGACAGAAACAACGAGCCGCACTGGCTCGGGCAATCATGCGCGAACCGGCCATTATGGTTCTGGACGATGCCACCAGTTCGGTTGATACCGAGACAGAAGAGGCTATTTTCGAAAACTTCCGCAAAGTCCTGCCGGGACGTACTTCGATTATTATCTCACATCGAGTGGCCAGTTTGAAACACTGCGATCTGATTATTTATCTCGACGATGGCCGGATAATCGAACAGGGCGGGCATGAGGATCTGCTGGCTCAAAATGGCGCCTATGCCCTGCTTCATCGCCGACAGATGATGGAACAGCAACTGGAGAAAATGTAAGCCATGGCCGCCGCCGATAAATATCACGATGAGGAAGTGCTGGGAAAAGCATATGACGGACGGTTAATGCGCCGCTTGATGAGCTATCTTCGTCCTTATCGTCTGAAAGTGGTCGGTTCGGTACTGCTGCTGCTGGTAGTGACGGCCCTGCAACTGGCCGGCCCGGTTCTGGTTCAGATAGCCATCGACGATTACATCATGCTTGGCGACAATGACGGACTGGCTCGGATTGCTCTGTTGTATTTCGGCATCCTTCTGGCTGCCTTTATTCTCGGTTATATCCAGTTCTATTCCATGCAGGTCATCGGCCAGGCTGTGCAGTTCGACATCCGCATGCAGATTTTCCGTCATCTACAGAAAATGCACCTGGCCTACTTCGACAAGAACCCGGTGGGGCGGCTGGTTACTCGCGTCACCAATGACGTCAATGTGCTCAACGAGCTTTTTTCATCCGGGGTTGTGGCTGTCTTCGGCGATATTCTGACCCTGGTCGGAATCGTCATCGCCATGCTCTATTACAGCTGGCAGCTGGCCCTGATAACCTTCGCTGTTCTGCCTTTTCTGATTCTGGCCACGACTATATTCCGACGCAAGGTCCGCGGTGTCTATCGCAAAGTCCGGACCCGGTTGGCCCGCTTAAACGCGTTTGTTCAGGAACATGTTACCGGGATGTCGGTAGTTCAACTTTTCAGCCGAGAGAAAGAAACCTACGGCAAATTCGACGATATCAACCGAAGTTTACGCAGTGCCCATTTCCGTTCGGTTTACCTTTATGCCACCTTTTTCCCAGTGGTGGAAATAATTGAAACAACGGCGATTGCTCTCTTGATTTATTTTGGCGGGATGCGCATCGAGACGACGCTTCTAACCTTCGGAGAACTGGTGGCCTTCATTCAATTGGTCGAACGGTTTTTCCGCCCCCTGCGTGATCTGTCGGAAAAATATAATATTCTGCAGTCCTCGATGGCTTCTTCGGAGAGGATATTCCAGCTTCTGGATACCGAGCCACAAGTGTCGGCTCCGGCTAAAACGAAAAAAATCTCCGACTTCAAGGGCGAGATCGTTTTCGACAATGTCTCTTTTGCTTATAACGACAACGATTATGTTATACGCGACGTCAGTTTCAAAGTCAATCCCGGCGAAAAAATCGCCATCGTCGGTTCAACCGGCGCAGGTAAATCCTCGCTGGCCTCACTGCTTCTTCGCTTTTATGATTTTCAAAAAGGGGACATCCGTCTCGATGGTGTATCGCTTGTGGATATGGCGCCGCAGGATATCCGGTCGCGGATGGCCCTGGTTTTGCAGGAAGTGTTTATTTTCTCGGGTGACTTTGCCGGCAATGTCGATCTGGGTAACGAAAACATATCCGCTGATCGCGTGGCCTGGGCCGCGCGCAAAGTCGGTATCGCCGCCTTTATCGAAAAACATGCGGATAAATATAAAACCGAGGTTCAGGAACGTGGGGCGACCCTTTCTACCGGTCAGAAACAATTGCTTTCGTTCGCTCGAGCACTCGCCTATGACCCCGATATTTTGATCCTCGACGAGGCCACATCTTCGGTTGATACCGCAACCGAAAGTTTGATTCAGGAAGCGCTGCAGAAGCTGATGGAAAACCGGACATCGATCATTATTGCTCATCGGTTGTCAACCATCGAGAAAGCCGACCGGATACTGGTTATGCACAAAGGCCGCCTGCGTGAAAGCGGGACGCATAGGGAGCTATTGGCGGCCAAAGGGATTTATCATACTCTTTATCAGACCCAGTTTAATTTTGCCGGAGGAGCCGGAACTCATGCCCCGATTCAATAAGGAATTCAAGCTGGCCAAAGAGATGGCCTTTGGAGCCGGAGATATCCTGCGCCGGGGACTCAAGACAAAACGGCAGGTCAAACTTAAAGGCCGCGTGGATCTGGTCACCGAAATCGATCTCAAATCGGAAAAATATATCAAACGACAAATCGGCCGGGCCTTTCCCCAGCATGCCATCCTGGCCGAAGAAAGCGGTCGCAACAAAAACGAATCAGCTTATGTCTGGGTGGTCGATCCTTTGGACGGCACCACCAATTATGCTCACGGGCACCCGGCTTTCTGCGTATCCATCGGGCTGGAAGTCGAAGAACGGATGGTTCTGGGAGTCATCTATGATCCGTTGCGCGATGAGATGTTTTATGCTTCCTCCGGCGGGGGAGCGTTTCTTAACCGCCGACGGATAGCCGTATCGGAAGAAAACATGCTGGCCGATTCGCTTCTGGCTACCGGGTTTCCGTATGATATCGCCGAAACCAAAATCGACAATCTTGACAATTTCGCCCGTTTATATAAACTGTCGCGAGGCATTCGCCGAGGCGGTTCGGCGGCGCTGGATATCTGCTATCTGGCCTGTGGCCGGTTCGATGGTTTCTGGGAATTGAAACTGCATGCCTGGGACACGGCCGCCGGTTTGGTGATTGCCCGTGAAGCCGGCGCGAAAGTGACCAATTTCAAAGGCGGCGAGTATTCGATTTATAATCAGCAAATCCTGGCTACCAACGGCCGCATCCACCGCCAGATACAAAAAGTCTTGTTGAAGAAGTAGTCTTCCTCTATATCTATACCCATAACAAAATAGATGCATAAAAAAAGCGGCCATCCCGTTCGGGATAGCCGCTTTGAAAAAGCAATTAATTGCTTTTTATCTTAGGTGCCAGATGGATCCTTTTTGTCTTTAACCTTGGAATGCGGACAAGCGGTCGAAGTACTTTGCGTACTCGCCTTGGCGGTCGAGCATTTGCTCTTGTCGCATTTGGCTCCGGTTTTACACTGGGCCGGATCGCACTTGGCGCCGGCTTTGGCCGTTGAGCATTTAGCCGGGTCACACTTGCCATCAGTATGACATTTGGCCGGATCGCACTTGGCGGTGGTTTTGCACTGTGCCGGGTCACACTTGGCTGCCTTGGTGCCTGAAGGGCAGCAGGCCTGCTGTTGAGCCTTGGTGCAGTTGCCAGCCATCAAGACCGAACCGCTGCTGGTCAGCAAGAAGGCCAGACTCAAAATAAATACTATCAGAACTCGATGATTTTTCATAATCACGGTTCCTTTATACTAAAAGCTTATGTCGTCTTGTCTTGTGAAATAGTCAGCCACGCGAATTCATGGCTAATGCCCCGGTTTCACAGCCGGAGCACCGTCGAAGCAATGGTGGCATGAATGCCCTGAGTACGGGATTGTACATTTATAAAATTCCCGGATGATTTTATTTCCGGTGTATTGAGAACGGAGGTATTGGCTGATAACGGTTTTATTTCCAGAATGCGCCGTTCGGTCAGGATATCATCCAGATGAGGTGGTTTTATTTTGCAGGCACAATCTGTGGATATCTCAGCCAGCGAAGCGAATTTGATAACGCAGACCGGAGCTGGCGGTTGATCGGGCAAAAAACAGGGGCTGATGTCACAGACCGAGGGCTTATTCGCAGGTTGTTCGCAAGGATTGGGCTGACAGGTTTCCTGAGAGGGACAGCAGGCTCGGCAGGGCGGCGGCGGTTCTGGACATGTTTCGGCGGCTTCGGCTTTAGGGCAGACGAAAAGCAGACATAACGAGCAGAGGCTGTACTGCAATACAGTAACAGCAAAAAAACATATACTGGTAATAATGGCCGAAACTCGAAACATTCAAACTCTCCCTGATCCATATAATATACACTAAAAACAAGATTATGCCCGTTTTTTCTTATATTTATTGAAGTTAAACAAGACCGGAAACTTCCTGTTTTTAGCCGAACTTCCCTTGACACAAACGGTTATATGTATTATCTATAAGACGTCCAATGTGAATTCTTATAAAGGAGGGCGAGATGCCACGAGGTATTGCGTGTTCGCTCGTTGCAGCCCTGATTATCTTTGCATCTTTGTCGCCTGCCAGAGCTGCCAACGAGGATGAACTAAAGTTGGCGAAAAACGATTTGAGCGTCGCCGCCGGAATTACCGAGGTGGACAATACAACTTTTATCGATGCCAACAATATTCTTATGTTCGTGACCAATCACGGCAATTTTGGCCGCGACCTGACTGGTACATTCGGGTATGATTACGGGACTTTTTATCCGTACGTCTCTACCGATTTAATTACCAATGGCAAGATGACCAGTAGTCCGCTGTATGCCGCCGGCTTATGGCTGGGGGGAATCGATTCAGCCACAGGCGAAACCCGGGTGGCGATTGCCGAGTATTCGGATGAATTTGTCCCCGGCCCGATGGCCGGCGGTACTTTTCAGCCGGATAATTGGCAATTCAAGGTATATAAACTACACGCCGACAGCCTGGAAGCCAATCCCAACTTCGATTATAACAACTGGCCCGATGATCAAGGCGCTCCGGTCGATCACAACTTCAAACCGGTAATGATCGGCGATCAAATGCTCTGGACGGTTTACAACGATGCCGATCCGTATCAGCATCTTAACAATTCCGGTCTTACCGATCCGCTGGGAATAGAAGTACAGCAGACGATTTGGGCCTATGATGAAAACGGTAGCGATACCCTGCCGATTATGCGGGAGTTGGATGTGCAGCAGGCAGGAGCGCAACGCGTATCCGTTGAGGTTGAGGTTCTCGACCCTGATTTGGCCGATGGTCACGAATACATGATTGTTACCCAGATGGACGCCGTGCCCGATCCCTATTGGAAATTGATCGATGTGACTTTGGCGAGCACGGTTTTGGATTTTCAAACCGATTTTACCGGTTCAGGTGATGACACGACTCTGGGGATGGTGATCAGAGTCACTCATCTTCCATTTGAAGGCGGTGGCTGGGAATACGAAAGCTCCGATCCTGCAAATATCTCACCTGTCACTCTGGACGATTATCCCACTTACCCGGACGATCGTCTGCTTTATACCGGTCGCTGGTTTTCCGGGGCAGGCGATGGAGAATTGCTTTATGGCGGAGTATATTTGGGGCCGAGTTTTCAAGGCTCTACTTTGAGCAATGAAGATTTTGTACCCGTCAGGATCGACTTTAAACCTATGCAAAGTTATACCGACCTGACCGCCAACGGCATGTATGATATCGGCGAACCTTATACGGCCGGTGCCGGACCGGATACCTCATCGGCTTTTATGTATTATACCTGGAGTGGGACTGCCTATGAAGGATTCTTTGAAGTTCCTTTTTCCGCTTATGATATCTCCGATCCCGGCAATCCCCGCAAGTTAACCATAGTCGTCCGCGACCGCGATCAGAATCTACAGTGGGATCTTAATAATATGGTTGATCCTCCGAATCCATCCTTGCCTAATGATGGTGATCTCCGCTATAACTATGTCTGGATAACGGATGATGACTACAATCCGTCCGGCACATTATATGGCGATGGGACAAGTGGTATTGACTTCATGGAGAATTATACAGAGGATATGCCTACTCAGTGGGCGCTCTGGTTCGATGAAAGAGGTGTCGGCGGGATGCTGGCCGAAGAAGGAAGCCTGTATCTTTACCCGGTCGTGGATTCGATTATGGTCGATACTTTTTCCTTCACCTTTAATGCTCCGCCCGTTATCACTACCGGCCCTGATGGCCTCTCAATATATATCGAATACAGGCTGTTCAATGAAGGCGGCCGTACCCTCAAGGATGTTTACACTTCTTTCTGGTCTGATGTCGATCTGGGAGGCGCCGGTGATGATCTTGTCGGTTGTGACACGCTTGGCAATATTTTCTTTAGTTATAACGACGACAATGAGGACTCACAATACGATATCCCTCCGGCGATTGGCTTTAAACTGATATATGGCCCGGCCGTGGCCTCACCGGGCGATTCGGCCTGTTTCTTCGGGCAATGGCTGGCCGATTATAAGAACATGCCGATGACCACATTTGCTAAGTATATCAATGGCACCGATCCCGATGATTTCACCGAAACTTATGGCTACATGCAAGGATTGGGCAAGATCGGCGAGCCGTATATCTACAACGGCGACACATTGATGTTTCAGCACAGCGGAGACCCGGTGACCGGTACCGGCGATCTGGATATCGACCCGGCTGACCGGCGAATGATGGCCAGTTGCGGTCCATTCGATTTCCAACCCGGCGACAGTCAGTATGTGCTGATCAAGATGGCTGTCGGGCATGGAACCGACTATTTGAATTCGATCACCAAAATGAAACAGATTCTCAATATCCCACTTGATATCCCCACTGACACCGACGATGATAGACCCGGAATATTACCGGCCAGGTATTCGTTGAATCAGAACTATCCCAACCCATTCAATCCGACAACGGCAATCAGTTATTCGCTGGAAAAAAGGTCAGAAGTGAATATTTCAATCTTCAACATCCTTGGCCAGAAAGTATCCATGTTGATCGATGAATCCAAGCCGGCCGGAAGCTATCGCGTTTATTGGGATGGTACCGATGACAACGGGCGTAATGTGGCTACCGGTCTGTATTTCTATCGCATCACTGCCGGAGATTTTGTGAAGGCCAGAAAAATGCTGCTTTTGAAGTAAATACCGACTACATGAATGCGAGTAGACAAGCAATTACATCAAAAAAACGGCGGATGTTTTATCCGCCGTTTTTATTTTTCAAAAGATTAATTGTCGGCGGCGAGCCAACACGGCAATCGGAATCAGAACCAAAGTTATGGCCATAAATACCATGGGCACGCCCTGCTGTACGGCAACATCGGTGGCCCCGGCAAAATCAAGCGCCGGCATATGATTGAGCGGACCGAGATACCATATTACCATATAGATAATCTCGAAAAGTTTGCTGGAACCGCTTATACTACCAAGAGCCAGGGCCAGCGAGGGGATGAACAGGGCCCCTGTTGTCCAGGCCAGCAGAAACGAACTGTCAACGGCCATGATTGCACGGATAGCCGTTCCACTTCCCATCAGAACAGCGACAAGCACTCCGGTCGTCCAAATTGCCGCCAACTGACGCCCCAGCGGACGAGGCGCTGCAAAAATAAGCTGATCGGTCCGGTGCCGGATTTCGCGAGCGCCCATCGACGACCAGATCATTAGCGGCCAGATCCAGGCCAGCGGCAGGATATATCCACGCACAATACTCATGGGGGCGAAAAGTTGGGCGATCCCCAAAGCTCCGGCCACAATATACCAGACCCAGGGATAGCCTTTTATAGTCAGGCGGATTTCGGCCACAAGCAGTTGCAGAAAATTGAAACGACTCGACAGCGTTTCCAAAACAACCGACCTGGGAGCGAAAGCGGACTTGTTTATTACCGAGGATGGCTTTTCAACCGACCGGGTTTTAACTTTGCGACGGCGGTCTTTGGCCGGATCGAAACGATTGAAAAACAGTACCGCCGGAACAAGGACGACCAGCGCCAGACCAATCCACAAAAAGCGCGGTTCGATCACAGCCATTGTCCAATTCATTCCCTCGTATGGGAAGCGGATCAGGTTGGGAACATATTCCGGATTGAGAATAAAGTTTTGCTTGGCCGCGGGAAATGCTGCCAGAAGCGATGAGTGCAGGCTGTTTTCGAAAAGTTTTATTCCCCAGACATCGAAAAGAGTACTGTTTAGCTCCTCGGCCAGTGGCAAGGTCATCATGGAAGCAAAAAAGTAAACGACATTACCGATTCCACCGCGCAGCCAGCGCACCGATTCGAACAGCACGGCCAGACCGGCGACGAAAACGACAGCTGGAAAAGTCACGAAAATAAACGGCGAAAGTAGGTCCCAGAGATTAAAACCGCCCTCTATTCCCCAAAATAACTGCATGACCACAGCCGATCCGGCCAGACAGGCGACCATAAAGGAAAGCACGGCGGTATTGCTGACGAATTTTCCGAAAATATAAAACGTCCGACTGATCGGCGTAGCCGCCAAAATTTCTCCGACACCGGTCAGACGGTCCAGTCGGATGGCGTTTTTTATCAGGTAAAAGCCGAACATGACCAGAATCAAAGTACAGGTCATGCTCATGGTCGTTCCTGTCCAGGCCGAGTTTTGATACCCGGCATAATCGCCCAGCCGCACGGTGAACTTACCGGCAAATACCAGATAACCCAAAAAGAGAGTCAAACCCAGAGTTATCAAAAAACTATATCGCCGGGTTCGTTCGCGAAAATCGGCCAGAATAAGCTGTTTTATAAGATGTGGTCTTTTCATTGGCCGTTGCCATTGCGATTTTCGGCCAGAATATACAAATAGGCGTCTTCCATCGAGGGCGCGGCCGGAAGGGCCGTCTCATCGGGGGAACCGTCAGAGATTATCCTGATACGAATACCCCGGCTGTTGCGAATAGTGGAACTGATATGGTACTTTTGCCGGGCATTTTGAAGTTCGCTGCTGGGGATAGTCATTTCCCAGACTTTCCCGGCCACCTGACCCAAAAGATTTTCAGGGGCGGTATGGTCGAGCAGTCGGCCCCGGTTAATAATCGCGATATCGGTGGCCGCAGCTTCGATGTCGGAGACGATATGCGATGAAAGGATGACAATTCTTTCACCGGACAATTCCGCCAGCAGATTGCGGAAACGGACGCGTTCTTCCGGATCGAGCCCGGCGGTCGGTTCATCGACGATCAAGAGAAGCGGGTTACCCAAAAGCGCCTGAGCGATGCCGACCCGCTGTTTCATTCCCCCGGAAAAACCGCCCAATGGCCGGCGGCGATGGTCAACCAGATTGACGATTTCTAAAAGATGATTGATCTGTTTGCGGGCGGCGCGCGATTCCAATCCTTTGGCCGCGGCCAGATAGGTCAGAAATTCAACCGGGTTGAGATGCGGGTAGATGCCGAAATCCTGAGGCAAATAACCGAGTACGGTTCTTACCGAATTCGGTTTTCGAGCAATATCGACATCGTTCCACGTAATGCGTCCCTCGGTCGGTCTGGAAATAGTGGCGATGATGCGCATCAATGTCGATTTGCCCGCTCCGTTTGGTCCCAGTAGTCCCAATATACCCGGATTTATATCGAGGGAAAAATCTTTCAATCCCCACACGTCGCCTTTGTACTTTTTGCTGATTCGATCGATGCTTAATTTCATATCATCTCCGGTAACTAAAAAATCAGGGAGTAATTATATCGCTAATCCCAGAATATAATTGATTAGACAGGCGGTGTCCCGGAAGGTTGCTGATTTGGCGTAAATAACAGAGGCCGCCGGAGATGGGCGGCCTCTGTCGTAATGTTACGTCCCTGTTGGTACGAGCGCTCAATGCGCGTTCCGATTTATTATACGTCCTTCGTTGGCTTTAAGTTCAATGATTAATTTCCATTAACAGGCCACCCCGAAAGATAGGTCCGGTCCCTCGCCGGCGTCCTCGGCGGTCATATTACCCTGAAGATATTCCTGATAAGCCTGCATATCCAAATGACCATGACCGCTGAGATTGAAAACGATCACTTTCTCCTGGCCTTCCTCCCGGGCTTTAATCGCCTCACGCACGGCCATTTCGATGGCATGCGCCGATTCCGGGGCGGGAATGACCCCTTCGGTTTTGGTAAAGAGCACCGCCGACCGGAAAACGTCCAATTGCGGAACCGCCTCAGCCCGAATTAAGTCTTTTTCAAGAAGCAGGCTGACCAGCGGAGAAGAGCCGTGATACCGCAAACCTCCGGCATGAATATTGGGCGGGATGAAATCATGGCCCAGCGTGTACATCCGCATCAGTGGCGTGGTACCGGCCGTATCGCCGAAATCATAATCGAGATTGCCCTTGGTCAGGGTCGGACAGGAAAGCGGCTCAACGGCAATGATGTCGAGGTCGGCGCCGTTGATCTTATCCCGGATGAAAGGGAAGGCAATACCGGCGAAATTACTTCCGCCGCCGTGACACCCGATAATAACATCCGGCTTTTCACCGACCGATTGAAGCTGGGCCGCTGTTTCCTGCCCGATGACCGTTTGATGGAGGAGGACATGATTGAGGACACTGCCCAGCGCATATTTGGCGTCTTTGCGCCCGATCGCCTCCTCGATAGCCTCGGAGATAGCGATTCCGAGACTCCCGGGCGTGTCCGAATCTTTTTTCAGAGCCTGCCGACCGGCCTCGGTCGTCAGCGAGGGCGAAGGCAGAATTTCCGCGCCATATAACTGCATCATGATCTTACGATACGGTTTCTGATCAAAACTACATCGCACCATAAATACCTTGCATTCCATATCGAATTTCTGGCAGGCAAAAGCCAGAGCCGTACCCCATTGACCGGCCCCCGTTTCAGTCACCAGCCGCTTTGTCCCTTCAAGATGATTGTAATAAGCCTGAGCAATAGCCGTATTCGGTTTATGTGACCCGACCGGCGAGGTGCCTTCGTGTTTATAATAGATCCGGGCCGGAGTCTTTAAGCTTTTTTCAAGAGCAGTGGCCCGGATCAGAGGGGTAGGCCGGTAAATTTTATAAACCTCCAGAACCTCTTCGGGGATGGGGATTTCCTGCTGAGGTGAGGCTTCCTGCTCAATCAGGGCCATGGGGAAAATGGCCGAGAGATCGTCGGGCGATATCGGCTCTCTGGTTCCGGGATGAAGCGGGGGTGAGGCCGAAAAAGGCAGATCGGCCATCAAATTGTAATAAAAGCGCGGAATATCGCTGTCGGCAAGAACGATTTTCTTCTGCATGACTGGTCTCCGGTAATTTAAGGCATAAAAAAACCCGCGGCCGGTTTCGGCAGCGGGTTTCAAACTTTCGTTGTCACAAAGACTTAGGGACACGAAGGGGTTATCACCCACCGCCAATGACAGGTGCACCACCACCACTGATTAGAAACTGTAAAAATGGAATTGTGGGCAATTGATGACATCGTCGGTCTCCTAAATCTATATTATAGATAATATAAAATCGAAATGATGCAAGCGAAAAATGATGGTCTAACCGGACATATTCTTGGGATTAAAAAGGGCGTTATCTAAATTAATTCTATCTGCCTACCACAAATCGGCGGGGAAAGTGACATCGAGGGTCAGCGAACGGCCGGCCTCAACACAGACTACGTAACTTACTGTGTCGCTGTCAGGTATGTAAATCACCCGCAAATTATGATTACCGATCGGAATACCGCTGAAAGCAAAATTACCGTTGGCATTGGGCGCGGTACTGGCGTTAGCGACTCCACCGGAACCATCAGGATAGGTCAAAATCACCGTCAAAGAGTCTTTATAAATCGCCCCCGGCCTCTGCCGGTCGGCGTCGAGGAAATACCCGGAAACGCTGTTGGACAACAACTTAGCGGTCGCGGCAATAAAAATCTTGTCTATATTCGACCCCGAACCGGTCGAACGAAGAAGGCTGTCGGTCAAAATATAGGCTGTATTCCAGCCGTCGAACTTAAAATCGTCGTTGTCGAAATCGCCTTTAATATAAGGCCCGTCCCAGGTGCTCAAACCCGGATTAGTCACCAGCGCGTCGAGATCGGGCGGCATCGCGCCGACATCGCCAACATAACCAAAATCGGTTCGAGCGCCTTTGGTATATACATTGGGATTACCGGCAATGGCGAAAGCCAGAGCTTGCATTTCGGCTCGGGTAGCCTCGAATTTGGCGGTATCGAGGGTTTCGATAAAGGTCTTGCTCGCAACCCCGGCCAGAACCCCGATAATGAGTATAACCATAACCAGTTCAATCAGAGTATAACCACTATTATTATCTGTAAACCTACTCATATCAACTGCCCATGTTATAAAGGGTCTGGATTTCCGTAGCGTTCAAAGCCCGGTCATAGATGCGTACATCATCAATGCTTCCATCGAAGTAGTACTGACTCGTCCCGACCCGTTTGCTTATGCATAAATCATCGGTGGTCTGTCTGAGCGTGGTATTGGGCAAAATCGCCACTCCGGCCACCACGCCATTGACGTAGAGAGATAGACTGGCTCCATCAAAAACCAGGGCTACCATACTCCAGACATCAATCGGGGGGAGAGTTACCAGTACATTGAATCTGCCGGCCGTTGTTTCCGCTCGACCGGTGAGTGAACCGCCTTCCGAGAAAATACCCATCTGAGCGCGACCACTGCCTCCACCGTGAACAGATTTGGCCATTATCTGTCTGATACTACCAGACCAGGTATCGGGTTGAATCCAAGCCGAATAGGTCAATTGAGCGGTTCCGTTTAAAACGGCAGCATGAGGTATGTTGACATAGTCATTATTACCATCGAAATCCAGAGCACCGTTGATCTTACCGGTTACCCAGTCATTGGATGGATTCATGTTAATCAAGGTACCGTCATTGCCATTGCCCGAGACATCAGATGCTGTTGTTCCGCTGGTCTCATCTAATCTCCAATGACCCACAAGACCGGCAACAACCGAACTCGGCGAGGTCAGAGGAAACACCGATGGAAGATAGTAATCCTGATAGAATGAGGAGTTGGGAATGATCGATACAAAGTATTTAACCGTATCATCATTCGGTTCATAGATGATTTCAAAGTCATGATTGCCGATGGGGATGGAGTCGAAACTGTAATACCCACCAATATCCACCGAGGAACTCTTTATGGACATGCCGCCCAGACCATTGGGAACGGTAAGGAGTACCTGAATCGAGTCCTTATAGTCACTCCCCGGAGGCTTGCCCTCGTAATCAAAGACATTTCCAGACATAGGGTTACGCAATAAATCATCATTGGAACCGGCCAGCCTGCGGATAACATTCTCGCCGGAACCGGTGGAAGTGATGATTACTCCGCCACCGTAAGCATAATCGGTCTGCCAGGCGTCCTTTTTGAAATCATCGACCGCTTGAACAAAACTGTTTTGAATATATGGGCCGTTCCAGGTGGAATATGAACCGGGATTGGCAATCAAAGCATCGAGATTAGGCGGTAATGCGCCGACATCGCCCACGTAACCGAAATCGGTTCTGATTCCGCCGGATTGAAGTTCAGGATTGCCGACTATTGCAAAGGCCAGGGCATCCATCTCATGCATGGAATCATCGGTTCTGATCGAGTTTCCGACAGGAGCCAGTTTATCAACCGCAATGGCCGCCAATATGGCAACGATGACAATCACCACCACCAGTTCGATCAATGTAAAGCCTTTGTTGCCTTTGAATTCCATACTTCTCAATCCTAAGGATTCGGTGCTATCGCAATCGTCATAGTCCGCCATTGTTCACTGCCAGTCAGACTAAATGTTGCCGTTCCACTCGATCCCGAACTTGCCAAATACTGATATCCGGCTCCACCGGAACAGGTACCGCTTCCCGAACTGCTTTCATCCATGGTTATGGTTGTGTGGCCGCCAAGCCCCGGGCTGTCTATTGTGATATCATCATCATCGAAACCGCCAATACGCAGAATCAGCGTATTATCAACAGTCGAAGTAACCGCTGGGCAGGTTGGCGAACTGGAAGAACCACCATCGACATCCGAGGCATTGATGGGGGAGGCCAGGTCATGACCGGAAAAGCGCATCATCCAGCCATATGCCTCCTGGCTATTACCGCCCCAACTGAATTGATGATTGGGCGATTCCACGGCATCGGCCAGTTTCCACCAGACGCCCAATGTTACCGATCCCTGCTGTTGGCTCCTGTCAATTTCCGTCCATCCTTCACCCCCGGGTGGTGATAATTGCGATGATTTGTTGGCGTCGGTAACTACCACCGCAATCAAAAGCTCGTTTTCACCCACCCCGACCGGTGTCGTAATCGTAATCGAATTGCCGTTTGAGGCCAGTTTGGCTTCGGTGAATTCCTCATAGATAACCGAATCTGCTCCGGGAGTTGGTCCACTTCCACCAAAGTACCCGGAAACAAACCGGAACTCGCGCGAGCTTTTATGCCGAGGTAGAATGGTGACATAATTCAACAGTGTGTCATTGTTTGGGATATAAATCACTTTCAGCGGATGCGTTCCCACGGGAAGAGAGTCGAGTGTAAAATCGCCTGCAGAATCAGGATTGGTGGACCGATCCGATGTCCCTCCCGATCCATTAGGGACACTGAAGACGACATTGACCGAATCCAGATACACATTGCCCGGTACCGAATCATTGGCGTCAAGGATAGAGCCATTCAGGGTATTGTACAGATAGTCACTGGCGGCATCGGCGATTTTTTTGGTGATTGTACTGCCGCTGCCGGCGGAGGTGATAGCTATTCCGCCGCTGTAAGTATAAAGTTGGCTCCATTCATCGATTTTGAAATCGACGCTATCCTGAACAAAGCCCAAGGGCAGATATGGTCCGTTCCAGGTGGAATAGCTCACCGTATTCTGATATAAAGCCTGCAAATTGGGCGGAAACGCTCCGATATCACCGATATAGCCAAAATTAGTCCTCGCGCCGTTTTGGGTCAGAGCCGGATTGCCGGTAATGGCGAAAGCCAATACCTCCATTTCCCGTTCTGTTTCCACTTGACGGCGGTTTTCCAGGCTTGTCGGCAGAGACTGAACGGCTACCGAGGCCAGAATGCCGAGGACGACGATAACGACAATAACTTCGATCAAGGTGAAGCCGGTGGAATTTCTAATCATCAATACCCTCATCACCAGACATCCGCAAAATGCTGCAGGTTGATATAGGCATCCTGCCCCGGGTTGATACTGACTTCCCGTCTGAGAGTATCGTTTTCAGGAATAATTATAATTTGTAAACGATGCCGGCCAATAGGGATTGAATCAATTTGAATCAGTCCGTTGGCGGTGGGCCAGGCGGTTCGAGTAATCATCGACCCGGAACCATTGGGATGGATCAGCAACACTTTGACCGAATCCCGCCAAATAGATCCCGGCGGAGAAAGATTCAGGTCACAGATACTACAAGTCATCGAATTGTAAAGCAGGTCGGCCGTTGAGTTGGCTACTTTGCGGGTGATGGTTATTGATCCGCCGGTGGAGGAAAAAGCCGCGGCCGCAGGAGAGCCATAGGTGGATCCCCAGGCATCCAGCTTGAATTCGGTATTGGCGGAAGCGGTGGCGAATTCATCCTGGATATACGGGCCGTCCCAGGTGGCATATCCCGGATTGGTTACCAAAGCATCCCAATTCGACGGCAGGCTGCCGACATCACCGATATATCCATAATCGCTGCGTACTCCGCCTGATAACCGATCTGGATCTCCGGCGATGGCTATAGCCAGACGAATCATTTCCAGCTTGGTTTCCTCGGTGCGGGATGTGTCGGTGACCTGGGCCATGGACTTCATGGCCACGGCGGCCAAAACACCGAGAATGACCACTACCAATATAACTTCGATTAATGTATATCCACTTTGTTTTTGCAGGCCCGACATATTTTCTCCGAAGAATTAGTACCTTGTTATTATATCGGAACTTAGGTCGGACTTTTTTACCGCCAATACACAGCTTTGAAATTATTTCGGAGTTGGGAGAGA
>JAAEQF010000469.1 GCA_024231695.1 FCB group bacterium
CCAGGCTCTTGGTGCTCTTACCGTGGCATCCGGAAAAATGAAAATGTCATTTTTTCACTATTTTGGCCATATTTTGGTGATTTTCCCTAAGTGCCCATGGTTGGCCCACCACCGTCATGGTGTATACAGTCACAACTTGGGGTGGCGTGGGGCGCTGGAGAGTACTCACTCCCTCCATGCCAGCGCACCCACCCGGGGGTCCTTATACCTCTTGGTGCTCTTACCGTGACATCAGCAAAAATGAAAATATAAAATTTTCACTATTTTGGGGCCATTTTGGGCTCAATTGCAAGGCAATTTTGGGCATGTTGGTGACTTCACCACCACGCCACCACATTACATTTGCCCATCATGGTGTGTGCGTTGGTAAGCGGGAGCCCATATCTCCCACCACCCAAAAGATGACCATCATATCCTTCGTGGTTGTGGCACAGTGACTTGATCGCTATTCGCCTTTTTAGACCGACTTTTGACCACATTTAGACCGCAAAATGGGCATTTTGACCGTAAAACGGGACCAACTCGACCCAGAAAACACTCATAGCGGCCCGAAAACTTCGTTAAACATCGTTTTGCCAACTCCCCCCGGCTCAGGGATCATTTTTGGTTCAAAAAAAAAAAATTTCCCAATTTTTGGCCCCTCCCCAGCCCTCCTCCCGCCCCCCCGCGCAACCTTTTGCATCCCTACCAGCTCCCCTACGATTCCTACCAATTCCTACCATCCACCTCCAGGGGGGGGGGCAACCGGAGCCGGAGCATCACACCCTCCCTCTGGTCGGGAATATTACTTCCAAAATATTGGCCTCCAAGCTGGGGCGCTGGGAAGTACTGCCGCCAGGCTCTTGGTGCTCTTACCGTGGCATCCGGAAAAATGAAAATGTCATTTTTTCACTATTTTGGCCATATTTTGGTGATTTTCCCTAAGTGCCCATGTTTGGCCCACCACCGTCATGGTGTATACAGTCACAAATTGGGTTGGCGTGGGGCGCTGGAGAGTACTCATTCCACCCATGCCAGCGCACCCACCCGGTGGTCCTTTTACCTCTTGGTGCTCTCACCGTGGCATCCGGAAAAATGAAAATGTCAAATTTTCGCTATTTTGGCCCAAGTGCAGATTTTGGCCATTTACAGCCAAAATACCAATTTTTCACCAAAAAGTGCCTCAAAAATAGTCAGAAATACCGAATAAACCCCTTATATCACCTTCTCTCACCATCCCTCACCATCCCCGATCGATTGGGGATCAAAAAAAATTTGACCGTTTTTGACCCTATTTTGACCCCATTTTTGACCCCAAAAATTGGCCAAAAATGACCAAATTCCGGCCCGACATCCCAAACTC
>JAAEQF010000470.1 GCA_024231695.1 FCB group bacterium
CGGCGGGCTTTTTGTTATTGATTACGTGAACTGATGCTTAGCGGCGGCTCGGTTTACGTTTCGGAGCTGCTTTTTTCTTCCGAGCAACTTTACGCTTCGGAGCTGCCTTTTTCTTCAGAGCGACTTTGCGCTTCGGAGCTGCCTTTTTCTTCAGAGCGACTTTGCGCTTCGGAGCTGCTTTTTTCTTCGCGGCAACTTTGCGCTTCGGAGCTGCTTTTTTCTTCGCGGCAACTTTCTTCCTTGGAGCCGCTTTTTTCTTGACGACGGCTTTCTTCAAAGACAGAGCTACTGCTTTCGAACGTACCGAACTGAGAGTGCGTTTCAGCTTCTTGGCAATCTCGGTTGAGGTCGTTTTCTTATACAGCGATTTCAAAAGTTTTACTTCGGCTGCCGTCCAGAGCTTGGCGCCGCCCTTCTTGACCGCCTTTTTCGAAGCCGCTCTCTTTATCGTCTTTCGGACGACTTTGCGCGCCGCTTTCTTCGGCGCTGCCTTCTTACGCGTCGCCGTTTTTTTCGTTTTGGCTTTTCTCACGAAAATACCTCCACAATGTTGCCACAGTTGCATGATCTCATGCGGTGACATGGTTAGTGTGCTCATATCAATTATACTCAGCGAGTATCCGACTATCCTCTTTCCTTGTCAATATAAAAACCGATTGAATGAATATTTAATTTGCCATCTGATGAAACGCATGAACGACAAGGCATCATTGCATCAACAACAATGATGATAATCGGAGAATAATCCGGTGATATAAAAAAAGCGGGGACGCCTGATGACGTTCCCGCATAACAATTCGTATATTGCGACCAGCTACCGCCCGGGGTTAATATAACGTTTCCAAGTTTCGGCCAACTCATTCAGCCTATGTTCAGCCATATGGTTGATGCTCCCTTTTGGGAATGATCCATCGGCCTTCTGCTCTCCGGCGGGAATACCGGTCAAAAGCTCTATACCTTCATCGACATGACTGACGGCATAAATATGGAAGAGCCCCTTTCGCACAGCCTCTACCACTTCGTCTTTAAGCATCAATTCGGGACGATTTTGGATGGGCATCAACACACCCTGATCGCCGGTCAATCCATTGATCATGCAAACATCGAAATATCCCTCAATCTTTTCATTGACACCGCCGATCGGTTGAATCTCACCTTTTTGATTGACCGAACCGGTCACAGCCAAAGCCTGATTGATCGGTTGACCCGTTAGAGCGGATAAAAGAGCATACACTTCTGTTGAAGATGCGCTGTCACCATCGATGCCACCGTATGACTGTTCAAAACAGAGCGAAGCAGTAAAGACCAGCGGCCGTTTGCGGCCGAAGCGATGGCGCATAAATCCCGACAGGATCAAAATACCCTTATCATGGGTCCGGCCTGACAGGGCCGCTTCCCTTTCAATATTGATAACACCATCGGCTCCGGGTGAAAGAGAGGCCGTGATTCGGGCCGGACGGCCAAAGGCATGTTCTCCCAGATCATAAACAGAGAGTCCGTTTATTTGCCCCACCTTCGATCCGGTAACATCAATCAGATAAACATCCTGCTCATACATTTCCTGAATCTTGGTTTCTGCCAGATTGACCCGTTCGATTTGCAGCCGCCGGGCCTCTTTGACCGTATCTCGATCGACACTCTTTTTCCCGTTGCGGTCGGCCAGCCAGGATGACTCGCGAACCAGATCGGCAATACTGGTGAAACGGGTGGACAGTTTTTCACGCCGTCCGGAAAGTTTGACGCCGTATTCGGCAATTGCCGCCAATCCGGTTTGGCCAAAGGCCAGCAGATTGTCCTCGTTAGTAATTTTCTTCACGAATTGAGTATAACGAAGAATGCCATCGGAGTCATTTTTCATGGTATAATCAAACTCGGCCTTGACCTTGAATACTTTCTTGAAATCATCATCCGACCGATAGAGCGCATCATAAATGCGGCTGTGACCGATGAGGATCACTTTGACATTCAGCTCGACCGCCTCCGGTTTCAAACCGCTGCCGGAAAGGTTGAGGGCATCCAAATTGGTTATGGTCAACCGGCCCGTGCGCAAGGTGCGTTTGAGCGTCGGCCAGACATAGGGCTCCAGAAACATATCCGGCGCCTGTAAAACCAGATATCCACCGTTGGCCTGTAATAATGCTCCCCCGCGGATACGCGTAAAATCGCTCTGCCAACCGGCATTCGGAGTATGCACCCGTTCGATTGACCCGAACAGATTCTTAAATGTCGGGAAATCCTCGATGATTATCGGCCGGCTTTTCTGTTCGGCATTATCGACCAGCAAATTGACCTCAAATTGGGCGAACGCTTCGCGGAATTTTTCCGGAGTTGAGGGCAGGTTTTGCTCGCCGTTACCGGGATGAAGCATATCCAACAATTCAAGAAAGACTTCATAAAGCTCATCGAGATATTGCCGGACAGCTTCCTGCTCATGGACTTTTTTCAGGACTTCGAATTTACTGCTGATCAGAGGGATCGCCAGCGAACTGTCCAGTTTATTCAGTTCCTCCTCCATATCTTCCATGATAGCCTTGCTGTCTTCAGATGTTTGCTGCATCTCCTTGGTCAGTTTTTCATATTCCGCTTTCAGCTTTTGCAGATCTTCATCTTTAAACTGACCCTCCGTGACCGCCTTTTCCAAATCAGAGAACGGCACCGGCTCGCCGTTGACCAATGGCCGCAGGTCGGAACGAATTGCCGTACCAACCTGGATCTGAACAACGGAAAACCCATTTTCCTTCAGTTTTCCCTCAAAATACTTAAGCAGTTCCCGCTGACGGTTTTCAAATTCGCTGATAATCCGTTGCCGCCGTTCCTTGTAATTCTGCGTGGAAAAAACCTTGGGGATAACCGTAACCATCCAGTTGATCAGATAGCCGATTTCCTTTTTGAATTTACGCCCGCCTCCGACCGGGAAATAAAGAACACGAGGACAATCGGGCATGGTAAAATTGTTGACGAAACAGATATCTTTGAGTTCCGGCTCGTCGTCATCTCCTGCTCTCTCCAACAGCAAACGAACCGCCGTGGTCCGCCCGGTGCCAGGCAGGCCGGTCACGAAAATATTGTAACCCCTGGATTTCATCTCCAATCCTAGATCCATCGCCTTCAACGCACGATCCTGACCGATAATTTCACGGCAGGATTCAATGGATTCATAAGACACTCCCGCCAGACGCTTATCGTCGATAGAATACTGGAGGTTATTGGGTTCTACTCTGAGTTCACTTTTTATATCAGACATTGATTTGATCCTCCCTCATACCCGGGAATATACACAATTTGTCCGCCGAAGGCAAAGTCCGCAACGGTCGGGATTCCAAGCAACGATGCGACCATACCGCCTCGCATCCATTTCATTCTACGTCAGTTGATTTGAATCGGTCGAAATATCTATGAAAAATACCGACGCATGTCCTTGACTACTTTATCCGAACGAATAACGCAGTCATTAAGGCTGACACCGTCGTAGGCGTTACCGGTGAAATAAAGACCGGGATAACGGACAAGCCGATCATTAAGCTGTTGTAGCCGATTGCGATGACCGATGGTAAACTGCGGAATCCCGCGGGCAAATTTAAAAATGCGGACAAAAGCCGGCGGCCCGGAGATGTTCAGGATCGGTTCCAGATCGCCGGTGACGATATCCAGCAGGGCGCCGTCGGAAAGCGAAGCCGCCTCGGGATCGGAAGCTCCGCCAATCATTACCCGCAACTGTACCAGGCCCTCGGGCGAACGCCCGGAAAATATAGACGAAGTCCAAATATTGCCCAGGATTCGCTTGCCCTGAGTCCGGGGCACCAGAAAGCCGAAACCGTCCAGATCATGACCGATATCTTCACGCCGAAACCCAAGACAAACCACCGCGATTGAAGAATACGGAATTGACGCCAGGATGCGGCTCAAAGAACCATCCATGTCAGCTGTAATGTCGGCAGCGGTAAATGCAGGTGTAGAGCAGATCACGGCATCGAATTCCTCACTCTGATTGGAACCGAATTCAATCAGATATCCGGCCTTTGATTTTTTGATTGCCGTCGCGGCCTGATCGGTTTTAATCTGTTGATCGTATTTCTCGTGGAATTTCTCGATTATGGTAACCAAACCATTCTTAAACGATGTCAGATGTCCGGCCGGACCGGCCGGGCCGGCTTTGCCCGAACTGCCTTTCTTTTTGGCCGCTTTCATCCGGGCAAACATGGCTTTGATAAGCGAGCCGTGTTCTTTTTCCATTGCGACCATGATCGGAAAACAGGAGGCCAGCGACAACGATCGAACCGCACCGCCGAAAATCCCGGAAACCATAGGATCAATCAAGGTATCGGCTGCTTCGCGACCGATACGCCGGGCGACAAAATTATAGATCGATTCATCTTCATCCCAGTTTATCCGTTTTTTTATAAACGGTTCGGCTGTCAAACGCAGGCGGCCTCTGAGAGAGAGTAATGGTGATCGCATAAAAGCCAGAGGCGAGGCAGATATTTCGTTAAGCCGGTTGTGAGCATAGATAAATCGCCGGCCCGAGGCTGAATCGGCCGGTTCCAGAAGATCAGTAGCGCCCAATTCATCAACCATCTGCAGAGTCAATGGGACTTTGTCCAGAAATCCGTTTGGTCCCCAGTCGGAGACAAATCCGCCGATACGGTCGGTGCCGATCGTTCCTCCCAGACGCGATTCTTTTTCGAACAAAACCGGCTGGCAGATATCACTATGGCGAATCATCAGAAAATGAAGGGCCGACAAACCCGAAATCCCGCCGCCGATGATGGCTACTTTTTTCATCGCCAGACGCTACTTCCCTTTTATTTTCTCTTCGACCAAGTCGGCCAGAAATTCGGTAAACCGGGCATCGTCGTTTAGTGATCGAGTGCGTACCAACCGTTTGACTCCCGCCTGTTCGGCCGCTTCCCGAAGCTGTATATCGATTTCATGCAGAGTTTCGATATGATCGGAAACAAAACTGATCGGTACCACGACCACGTTTTCGATACCCTGCCGGCCCAGCGCCTGCACCGTCTGAAAAGTATCCGGCCCGACCCAGCGCACCGGCCCTGTACGTGATTGAAAAGTAAGCAGATAATCATAACCTTCACCGGCCATTTCAACGTTTTTCACAATCTGGCTATAGTATGGATCACCCGAATCGGCCAGTTTTTGAGGGATAGCATGTGCCGAAAAGACGACTTTGGGCTTGACCCTTCCAAACTGCTCCACCGCTTCATCAATCCGCTGCCGCAGAAGAGCTATATACCCCGGACGGTTATACCAGTGGCTGATGAACGAAAAAGTCATTTTCGAGTCGGTCTTGTTCATCCAGTTCAAAACCACTTTCAAGGCCGTTCCGGTTGTGGCCAGACAATATTGCGGATACATCGGTAAAAGGATAATATGACGACACCCTTCACCGACGGCAGCTTCCAGTTCCTCATCTATATACGGCTCGAAATATCGCATCCCGACAAACATTTCCACCTGCGGATATTGTTTGGCCAGTTCACGTTTGACGCCGGAGGCGGCCAATCGGGACCATTTCAAAAGCGGAGAACCACCGCCGATGGTCTGATACCGGCGGATCACTTTGGGCTTGCGCCGGGAAGATATAAATTTGGCCAATGGCTTTTGCAGTAAGAACGAAAGAGGGAATTTGATAATAAGTCGGTCGGAAAAGACGTTATAAAGATAATCGCCAACGTCGTCGGTCGTTTCCGGACCACCCATATTGAGAAACATCACTCCCCATTTTTCCTCCCCGAAATCGAAACTTCGACCGGGGTGATTTAAAACGCGAGTATGCTCTTTGAAAGTCTCCAACATGAATCGGGCGATCCGTTAAATGGTGCGGGAAAAAGTAGCCGAACCCTCCTTCCCCTTATTGCGCAAATAGGCATCGAAAACCATGGCGATATTCCGTACCAATATTCGGCCGCGCGGCAAAACAGTGATCGTGTCTTTATCCATGGCCGCCAGTCCGTCATCAATAAACTGTTTCATTTCGCCAAGTTCAAGCGAAAAATATTTTCGACTGTCGATACCGAATTGTTTTTCAATATCATCGAACGACAATTTGAAATTACACATCAAAGACAAAATCACCTGCTGCCGAATCTTATCGTCGTCGCTCAGCCGGCAACCGCGAAAAGCAGCCAGATCAAGCTTATTTATCATTTCCGTATATTCGCCGAGCTTGGATACGTTTTGGGAAAAACAGCCGGCCAGTTCGCTTATCGAGGACATTCCAAAGCCAATCGAATCGGAACCTTTGCGCGTGGTATAACCCATAAAATTGCGATATAGCTGGCCCTCGGCCAATGACCGGGCCAGATCGTCATCGGGACGGGCAAAATGATCCATGCCGATCTGTACATAGCCCGCCTCCAGAAATTTCTCGACGGTCATGGCAAAAAGTTCATACTTGGTATCGGCCGGCGGCAGGGTTTGGACATCAATCAATTTCTGATGCGATTTGACCGACGGGAGAAAGGCAAAACTGTAAACGGCCACACGGTCGGCGCCCATGCGGATCACTTCCGCAATGGTTTGGGCAAAATTATCGACCGTCTGCCGGGGCAGACCATAAATCAGATCGACATTGATCCCGTCGTATTTGAGCGACCGGCAATGGTTGATAAGGTCTTCGGTTTCCTCTGCCGTCTGATTGCGACCGATTGCTTCTTGCACTTCCGGCGTCAGATCCTGCACGCCCATCGAAACGCGATTAAAGCCCAACTGTCGCAAAAGTGTCAGCTGTTCGTGAGTCGTTACCCGTGGATCGACCTCAATGGCTAACTCGGCGTCGGGGTTAATCTGAAAATGATCGCTGATCAGACCAAAAAGCCTTTCAATCTGGCGATTATAAAGAAAAGTCGGTGTGCCGCCGCCCCAGTGAAGCTGGGCCACCTTGTTACGTGATCCCAGATGCGAGGCTACCTGCTCAATTTCCTTATCCAAAACATCGATATACGTATCGGCACGATCGGCCCGCGATGAAATAACGGTCGTGCATCCGCAATAAAAACAGCGTTTACTGCAAAACGGCAGATGAAAATAAAGAGACAGCGGCGAGTCTCCCTTCGAAGCCAAATCCAGCGCCCGCCGATATTCATCAGCGCCGAAATCTGCCGACCATTCCGGCACGGTCGGATAGCTGGTGTAGCGCGGTCCGACCCGATCATATTTACGCAACAGATCACGGCTTACTCGAAAAGTGTTGTCCTTCACGATGTCCTCGCAAATGAATGTACGGTATTTACCAGTCGGCGAACATTCTCTACCGGCGTAGCCGGTAGTATGCCGTGGCCAAGATTGAAAATAAAGCCGTCTTTGTCGGCAGACGCCTCAAGTATCTTGCTGGCCTCACGTTCGACCAGTTCAGCAGTGCCGAAGAGAATCTGAGGATCGAGATTGCCCTGAATCGACTTACCGTCCAGTATCGAGAACGCCTCAGCCAGATCGGTGCGCCAGTCGATGCTGATTACTTCGCAGTCCAGTTCGGCCAACAGAGGAAGATACGGTCGGGTGCCGTTGAGATACAGAATGCGAGGGATATTTTCTGTGCGGCAAATATCGAAGACCGTCTTTATATAAGGCAGAGAGAACTCACGATAGGAATCGACAGAAAGGATTCCTCCCCAACTATCGAATAGCTGGACGCAATCGACCCCGGTCTTAATCTGCTCCTTTAGATATTCGCCGGTCATTTCGGCCAGACGGCTTAAAAGCGTTTTGGCTGCTTTGGGATGATTGTAAATAAAACGTTTTATCTCGGTGAAATGTGCCGATCCGCCACCCTCGACCATATAACTGGCCAGAGTAAAAGGCGAACCGCAGAAACCGATCAGCGGAACGATATCATCCAACCGGTCCTTGATGGCTCTGATACCGCTTAACACATGGCCCATTTTTTCCGCCGGGTCAAAAGATTTTAATCCGGCCACATCCTCGGGTGTCCGCACCGGGGGCGTCAAACGAGGTCCTCCGTTGTCATAAGACACTTTCTGACCCATCGGCTCCAGAGGAAGAAGGATATCCGAAAAGAGAATAGCCGCATCAAAACCGAAAATATTTATCGGCTGGTGAGTAACTTCGGCGATCAGGTCGGGAGATTCGCAAAGTTCGGCAAACGATACTTTTCCCCTAACGGCCCGGTATTCGGGTAGATACCGCCCGGCTTGTCTCATTATCCAGATCGGAACGCGATCATGCGGGCGGCCCTGAGCTGCTTGTATAAAATCAAAGTCAGGCATTGATGTCTCCCCTTGGTGTAAAGCGATATCCGGCTCCGTGTATGGTGTGAATATATCTCGGCTTGGACGGATCAGGTTCGAATACTTTTCGCAGGCGGACAATAAAATTATCAACCGTGCGATTAGATGGAAAGGCGTTGTAACCCCAGACAGCGTCGAGGATCATGTCGCGAGTGACCACTTCCCCGGCATGTTCGGCCAGGAATTTCATTATCATGCATCCCTTTTGCGTCAGATCGATCTCACCGGCATTCCCCAGGGCCTGAAAAGACTTGAAATCGACCCAGTAATCGGCGAACTGGTATCGGTCGGAATCCAATTTATCGGTTGTGTACCAGACCTGGCGGCGGAAAATTCCAGCCACCCTCAAAAGCAGTTCTTTCAAATTGAATGGCTTAGTCAGATAATCGTCGCCTCCTGCCTGCAACCCGGCCACCCGGTCGTCGTCACGGCCCCGAGCCGTTAAAAACAGAATTGGAATCTGTCCTTCTTCACTGCGGATAGTACGACAGACCTCCAGTCCATCAATACCAGGCAGCATAATATCGAGGATGATCAATTGAAAGCCGCCGTTGCGCCAATAATCCAGCGCCGCATGGCCGTCCCCGGCCACAACTACTTCATACCCTTCTGCTTCAAGGTTGATAGCCAACCCCTCGGCGATATGTTCCTCGTCTTCGACGACCAGAATTCTCTTTTTCATAACTGTTCCAGAGGTAGAGAAACAATAAATTCCGATCCCTGCCCTTTTCCCGCTGACATCACTTTCACTTTTCCGCCGTGGGCCTCGGCTATTTCGCGAACCAGAAAAAGTCCCAAACCGGTTCCCTTGGCGTTGCGCGAATCAATATCGCTTCCGCGATAAAAGCGTTCGAAAACCCGACCCTGTTCGTTGCTGTCTATACCGATACCCTTATCGCTAACTCGAATAACGCCATATTGTCCCTCTTTGTTCAGGCTAACAGCTATACGGCGGTTATCGGGCAAGGAATATTTAAAAGCATTGTCCACCAGAGAATTGATCAATCTACGCAACGATTGATAATCAGATTTGATAATAATTTCCGCCTCGATATTCCTGGCAATATTACCGCCATACCGTCTGGCCATTTGCTCCAGATCATCAAGGTATTGGCCCAGATCGTCGGACAGGTCGGTGAGGTTCAGTTTCAGCTTATAACCGGTTTTACCGAAATGTCCGGCCTCCAGAACATTGTCCATCAATCCTTCCAAACGATCACAATCCTCGATCATTTTGGGATAAAGCTTTTCCATCCTGGCGGCATCAACTTTTCCGGCCATTATCGTCTCCAGATAAAGGCGGATTGAGGCTAAAGGCGCTTTCAGCTCATGGGTGACCGAATGGATGAAATTCTGTTGTCGGAATTTTAATTCCTCGGCCCGGTAAAGTGTCCGGTAAATCATGAATGCGCCGAAAAGGATAATCAGAAAGAAAAACCCACCCTCGGCGGCAAACATAACCGTCGTCCGCCGGGTTTTATCGTTTATTTCTGCCATCCAATTTTCCGAGGGCACAAACATCGATGCTTTCACCCAGCCGGACTCTTCCCCATCATGATGTCCGGAGACGATGAAATCGAGGCGAGCATTGTCTTTTCCAAGCAAAGCCTGTGGATATTCCGCATTTAAGTAGAGAACGATCTGATCCGAGCGTGAAATATAAAATGTCGAATCCATAGTCCCGGCCCGAACCGCCTGGTCATCCCCTCCGACCAAAAGTTGATAACCGACCAAAGCCGAATCACTAAAAAGTTGATTAAAAGCTTCGATCAAAACCGGCTCGTTACCAAGGTGTGATTTGAAGATCATCTGCGCTGTTTTCCGCACGCGATCAAAATCCCGGTTGACCATCAGTGTAATCAGCTCGGCGCGATCCTGCAAAGCGTCCAAATGCAATTGACGCCGTTCCTCACCACTGTTAATATGAAAAACCACCCACCAGGTCAACTGACCGACACAAAATATTATCAGTGTGGAAAATATAATCAGGGCCACTCGGGCCGGTTGACGATCCCGCTTAAGTTTCATCTCACTCCGCTTTAACTGCCTCGCCAATAACCGCCGCGGCCTGATCGAGCATTTCCGTCGTATGAGCCAATGAAACGAACATCACTTCATAGCCCGAGGGCGGCAAATAAACGCCCCGGTCAAGAATTGAGCGATGAAGGCTATTGAATCGATCAATGGCTTCGCTTTCGATCCCATCAGCACGGCGCGGCGCATCCTTTTGAAATACCGGCCATATTAATGAACCGAAACGCACAATGTTGGACTCATGACCTTCCAGTTCCCGATCAAGAGCCATCTGAAAATAAGCGCTCAGTTTTTCGAGTCGAGCAAAGCCATCTTCATTTTCCAGCACTTTCAAAGTTGCCAAACCGGCAGCCATCGCCACCGGGTTACCCGAAAGGGTTCCGGCCTGATAAACTTGCCCCAAAGGCGCCAGCTTATCCATAATCTCAGTCCGGCCACCGAAGGCTCCAACCGGCATACCGCCTCCGATAACCTTGCCAAAAGTCATAAGATCAGGAGTAATGCCATAAAAATCAGCCGCGCCACCCCAGCCGACTCGGAATCCGGAGATAACTTCATCAAAGATTAAAAGCGCTTCGTGCCTTTTAGTTATATTGCGCAGGAACTGCAAAAATTCTTTTCTCTGGATCAGCAAGCCGTTATTGGCCGGGATCGGTTCGATGATAACGGCGGCGATGTCCTTGACGTATTTTTCGAAATAGGCTTCAACCGAGGCTTCGTCGTCCAGATCGGCGATCAATGTATGGGCGGCAAAATCGGCGGGGACTCCGCCCGATGACGGTTCGCCCAGAGTGGCCAGACCCGAACCGGCCTTGACCAGCAAATAATCGGAATGACCGTGATAACAGCCGTTGAATTTTATAATTTTATCCCGTCCGGTAAATCCGCGAGCGAGACGAATAGCCGACATGACCGCTTCGGTACCGGATGAAACGAAACGGACCTTTTCCAGCGGCTCGACTTTATCCACTACTTTCTCGGCCAGTTCGACTTCAAGCGCGGTCGAAGCTCCGAAACTCGATCCCTTGGCCGCGGTTTCTTGGATAGCTTCAAGGATTTCAGGCCGGGCATGGCCTAAAATCAACGGCCCCCAGCTGCAACAGAAATCAATGTAGCGGTTACCATCGCAATCAATCAGCTCGGCGCCCTCACCTCTATCTATAAAAGGCGGCATACCGCCGACCGCAGCAAAAGCCCTCACTGGCGAATTGACTCCCCCCGGAATAACCTCAACGGCCCGGCGGTACAAATTTTCCGACTGCCCGTATCTACTCAAGCCATCCCCCTTTAAGGATATCGCGAAGATGATAGGTAAGAATGATATCCGCTCCGGCGCGAGTGATGGCGGTCAGGTTTTCCATAACCATCATCCGTTCATCGACAATATTCTCACGAGCCAGCAATTTGACCATCGTGTATTCGCCGGAAACATTATAAGCAGCCACCGGCAAATCAGTCTGGCGGCTGAAGTCGGAAATTATATCCAGATAGGCCAAGGCCGGTTTGACCATAACGATATCAGCGCCCTCGTCTATATCCAGCGATAATTCAGTCGAAGCTTCGCGCCGATTACGATAATCCATTTGATATCCTCGCCGGTCGCCTTTACCCGGCGCCGAATCGCAGGCATCTCGAAAAGGACCGTAATAGGACGATGCATACTTGGCCGAATAGGCCATAATCAGCGTGTTGACAAAACCGTTATGTTCAAGATTTTCGCGGATCCAGCCCACGCGGCCGTCCATCATATCCGATGGGCCAAGGCAATCACAACCTGCCCGAGCCAGCCACAGAGCCATCTCCCCCAAAACCGGCAGGGTCTTGTCATTGTCCACCTTATCGCCGGTCACCAGCCCACAATGGCCACTGTCGGTATAAGCGCAGAGGCAGACATCGGCCGACACGAACAACTCTTCGCCATACCTGTCCTTTAAAGTCTTGACCGCTTTTACCGCCACCGCATCCTCACCCAGGGCCTTGGACGCTCCGGCATCCTTTTCATCAGGCACGCCGAAAAGCATAATCCGGCGGATACCGAGTTTATGATCTTCAGCGATGGATGTCAGCAGAGAATCGAGCGATTCCCGGTATATGCCGGGCATGGATTCTATTTCGTTTTTGATTCCCGTCCCGTCACATACAAAATACGGCTGAATCAGGCCATCGGGATTTATGCGGGCTTCGGCCGCCATATCGCGAATAATTTTATTGCGGCGTAAACGCCGGGGTCGGTTGAAAAGTTCAGCCATTGATATCTCTCCCCAAAAGGCGGAAATTCCGTCTTACGATTTTTGCGAGGACAAATCCTCGTACACTTCCTCGATCATCCGGTCGGGATTTTCGCCGGTAACCGAAGATTTGGCCAATCCGATCCAGTGGCCGTCTTTTTGCAGGCCAAGAACGGCAGTCAGACCAAGTTTCTTACCATCAACGGATGAAAAAACTCCCAATGGAAGCTGACAGCCACCTTCGAAACGAGCCAAAAGACCCCGTTCCAGATCAGTCTGTATTCTGGCCGTTTGGTCATCGAAAGAAGAAATCAATTCGGCTGTTTTCCGGTCGCCTTCGCGTATCTGAATGCCCAGAATTCCCTGACCCGGCGCCGGAAGAAACTTATCCTCGTCCAGCAGAAAAACTTCCAGGTCCGAAAGGTTGATTTCCAACCGGCTGATACCTGCCTGAGCCAGAATTATAGCATCGTATTGGCCGTCGCGCAATTTGTTTATACGAGTCGGGACATTCCCTCGCAGTTCTTTCAGAGCCAAATCCGGTGCCAAATGAGTGATTTGGCATTGGCGTCTGACCGAAGAACTGCCGGTAACTCCGCCTTCTTTAATTTTCAGAATGCGGTCAGGATCGAATGATTCCTTGCGGATTAAAACAGCTTCTCGATTATCAGCCCGAAAACCGGCCGCACCGAGGGCCAATCCCGGCGGCATGGTCGTCATCAGATCTTTGAGAGAATGCACGGCCAAATCAACCTCTTCGGCCAAAAGGGCATCTTCAATTTCCTTGGTAAAAAAACCTTTCCCTTCGATCTTGTCAAAAGAAAGGTGGTCGATTTTATCGCCGCGAGTTTTAATTATATTAAGCCTGGCGGAAACGCCGGGTGTTTCTTCCAATTTACTCTTGATAAAATTGGCCTGCCACAGCGCCAACTGCGACCCTCGGGTGCCAATCACTATTTCGTTCACTTGCGCTCCTTTTATGCTCCCTTGCGGAACAACCGGATTTGCTCATCGTCACAGTTTCCGGCGGAAGAATCTATGGCCGGTTTCTGGGACAGCTGAGCTCCGGGGAGGCAGGCGTCGCGGCTGATGGGGTCAATATTTTCCGGCTCCACAATTCGATCGGCGATCGAACGGGCCGGCTGATAAGTGACATAATTAACCATCTTATCGACCCAGCGAGAGATCGCTTCCCGGTCGGAAGATTCGAGATGAGACAATTGGGTATCGAACAGTCGATTCAGGCCGCTGGCGGCAAATTCATGCGACTGCTCTCGCGACTGATTGAACACCGGCCGCAACTGCTCTTCAATTGTCTCTTTGCGATATCGAATCACTTCCCGCGATACTATTTCACGAGCCTTGTCCACGTCACGAAAACGCTCGCGCCTGTTTTGCTCCGCAATATGTTTCAAGTCGGAAATATTACGGATTTCGATGCCGTTTTCAACATTATTTTCTACATCGACATCGCGGGGAATGGCCAGATCTATAAATAATATCTGCGGATTAACCGCCTGTAATTCTTTTATGGACTCGGTAGTAAAAATCGGGCTGGTACTTGAAGTAGCGGTGCAGACGATGCGTGCTCGAGGGGATGCGGAAAGGAATTCGTCCAAAGACATCGCCTGCCCACCATAAAGCTCCATCAACTCGACCGCTTTGGCATAAGTCCGATTCACGAAAATGATATTCTTTATCTTACGACCAATCAGGAACTTGGCCAGTTTACGGGTCATTTCACCAACGCCGATCAGCGCCACTGGAACGTCCCCTTCCGCCTGAATCACCTGACCGATAGTCGAGGTCACCAACGAAACCATCGATACCGATCTTTTTCCCAGATCGGTTTCTGTTCTGACTTTTTTGGCCACTTTGAAAACATGGCGGAATACTCTCGGCAACATCTTGCCGATTAATTTATTTTCTTCGGCGTACGAAAAGGCATCTTTAATCTGCCCCAGAATCTGCGCCTCACCGACCACCAATGAATCAAGGGCCGAGGCTACTTCAAATAGATGACGGGCCGCATCGAAGTTTGATTTTACGTAGAAGTCATTGGGACTAAAGGGGATACAATTCTCATCACGAAAGAAGAAATCAAGGATTCGATTGCGAATATCGTTTGACTGGCCGTGACCGGAACGGATAAATATAAATTCCACCCGATTACAGGTAGCCAGATATACAAGTTCGGAAAGGCCGGCGAAAGTTTTGAGCTCCTCCAATTGACGTACACGCTCGGAAGGATCTATCGTCAAGTGTTCCAATAGTTTAAGATTCTGGGAGCGAATGTTGACGCCGATTATGCCTAACTTTTCCATACTTTCCTTTCCGGTCAGTCTTGCTTCGTTGACCCGAAAGTACCGGAAAATGGTTTTGAATTGTCATGGAATTGTCACAAAAAGTAACAAAGATTGATTTAGTCGATGTTTTTTTCGTCGGGACTGATTAACCTTCAAATCCCGACTATTTTTTAATACTATTTGAACGGCCCGGAAGGTACCCAGGTCAGAAGTTTCTCCATAAACATCTTGAGCAGCTCTTTGTCGAGTGCCGGTGATTTGGCGCTGAATGACCACTTGCCGTCTTTATCGCGACCTATATCAATATGGGTTTTGAGGACCAGCATT
Organism: FCB group bacterium; assembly: GCA_024231695.1. Classification (GTDB taxonomy): domain Bacteria; phylum Zixibacteria; class MSB-5A5; order GN15; family JAAZOE01; genus JAAEQF01. The sequence goes on from JAAEQF010000470.1 coordinate 15,160, forward strand.
GCGGCCGTGGTCAGGCTGATCCCCATTACCGGATCCATAAACTTTTGCTGTCCTGTCCCGGAAAACGCCTTTATTCTGGCCAGCAGTTCCGGATCATCGGCCAAAAGTAATAATGCCTGTCGAGCCATTTCACCGTCGGATACTTTTTCTGCGACCGGTTTTATATCAAATTCATTACCGAGAGCCTCGGCCATATCCGGCGTCAGTTCGGTATCTGCCGCATCGTCGCCAAAATGATGTCGAGTAATTTCTGTCAATACTCGCACCGCTGTTTGATCATCAAAGTTCAATATATCCGTCTTACTCATTTCTTCTCTCCATCTGTTTACTGTGTTTCATCTTCTTCCGGCAACGGCCCCAATCCCGCTTCTTCCCACATCGCTTTTAGTTTTATTCTATCTTCCTCCGGCGCTTCACGAAATGTAATCATATAGTTGTCCGCATTCCGTTTTGCGCCCTCAGGATCATTGCAGTTTACAAAAGAAAAGATACTCTTGATATACCATTTGCCGCTTTCAATATACTGTCCCTGATCTCCCGCCAGATTCCCCAATTGCCCGAATGTAATTGCCGCGCCATACTCATTGCCCTGTTTTTCAAAAATTTCCAATGCCTTCAGATACCACTTTTCCGCCGTCTTGAAATCCTGTTGTTCCTGGGCGATTATCCCCAACTGGTGATAGGTCATTGCCGCGCCATGCTCATTGCCCTGTTTTTCTTCTATTTTCAGCGACTTCAGATACCACTTCTCCGCCGCCTTAAAATCCCGCTGTTCCTCGGCGATTCTCCCCAGCTGATGATAGGCAGCCGCGGCATTGTGTTCATCATTATTCTTTTCAAATATCGCCAAACCTTTCAAAAGCCACTTTTTCGCCATATCGAAATCCTGTTGGTCCTGAGCAATTCTCCCCAATTGGTGATA
>JAAEQF010000471.1 GCA_024231695.1 FCB group bacterium
GGCATCATCCGCAGAAGTTCCTGGGCCAGGCGGAGTTTTTCGCGAGGGTCTCTTTCAGCCTTGTATTCTCGTTCCAGAACGAAATATTGAGGTGGCAGATTAGCCGGCATGACTCCTATTCCTCCAATTGTATTATAGGATAAAACGGCTCTCAGGTCAACATGGGAATTTTATTTGCGGCCCTAAAGAGTAGGGAAACAGGCAATTCGGTCGATAAAATTTTAAGAGAAAGGCGGCAAAAAGCGCTTGACAAATTGCCGTCAAAGCTTACTTTACGCTTTCCGGAAACGAGAAAGGTGTATTGAGACTATGGCTAAGGTTTGTGATATATGCGGCAAGAAACCGTCGGTGGGTAATTCGGTTTCTCACGCCCAGAATCGGACAAAACGGCGCTGGAAACCGAATCTCCAGACAGTCCGGGCAAAAGTTGACGGCACTCCGAAGAAATTGACGGTTTGCACCTCCTGCATCAAAGCCGGCAAGGTGATCAAAAACGTCAAGAAGCCGTCCTAAAAAAAGCAACCAACCCCCTGTAAAGACCATCGTTACTTCATTGAAACGGTGGTTTTTCGTTTGGCGAAATTCGTCGCCTCCACTTCTATATTAAGTCAAAGCCAAAACGGGTTTACGATCGATTATGTTGTGCAAATAAAACGGGCCGGAATGATTATCCCGGCCCATTTAATCCCCAAAGCCCCCATCCTCTCATCGCAAGAGAATCATTTTACGTGTGCTCTGCCTTTGGTCAGTTCTGAGGCGATAGAAATAGATGCCACTGGGCACATCGCGGCCTTGATCGTCGGAACCATCCCAGATCAGATCATGGCTGCCCGCCGGCAGGATAGCTGATAAAACCGTCTTTTGCCGCCGGCCAAGGATATCATAAACCTGCAGATCAATCCGGCTCGATCTTTCCAGTTCAACGGGAATTGTCGTCGCCGGATTGAACGGATTAGGGAAATTTTGTCCCAGTTCAAAAGTCGTTGGGCGGCTACCGGCAGCAGCAACAGCATCGAGACTGATAAAATCGACCTTTTCCCACCATTCTCCCCCATAACCACCACGATAAAGGCCATCGGCTGTCCCTATCCATAGAGTTGAATCGGCGGTCATTTCTACTTCATAGATTTCAACTTCGGAAGATAGATGCGAAGTAGTCA
>JAAEQF010000472.1 GCA_024231695.1 FCB group bacterium
CCCCCAAAACCCCAAAACCCCAAAACCCCGTGAGAGTGAATAAAATAAATGCCTAGAGCCGAGAAGTTGATCGATTGATTGATAGATACTAGATAAAACGATTCATTGCAGTTTATAATAATACTTTGAAAACTAAAAAAATGCTCGCTGCTTTCGCTTACGCTATGGCCCAGGCTGAGAACGCCACCCCCGATACCGTGCCCGCCACCTTCACCGCCGGTGTCATCAACGGATTCAACCCATCCGTCGACGTCCAGGCCGAGATGGCTGAGTGCTTCACTCCCGACCAGGCTATGGCTGACGACATCGACAGTCTCTTCACTGCCATCGAGAACAAGGACTTCGGCTCCATCAAGAGCATCATCATGACCAACGAGCCCCGCGCCATCGCCGATACCTCCGCCTGCATGACCGACCCCAAGTACGCCGCCGTCAAGAAGGCCTACGACTTCCAGGAAGACCTCGTCAAGAAGGCTCTCGCCGACCCCGACTGGCAACTCCACGCCGCCAAGGGCCTCAGAGGCCACTTCGCCGAGATCAAGACCGACGTCGCTAGCGCCCTCGAAAAGTACAACGCTGGTGACTACTACGGTGCCGGACAGATCATCGGTAGCGTCGACAAGCTCGTCTTCACCTACTGGGAAGACAAGAACGAGATGTTCCTCCAGTGAGCAGCTCGCCTAGAGATTGCTGTGAGCCGCAAGATCGCTCCCAGCTTGATCTTTGACATAAATTTATCGCAAACTTACAAGCAAATCTTGTTTTTCAGCTTTCTTATTATTCATTATTGCGTCACTTTTGTAGTAAATTCTGGATGCTTTCAAAAAAGCAATAACACGAACAGCTATTCAGATCTATATCACGCTGTATTATATTTGCTTTTCTATGGCTAACATTTTCGTCGTCCATGGGGTTTTGGGGTTTTGGGGG
>JAAEQF010000473.1 GCA_024231695.1 FCB group bacterium
CCAAACCTGTTCCGATTACACCGGTCATAACTATGACCTCTGTGACGACCAAGACAACGATTGCAACAGCCTTACCCCTGACGGCTCTGGAGAATCATGGTATGGGACGGCCTGCGACGGTCAAGACGACGACTATTGCCTCGAAGGGGCCTTCATTTGTACCGCCGGGACCCAAACCTGCAGCGATACCACAGACAACAGCCGCGAGGGCCCGGGGGGTAATTCAACCTGCCGAGACAATCTCGACAACGACTGTGACGGCTTTAAGGACGCCGCCGACAAAGAATGTTATATCGATTCCGATAATGACGGCGAAATTGACTACACTGACTGTGCTCCGGCTGATGCCGCTGTTTACCACGGGGCGGTTGAAATCTGTGACGGCAAAGACAACGACTGCAATGCCGCTACCCCCGACGGGGTTCAGGAATGGTGGTTTGGCTATGCCTGCGACGGATCGGATTCCGACCTGTGCGAAGACGGAGTCTTTATTTGCACCTCCGGGGCAGGCGTTTGTGACGACAAAACTGAAGACCACCCGGAACGTTGTGATGGCTATGATAATGACTGTAATCCCAACACCCTGGACGGCTCCGGCGAGATTTGGTACCAAGCTTCGTGTGACGGCCAGGACAGCGATCATTGTGAAGAGGGTGAATATGATTGTGTTTCCGGCGCCCAGAGCTGCATCGAAGCCATTGGTGACAATTTAGACGTCTGTGACGGGCTTGACAATGACTGTAATTCCGACACCCCTGACGGCTATAACGAAGCCTGGTATGGAACGGCTTGTGACGGCCAGGACTATGACCTTTGCCAGGACGGGACCTATATCTGCGAAGCAAGCCTTCAAACCTGCAATGATTCGGCTAAAAGCACTCTTGAGGGCGCCTACGGCTCTGAAACCTGTAGCGACGGGGTCGATAACGACTGCGATAACACCATCGATGACGGAGATATGGATTGCCAAAACCTTAATGTTTATACCAACTCCATAGGCATGACTTTTGTATATATTCCTTCAGGTGCCTTTAAGATGGGCACCAACGGGGGCGAAGCGCAACGCAGTAATGAGTGGGAACAGCATGAAGTTACCTTGACGCAGGGATTTCTCCTGCAAACTACGGAAGTGACGCAACACCAGTGGTTTGAAATTATGGGCACAGAGCCTTCCCATTTTGAACTGTGCGGGGACAACTGTCCGGTTGAACAAATATCATGGCAGGAGGCTCAGCTATTTATCGAGGCCTTGAATACCCGGGAAGGAACCTCGGCCTATCGCCTGCCCACCGAAGCGGAGTGGGAGCATGCCGCCCGAGGCGGTACGGATACGGCCTTTGCTAACGGCGGGATTACCGAATCCTACTGTGATTACGACCCCAATCTCGATAAAATGGGATGGTATTGCGGTAACGCCGATGATAGCCCCCACCCGGTGGCCAACAAACAGCCGAACGACTGGGGTGTTTATGATATGCACGGCAATGTCCTGGAGTGGTGCCAGGATTATTACTCAGAGTCTTATCCACCACAGCCTCAAACCGATCCAGCGGGGCCGGCCGACGGCGGCGCAAGGGTTATACGCAGCGGCAGCTGGGACGATTATTCTATGTATTGCCGGTCCGCCTTTCGAGATTTCAGGGTTGAGGAAACCCGTGAAAATAAAATCGGCTTTCGGGTTGTTTTGGATGCCGGCTGCGTCGACAACGATGGCGACAATTATGCCAACGGGCCCCTTTGCGGGACGGTGACAGATTGCAATGACAATGACGCCGACGTCCATCCTAACGGGCTTGAGGTTTGCGACGGCAAAGACAATGACTGCAACGCCGCCACCGCCGACGGCTCAGCCGAAACCTGGCAGGGAACCCTCTGTGACGGGCAAGATACTGATAATTGCCAGGAGGGGATATATTTCTGCAGCGAAGGCTTCAAGAGCTGTAATGATGTAACAGGCGACAATCTTGAAGGGCTGGCGACGGGCGACACCTGCAGCGACGGCCTGGACAACGACTGTGACACCTTGATCGACCTCGCCGACAGTACCTGTGTGCCTGCGGCGGCCGACACCGATGAGGACGGCGATCCCGACAACACGGATTGTTCCCCTGACAATCCCAATATTTATCACGGGGCCCCGGAGCTTTGTGACCTTTGGGACAACCAATGTTCCGGAGATACCGGCTATGGCCTTATTGATGAAAACTGTGATTTCAGGTTATTGGAGCCGGCTAATTTATCAATCTTGAGCGACGACCGGCCGACCTTTAAATGGACTGCCGGGGACTATAATACCTATGTTATTATCCTCGATTTGCCGCACCCCAGCGGGCACAAGATTGTTGAAATAATGACCACAGAAACGGTCTATCCCCTGCCCTACGGCTATTGGAACAATATCATCGAAGAGACCAACTGTTATTGGGGCGTTATGGGCTTCAGCACCGTGACCGGAGACTCGGAGTTTGCCGGGCCCTGGCTATTCAAAAAAGGGGAGATCCCGGAAGAGCCGGATCCCAACACCTATGACTGGCTATTGAAGACGACCACGGCCGGCTATCTGATGTTTGAATATATTCAGGGATCAGCCGGAGCCCAGGTAATGGAATTCGGGCTGGGAACGCCAAAAATCTCTTCGGTAGAAGCCCGGGACACCGTCTTTTCCATTAATAACCATCACTCGCCTGCGGTGGTAACGCCTTCCAAGATTGTCAACAAAGGCTTTCACGAGGCCGGCACAGAGCTTGATTTCTACAGTATTTCCTACTGGCGGGATCCTGAAAAGGTGGCTTATACCAGTCACTTGTCATCAAACCCATCTCCCTCAGATCTGGTAGTATTTACCGATGACGACAACAGCCTGGGCCTTGACGGAAAGGTGGCCGAGAAGATCGGTACCGATGAGTGGATTCTCCATTTAGACGATGCCTGGTCCTATCCCTACGACGATGACGACAACGAGATGATCATCAGGGTCTGGGTCAACTCAGACCTTGAAACGCCCATCGAGATTGTTGGAGGCGAGTTTATCGTGGCCGACCCCACTATGGATATTATCGTCACCAGCCTGGGGAAAGATGCCAACCACGTACATAAGCTGTATGCCGTGATCAAAGGCCATGAACGTTATCTCTTTGATAGCGACGATGAGGGCACCCAGGTAAATCTCGGCCAGTTCCCGGCCGGGACGGCCATCAAATTCAAGCTGGCCGATATCACTTCCGGCTATGATTACTGGACCGGAGACGGGTCCTTGAATCCTGATAAGATCGAACATGTTCAGCTCATCGGAACCAACGAAACCAACTCATGGGATTTTGGCTTTGAAGATATATATGAAGGCGGAGACCTGGATTATGATGATTGTATGTTCAATATCTCCAATGTAAGGGGGGCTCCCGGCACGAATTAATCGGGCTTGAAGGCCAAAGGCCCTAAGGGTTCTTAAAAAAAAACCGATAATGATTTTGGGAGAAATTCTTTTAATTTTGAAGACTTATTAGAATTACACGTTATGTACAAATCATACAAAAATGCAAATATACTTTTAGGGGCCATGCTCCTCGCTCTCCTTTGGGTGCCACGATATGCCTATTGCGGCATATGTAATGAAACTAAAACCTGCTGTGACCTTGACTGGGACTGCGGCCAGGGAGAAACCTGTATCAGTGATCTTGGCCTTTGCAGTGATTTCGTCCCTTCCCCCGGCGTAACGCCTGATTTTTGCAGCAATGATTTAGAGTGCACCCATGGGACGACTTGCCTGGAATTCGGTAACTGCCTGGGCGGGGACAATGACGGGACCCTATGTTTTATCGGCGAATGGCTCCTGGGCCTTTGTTCGGACGGCATTACCAGTTGTCAAGCTGATTCCGACTGCCCATCTAGTTCATTTTGTACCATCTCGGGCCAATGCCCTAGCGGCTATTGTGAAGAAAAAGGCACCGCCTGCGAAACAGATGCCGATTGCCCGGCCCAGGACTCATGCTATCGAGAGTTGTGTGACCAGGCAGGCCTGCAAGGGCTTTGCTCAGACAGTTTACTCCCCTGCCGTAATGACGCCCAATGCTCAGACACGGCCACCTGCGTAATAACTAAAACTTGTGTCGGCCCCTCAGGCTGTTCAACGCCGCCGACCGAATGCTATGCTGATGAGGACTGTCCGACCGGCGAGACTTGCACCGGGAATTATCCCTGCTGTGACCAGGAGTGCGGCCCCACAGACTCTTGCCCAGGGGGGACTTGCGACCCCTGTGCCGACATATGCACAAGCAATGATGATTGTGATGATGATAACCTCTGTACCACCGATACCTGTGTCACCAATGTTTGTGTCAATACCAACAACACTCTCCCCTGCGATGATGGTGATATCTGTACGGCCGGAGACGTTTGCGCCGACGGAATTTGTGTTATCGGCCAGCCCATGGCATCCTGTGCCGAGGGGTGTACAACGGCAGAAGATTGTGATGATGCCAACCCCTGCACTACCGAGTCCTGTATTGATCATCTTTGCGCTAACACCAACAACACCGCATCCTGTGATGATGGTGACAGCTGTACCGATGGGGATATCTGTGCCGGCGGCACCTGCACCAGCGGGACAACCGATGTCTGCCCCGAAGACCCCTCGGCAAAGGACGGCGGTACCAGCGGCGGCGGCTGTATGACCACCGGAGGAACCAGCCCCTGGAACGGCTCAATGAATCTCATCTTCACGTTACTAATCATTGGCCCCTGGTTTATTTACAAACGCCTTCGAGGATACCTGGTTTAAGATTACTTCCTTAAGCCCGCTTCCGATTATATTCAAAAGCAAGAATTTGACATTCCCAAGGTCCCGCCATACACTTCTGTCCAGAAGCTGAAGCCCCTCGTTTCATTATTATTAATTCATTCTATATCAATGTCGTATTAATTTTTATTCAGGCCAATAAGGGCAAAGACCATATTCGCCCCTACCGGAACGGACCTAATGAAAGAGAAAGACCCCGTATTTAAACGTCATTTCGAAAACAGCCTCTATGAAAACGACCATGGCGGCATCACTGTAATCGCCCATATGTTTGATATCATTCATGATATCAAGATTACCCTGGATGTATCCTTGCCTGATTTCATTATTTCCAATGCCAACCTGGAAATCGCCAAGGCGCCGGGAGGCCGGTGTCAGGAGCTTTGCCCGCGGATAACCGAGTTAAACGGCCGGCCCCTTAAACACGGCTTCACTCAATTTGTCCGCGACCTTTATGCCGGCAGTGAAGGCTGTCCCAATATTGTTAATATGCTGCTAACTTCCGTTCCGCTGGCCATCAACACTTCCTGGATGATCGCAATGAAACACGGGCTTCCTACTGAAGACATCAAAACCACCCAAAAAGCACAGATGAAAGATGTCTGCATTTCATCAAAGGCATTATAATTATCACCGAAACTATAGAAAAAGGTAATTTAACTGAGGCTGTCGAAAAATGTCCGGATTCAAGGCACGGAAAAATTCCAGGGGTGAGGCGTATTTATTGTACGTTGAACGGCCTGGGAATTTTATGTAACGAAGAAGATGGGCGTTTTTCGACAGCCTCACCTCCTACCTTCAAGGAAAAGCTAAAATGAATATCAAAATAAAAAACAGCTCAAAACACCCTTTGCCGGCCTACAGCACCCGCCTGGCGGCGGGCATGGATTTACAAGCCGATATCAATGCTCCCGTAAGTCTATCTCCTGGAGAACGAAAATTAATTCCCACCGGGCTGTATATTGAACTGCCGGCCGGTTATGAAGCACAAATCCGACCAAGAAGCGGCCTGGCCCTAAAAAACGGCCTGACGCTCTTGAATGCCCCGGGCACAATTGATGCCGATTATCGTGGTGAAATCGGTGTGATTCTTATTAATTTATCGAATGAGCCCTTTATCGTTAACGACGGGGACCGTATTGCTCAAATGATAATCGCAAAACATGAAACAGTAGAATGGATTTCAGAAGAACTCCTTGAAGAAACCGACCGGGGCTCCGGCGGCTTTGGGCATACAGGGAAATAATTTCCGGCCCTTTTTAAGATACCAATACTAAAAATACTTTTATAAAAAAAATGACAAAATCGATAATAATAGATGATATTGAAATAGATATCGAAGCAATATATTCAATCTCCCATAATTGCCGAGGCGGCCTCTGTACAAAAAACAAATGCTGTTGTTCAAACTATGAAATATGTATTGATCGTAAGGAATTATCCTCAATAACCGGATGGCTTCCTTTGGCCTCACAATTTTTACCTCAACTTAAAACCAGCCTTGGTTTTGAAAATATATTTGACGAGGCAGGCGCTGATTTATTCGCTTTAGATACTGACGAGCAAGGCTTATGCTGTTTTGCATATACAAACAAAAATGATCAAATATTATGCTCCTTACATTCAGCCGCCCTGCAAATAGGCTTTCCTCCTAATAAAGCAAAGCCAAAGGCATGTTTCCTTTGGCCCTTAGCTATAACAGAACATCACCCCATAAACCTGTCGGTAGATGATGATGCC
>JAAEQF010000474.1 GCA_024231695.1 FCB group bacterium
CGCGACGAATACGGCTGGGACAAGTTGAAAGAAAAGGTCAAAGTTCCGCTGGCCGGTTTGAAGGTTGCGCCATATTACGGCTGTACGCTTTTGCGTCCGCGCGATGTAGCCGTCGATACGCCCGATAATCCGCAAGTGTTACATCAGTTTTTACAGACGCTGGGGGCCGAGGTTGTCGATTTCCCGGCGGCTATCGAATGTTGTGGAACCTATCAAATCCTCGGCAACCCTGAAGCGGCGTTGTCGTTGTCGCATAATATCCTGACCGATGCCACCGGGCACGGAGCGGAGGCGTTGGCTCTGGCCTGTCCCTTGTGTGATTACAACCTGGGCAAAAAGCAGGATGAGATGATGGGTAAGTTCGAGGGGATGAAGGATGTCCCGGTTTATTATTTCACTCAGCTTCTGGCCGTGGCTCTGGGAGTCGGCGGCGATGATTTGCATCTGGAGTTGAATCGGGAAAGTTCGGCCAAACTTTTACAGGATAAGAACCTGTTGAAGGCGGCCGGTTAAAATCGTAAAAATGAGAAATTGATATAGAGGTTAAGAGGTTATTATGAGCACCACGGAAGCCAAACAGGTGGAAGCCAAAATGATCCCCATCTATGTCATGGGGAAAAAGTACGAAGTACCCGAATCGCTGACGATC
>JAAEQF010000475.1 GCA_024231695.1 FCB group bacterium
TCATGCAGGCCGAAAAAGGGTAAATCCTGGCCGCCCTTTTTGGTCTGCTCGCCGACCAGTTTGCCGTATTTGATCATGGATTTTATAATAAGCTGTTTTCCTTTTTCCTCGCCGAATTCCTCCACCAGAGTTTTGGAAAAGCCTAGATGAATGAGCGCGATACGCCTCACGGCAGCCTCCACCTGTTTGATGGCGTCATCAAGGCTTACGCATCGTTCTTTTTCCGTCATTGTTATTCTCCTTATATTTAGGTAAAAATGACCATGATATTAAGAATCAATACAAAACCGGCTGAAGAAGGGTAACACTTTCTCCAAGCAAAAAGAAAGGAGAAAGTGAGATGAACAAGAAGCAGTTTGACCAGCAACAGAAGCTGAAGATTGTGGAAAGCGCCGAGGAGATCGGAATCAAGGAGGCCGCCAAAGTTGCCGATATCCATTACACAACAGTCTATGATTGGAAGCGGAACCTCGACGCCCTTGGAAAAGAGGCTTTTCTTTTCCATAAGCCCACGCGCCCCGGCCGTGGTATCAAGCAGATCAGCAAGGAACAGGAAGCGGCGATTATCGACACCCGGAAGGCAAATCCAGGATATGGACCTGGCCAGGTTCGTAGCCAGCTCAGACGTCAAGGCAAGACAATTTCGATCCGAACGATACGCAAAGTCATGGAGGCAGACGGCTACAAGCCTTCCCGGAAAAAAGAGAAAAACCGCGACTGGCAGCAATTTGAAGCCGAGCGGCCCTTGGAGTTGGCCCAGATGGACATCCTTGAGCTTTTCATCAACAAACTCAAGCTGTACTTGATTTTGCTCATCGATGATTTTTCCAGATTTATACTCGGCTTTCGATTGTTGGACAAAACATCCATTGATGAGGTAATCGATCTGGTGGGCGCCGGCATCGCCCGTTTTGGCAAGATGGAAGAGCTTCTTACCGATCGGGGCTTTGTATTCTATTCGTGGCGAGGGATCAACCGATTTGAACTCTACTTGGAGACCCAGCGCATCGAACATACTCATGCGCGGCCCCATCACCCACAGACCCTTGGCAAGGTGGAGGCTTTAAATCGCAGAATTCAATCCGAGCTGTTTGCAAAGCAGCAGTTTTCTACGGCGCATCAAGCAACCGTTGCCGTACAGAAATGGGTCGAGCACTACAACTACCAGCGACCGCACCAGGGACTGGGTGGACTTTTAACACCCGCCGAGCGATTCCATGGTAAGGCCGAAAAGGTTCTTGACGATATTGTAAAAGGATGTGACGTTACCGACCAAAACTTTTGTATCGAACGGAGTATTTTTAATCTCGTACTGACCGACGATGGCAAGATCACTTTTTACCTTTTGGGTCGGCCGGTATTGGTAGCACAAGGAGGTCGTCATGTCTGAATCTTTATTGCCGGAAGAAGTGGCCGTCGTTATTCGCGCACGCCAGATCCTAAAAAGCAAGGGGATTGCTGCAAACATCGATATTGCCGGGATCTGCAAGGCAGCGGGGGTGTCGCGAAAAACCGGTTACCAGTGGGCCGAAAAGCATCTTGGCCGCCAGAAAGATCATTACGAGGAACTGGAAGCGAAACTGGAAACGCTTCACTCCGACTATGACAATCTGAAAAAAGACCATGATCGGCTGGGCTTCGAAAACCGTGGTCGCAAACTTGCTTGGGAAATACACCGAGTCGACGAATTGCTGGCGGATAAAAAAAACAACACCGGCAACAAGAAAGAGAAAAAGCAGTGAGATTTTTCAGGAACGAATCCCAAACGGTTCGGGAAACGGCTTGGGTGCTAAGGGTGCCGGTTGGCACGATAGGCACTTGGAACCAGGGCTTTGATGAACAGATGAACCCTTTTCAGGTAGTTGATCGTCGAGGTAAATCCGGCAAGGTTACTCTGGAGGTCGTCCGTCAGGTGGTAGACAATGCAAAAGAATTCAAAGCCCAAGGCAAACGCCTGCGGATCCAGAAATTCACCTCGTATCTCAATGAGAAATTACAGTTGAACCTGGGACGAAAAACAATCGCCGACATCCTGATCGCCAATGATCTGTACAAGGCTGAAACACGCAAAAAACGGCCACGATTTTATCGCAGCTTATGCCGGCGAATCCCCAACGGGCTTTTAAGTCTCGATGGCAGTGAGCTTGTGGTCCGGATCAATAATGCCGTGGAAAAGTTCATTGTTGAGTTGGGTGTTGACGTGGGCAGTTTTTGTCATACCAGTTTTGGCATTCACCGGACGGAAACCGCCGAAGCGGTCATCGAAGCTCTTGAGACCCATCGCCGACAATGGGGCGTTCCTCTGGGGGTGGTTTTTGACCATGGAACGGCCAATCTAAGCGACGACGTGGCGCAATACCTTAAAGACCATGGAATCGAACCAGTACCGGCAGGTCCGGCCAACCCAAAAGGAAACGGCACCGATGAAGGGGCCTTTAGCCTGATGAAAAGAACCTTTGGCGAAATCCGCATTGATGCATCATCGCCCGAAGCTCTGGCCAAAAGTGTTCTGGAAAAGCTTGTTTCAGTTTACGTCACGATGCGAAACCAGATGGCGCTGCACAGATCTGTTGGGTCGCCGACAGCGCATATGAAAGCGCCGGTTACCGATACTCAGCGGCAAGAGGAAAGACAGAGACTGGTCGAGCATAGGCGTGCAAAAAACGCCCCTGATGCCAATCAACCCAAGTACGATCGGCTTGACTGGATCATTCGCAGCCACAATCTTCATCCGGAGCAGACGGAGTTAGAGCATGCCCGTCGCAGCATCCGAGGCTACGATATGCAGGTCATTGTAAAGACCGAGGATGCGTTTTTGAAAGCGGTCAACCGGGATGCCAGACGTAAAAATCTTTCTTATTTTTTCGGCATCCTGAAAAATATTCAACGAGATATGGACAATGATCGATACCAGCTTTACTGCAGAGAACGGTACAACTATCAACACATGCTGGAAGTGCAAAAACACCAGGATCAGAAGGAGGTGTTGGAGGCTCCGCCAAAAATTGAAATAATCGTGGAGATGGCTTTAAAGGCTGTAACAGAAAAGGCCAGAAACATTAAAGGACTGGCGGAAAGAAGGGTCCGGCAATGGACCCGGGAACTTCTTGAACAGGTCCGCTATGAGGGACCGGTTAGAAATAAAATCAAAGATGCCATCGGTTCTTTAAGTCATCTTGATGGAAAACAGAAAGAACAGATCTGGGGACTGATAGAGCAGTTCCTGAACCAGAAACCCGAAGCAGAAAGTGTTACCCTCGTTTCATGATTTTGTTTGAATTTTTATTGACACAATACACATAAAGCGTTTTCTTTGTATTTAGGAATATTGTTTCACCTGTTGCCGCATTAGTGAGGCATTCTTCGCTGATTGTTTCTTTTCCCGTTTTAAATACTTCTTCATCCATTTTCCA
>JAAEQF010000476.1 GCA_024231695.1 FCB group bacterium
GAGTTGACCGCCTTTTCCAACTGCGGAGTTGTGGTGACAAAATGTTTGGCCGGATAGATGGCAACGCGCCGACGTTCATCAAGGATCTCGCCGCTGGTGGGATGAAAAGAGGTGATCCGTTCGATCTCATCGCCATAAAGTTCGATCCGCAAAGCATCCTCGCGGTAAGCCGGGATGATTTCCAGCGTATCCCCACGGACACGGAAATTGCCACGGGCAAAATCAATGTCGTTGCGATTGTAATGGATGTTGATCAACGACCGGATGAGATCGTCGCGATCAACCTCCTGACCGACTTCGAGGAAAAGCAGAAGGCTCTTGTAATCTTTGGGCGACCCGAGACCATAGATGCAGGAAACCGAGGAGATAATGACCACGTCGTTTCGTTCCAGCAGGGTCGAGGTGGCCCGCAGGCGCAGGCGGTCGATGTCGTCGTTCATGCCCGTATCTTTTTCGATGAAGGTATCGGACGAGGGGATATAGGCTTCGGGTTGATAGTAATCGTAGTAACTGATAAAAAATTCGACGGCGTTGTTCGGGAAAAAAGCTTTCATCTCGCCGTAAAGCTGCGCGGCCAGGGTTTTGTTATGCGATAGAATTAAGGTCGGGCGATTGTAGCGGGCGATGACATTGGCCATAGTGAAAGTTTTGCCCGATCCGGTTACGCCCAGCAGGGTCTGGTATTTTTGTTTTTGTTCCAGACCGGCCATCAATTGGTTGATAGCTTCGGGCTGATCGCCGCGGGGTTCGAAACTCGACACCAGTTTGAATTTATCCATAACCCGCTTAAGATAACAAAAGCGGGCCAAAATCCAAATCACAAGTTTCGGACCGGGCGAAATTGGCTCGAAAAAGGCCAGGAGTCGAATTAAGTTGTTGTCTGGTAGAATATTAGAAGTTGAGGTCGGGCCGATGTTTTTATGAACTCCGGCCGGATTTTACGGTATAAATAGGGACAATAGCCTCGCAACTTATTAAAATGAAGGAGGCATCAGCTTAGATTTTGCTTGACTTGTGGCCGAACTTGCGTACTTTCTAAGATTAGCTTTGCTGAACCCTATGGAGGATTTACGGTTATGTATGCAGTGATTGAAACAGGCGGGACACAGTTCACGGTTGAGGAGGGTACTTCGCTGAAGATCCCTCGCATAGACGGCACGGCCGGCGACAAGGTGACTTTGGACAAGGTCCTTCTGATAGCCAACGGTGACAAACCGATAGTTGGAACCCCATATCTTGACAATGCCAGCGTGGAAGCGGAACTGGTCACACAGGACAAAGAAGATAAGGTTTTGATTTATAAGTATAAACGACGGACCAAGTATCGTCGCACTCAGGGTCATCGTCAGGATTACACGGAAGTCAAGATAACCAAAATCAACGCCCCAAGCTGACGCCGGATATTTAATGGAGCAGTCACTAAGCACGGAAAAGCTGTCATGCCGTCTGATGCCTCTGTTGTTTTGGGCGGCTATATTCATTCTGGTCGGCACTACTCAGGCTCAGAATTTTGCGATCGTCGATATTCGCGTTAACGGCAATATCAATGCATCGGAAAAAATGATCACCAACGTTGCGGCTCTGCGTATTGGATCAGAGCTGACCGGAACGGCCATTCAGGATGCGGTCAGAAACCTGTATGCCAAAGGCATTTTCCGCGATATTTCGGTTGACGTGGAACAGGTCAACGCCGGAACGGTAGTGATTATAAATGTCCTGGAATATCCCAAGCTGACAGCAATTACTTTCGAAGGCAACAAGCAGATATCCGACAAGGATCTCAAAAGTATTACCCATTTGGCTGTGGGCGGTTATATTGCCGATCATCTAGCCCGGCTGGCCAAAAACAAGATCGACGCCGAATATATGTCCAAAGGATATTTTCTGGCCGATGTACTTCCGGAAATTCTATATGAGCCCGATTCCTCGCGGGCAGCAATTCGTTTCAAAATCAAAGAATACAACAAGGTGAAAGTCGAAACGGTGGTTTTAAGCGGCGCCATGCTTCTCGATTCCGCCGAAGTTGTGGGGAATATGTCCAACCGCAAGCGGGGTCTTTTCCGTTCTTCGGATTTCAAGAAAGAGAAATTCCCCGAGGATCGGGAGAAGATAATCGCCTATTGTAACAAAGAGGGATTCATCGACGCCTATATTAAATCCGACTCCTTCGCCATCGACACCGCCCGCAACCGGATGACTATCTTTATCGATTTGTATGAGGGTCCACAATATTATTTCGGCGAAACCGGGTTTAGCGGCAATGATATTTTTGCCGATCAGATTTTGAATAAGGCTCTTTCCTTTGATCCGGGGGAAGTATTTAATCAGGAAAAGTATGACGAATCGCTGGGCGAGCTTTATGCTGCCTATCAGGAAGAGGGATATTTGCGCGTTCGTATCTTTGACGATCGCCGCACCCGCGATTCGACGATTGATATAGAGTATGATATAACAGAAGGCCTGCCTTCGCAGGTCAAGCTGATAGATATTACCGGTAATACCAAGACCAAGGAAAAAGTGATCAGGCGAGAGTTGCGCATTAGGCCGGGGGAAACATTCAAACGGTCGGCATTGATGCGTTCGCTTCGCGACGTGATGCAGTTGAACTTTTTCTCCGATGTAGTTCCTGATGTGCGCGACCTGCCCTCCGGCGATGTCGATCTGATTATCAAAGTCGAGGAAAAACCGACCGGTCAGGTATCGGCTGGGGCCGGCTATTCGGCTCAGGATAAGCTGGTCGGGACGTTTGGTCTGGGGATTCCCAATTTTCGAGGTATGGGCCAAAGCGTCAATCTTAACGTCGAATTCGGCTCGGAACGCAATTCGATCTCACTCGGCTTCACCGAACCCTGGTTTATGGGAACACCGACGCTGATCGGCGGTAGTATCTATAATGTCAACCGCAACTGGTACGACGATTTTACCGAGGGCAAACGAGGTGGATCGGTACGGTTGGGCCGAAGGTTGCGATGGCCGGATAACTACACCAAAGTATTCTGGGGATATCGTATAGAGGACGTCCGCTATTACAAATTCGAGGACGCCTACCGAGCCCAAAACGGTGATACGGTCATAAATTCTCTGGGCGAAACCGAGTACGTTCCATTTGAATCCTCATTGGAAACGTTCAATGAGGAATGGCTGAGAACTTCGGCCACCTATTTTTCAATCGAGCGCGACAGCCGTGATTTGCCTGTTTTTGCCACATCAGGTTCGCAGGTGGCTTATACGGGTGAGTTGGCCGGAGGTATTCTGGGGGGACGCTGGGAATATTACAAGCATCTGTTCTCGGCGAAAAAATATATTCCACTGAAATGGGGTATTGCTCTGGCGGCCAAATATAAATTCGGCTACATCAGTGCTGATGATATTGATGATATCCCTTATTCGGAGCGGTTCACGCCCGGCGGGGTAGATACCGACGGTATTGTTCGCGGTTATTCGGATGCATCGTTGGCACCGCGCAACAGCAATGGCACTTATACACCGGGTATTTCCGAGGTTATCTATAATCTCGAATTGCAGTTTCCTATTATGACCGGTCAGATGTATGTGATCGGTTTTGCCGATGCTGGTTCGGCCTGGTCTGCCAAAAAACAGATTCAACCGTTTTCCGATCTATACCGAAGTGTCGGGATCGGTTTCCGTTTGGTTGTTCCGGGAGTGGGAGTAATCGGCTTCGATTTCGGTTATGCTCTTGATGAGGCGTATGGTTCGCCCAAGGGTTGGAAGACACATTTCCAGGTTTCACCAGGATATTGATAATTAGTGTAGAGTGGTGATATAAGGACAAGGGAGCAAAAGAATGTCAAAAATAATTAAAATGGTGGTTTTGACTGTTGGTCTGGTGGCTCTGTTGGGCGGCACGGTCGCGGCGCAGAAATTTGGATTCATTGACTCAGAGAAGATCCAGCAGAATTACAAGGAATGGGCCAAGGCTCAGGAGCAGTTCAATACCGAACTGAAAGCCTGGGAAGATGAAGCGGGCATGATGGAGAGAGAATTGCGGCAATTGATCGATGAATATGAAAAACAAAGATTGATTCTCTCGGCCGATAAGAAAGCCGAACGGGAAGCGGCTATTCAGGCGAAGGATCAGGCCCTGGCTGCCTATACGCGAGATATCTCCGGTCCCGGCGGAAGAGCTGAAAAGCGGATGTCCGTACTGGTCAAACCGCTTTATGAAAAAATTCAGGCGGCCATCGAAAAGCTGGCGATTGAGGAAAACTATATGTTCATCTTCAACTCCGCCGGTCTGGCCTATGCCAAGCAGGAAAATGACATAACCGAGAAGGTTATCGAAATTCTTGAAAGCGGCGAGTAGTTTGCCCCTGACGGTTAAAGAATTGGCCGATAAAATCGGCGCCGAGTTTCGCGGGGACGGTGAGGTCCTAATCGAATCAGCCGCCCCCATCGACATCGCCGGGGAAGGACAAATTTCCTTCCTGTCCAACCCGGCTTACAAAAAACATCTGACTACTACCCAAGCCTCGGCTCTGGTAGTTTCTCCTGACAGCGTCGTCGATCACTGCAGTTGCATTATCGGCGATAACCCTTACCTGCTCTTTTCGCGCATTGTCGATATCCTCTATCCGCCCGAATACGACAACAACTGGATGGTGCATCCGACGGCGGTAGTGGCCGAATCGGCCAATCTGGCGGAAAAAGTTGAAATCGGACCCCATGTGGTAATCGAGGATGGGGCAACTGTTGGTAGTGAAACGGTTATTCGGGCCGGCAGTTTTATCGGTAAAAAAGCCGTTGTTGGCAATAGTTGCCTGATTGCGCCCAATGTCTCGATTTTGCATGGCTGTAAAATCGGCAACGAGGTCATTATCCATGCCGGGACAGTGATTGGTTCGGACGGCTTCGGTTTTGCTCCCACCGGGGAGGGGCAGGAGTACAAGAAAATCAGGCAGGTTGGCTGGGTTGAAATCGGCGACCGGGTTGAGATCGGGGCCAATGTGACCATCGACCGGGGCGCTATCGGGCCGACGGTGGTCGAAAACGGAGTCAAAATCGACAACCTGGTAATGATCGCCCACAACGTTCGCATCGGGGAAAATTCGATCATCGTGGCTCAGGTCGGCATTTCCGGATCGACCAAGGTTGGGAAAAACGTCATCCTGGCCGGTCAGGTGGGAACGGTGGGGCATATTGAAATCGGCGACGGAGCCATGGTCGGCGCTCAGTCCGGCGTGTCGCGCTCGCTTGAGGGCGGCAAAAAATATTTCGGTTATCCGGCTCGGCCGATTGGTGAATCTATGCGGATCGAGGCGGCTCTGCGTAAGCTGCCCGATCTGATCAAACGCGTCAAACAACTCGAAAAGCATCTCGACAAAGACGAATAGTACAATTCTGCTTCGTGCTTGTGAAATCCTTGCCCGCGTTTACTGAGGGTATTATATTTAAGCACGGATGACAATACGAAGTGGGAGGTATTGAATGCGATCTAAATTTATTCTGACATTATTATTGTTAATATTCGTTTTCAGTGCATGCGGTTCTTGGATTGTAATGAATCGTAAGTTTGCCCGTAAGGCCAAATTCCATAAAGTGGATGGTATCTGGGAAGTAGGTGTACCGAGATATACGGCACTGGCCAACTGTGTTAATAGAGATATATGGGACAACCAGAACTTTATGATATATATGCCGATTGACCAAAGTAGTAAAGACTTTAATCTAGTGCATCTTGGGCAAGCGATAGACAGCGGACTATTTAAAATTGATTCTGTTGTCACGATGTTTTTGGCTTCTGGTGATGAAGTTAGTAGCGGACCGTATATGTGGGATTACACTTCAGGGCCAGGTAGAGCCCTCATGTATCTACAGAATTATAAAGGCCAAAATTCGTATCCATGTATCTTATTTGATACTCTGACAATTCCCCCTGGAGAGGATAGTATTCGGGTTGAATTTGTTGTTGAGACACCTGAAATCAAGAAGCCATTCAGTTTTATACTTCATCGCCAGGAGGGCAAAAAGTTTAATCTTGTCGGACATTGATTATGTGAATTCAGCAGGCCATTGTCTTTAGTATTTCTATGATTACAAGTACCGGGTTGTTATATGCCACAAGATTCTTTTGGAAATAAGGTGTCATTACAGACCTATTCAAGTTTTTCCATTGGCGTTGAAACCAACGACAAAGGATTTATCGGGTTTATAAACGAACTTCCGGGCGCGTTCGTACGCGGTTTGACCGAAGAGGAAGCGCTGGAAAAGGTCGCCTTGGAAGTTCGAAGGTATTATCGCTGGCTGGATAATGACCCACCCGAGACCGTCTCAATTGACGTTACCCAGCGGATTTTCAGTTTGGCGGTTGTTGAAGATGGCGATACGCAGATACTATTAAATGCCGACAAAGGAGAATGCGACCGCGGCGAATTTGATTTCTGGTTATCGCTTTTGATGCAATCAGCGGAGACCTTTGAGCATTTGATCGAAAAAGTGAAACATCCCGGCTGGGTCGATCCGTCTCGTGCCGGTTCCTGCTTCTACGGTTTGCGTCCGGCCTCGATCAGGGATATCAATAATCATGTGCGCCGGACTCAATATTATTATTTATCGCGGCTGGGCTTGTATCCCGAGCAGAGTCTGAGTTCTTTTTCAGGTCAACGACGCGAATTCGTCGATTTGTTGCGGGGGTTTTATATCGAGAACAATAACCGGCCGATGTTTAATCATGAACGGGAATACTGGACTCTGAAAAAGGTTCTCCGGCGTTTTCTCTGGCACGACCGTATTCATGGCAAATCGATAACGAAAATCCTGAGCAAGCAGAAGCGTTTGGGTTTAATTGACGTCTTCAATGATCCTTTATATTATTATGCTGATTGAACGATGATAGTTAGGTTCGGCACTTTTGGCGGTTCTCGCAAAGTGTTGTAGGGCAACGAGAAGACTTCGTCGCTCGGAAGAATGTGTTGACAAATTGGAACTTTGCCTATATCTTTGAATAGAAGTATAAAGATCGTCAAATTCGGGCACACATCTATGATAAACCTTAACCGGGAAGGTAGATGATGCTGCGATCTTCTTACATTTTCAATCATAAGCAATCGGAATGTATGGTCTGTCGTGTGGCCGTTATTGTTTTATTATCGCTAATGACTTTCGGCGGGGTCAGGGCTGAGGTTTGCGGTGATGTCAATGATGATGATGCCGTCAATGTCGGTGATGCGGTTTGTCTTATTAATTATGTATTCCGGGGCGGTCCGATATGCGATCCGATTACAGCCGCCGATGTCAACGAGGACGGTTCGGTCAATGTCGGCGATGCGGTTTATCTGATCAGGTATGTTTTCCGCGATGGGGCAGTCCCCTGTCCGGCGTTCGCGTCTGATGTTCAAAAAGTGTATTTTGAAGTTATGTATGAAAACTACGCCTGGGGTTATGCTCTGAATGGAATCTATATCGATTCCTACGGTTTGGTTTACTCCTATAGCTGGGAATATGGAACTGATCCCTGGGAGCGCGGTGACACGCTGACTGAGGAAGTCCTTTTCACCAAATATGATCGTAATTCGGCTGTCATTGGTTTTCTTGATCCTGAATTCCTAGAGGAAAAAATAGCGAAAATCGAGGGGGCTGAGGCCGGCGAATTGTCACCTCCTGCATTTGGATGTGCCGATTTTGGTATCAACTCTTACCTGGCCTATACCTTCGATGACGCTACCGGAATTTATAACCCGGTACTTCTTTATCAGGCAGGAGATGTGGCGCGCAAGAACGGTTCGCCCGAAGCTCTGGAACTTTTTGAGTGGTTGACCGCCTGGAATGACGGCGCTCCGATTTGCGGCTATCCGGATACGACTATCGAGCAAAAATATCTGTTTGATGTGACCTTTATTAATTTTGCCTGGGGCTATACCTGTCGGGGATTTTATATCGACAACGAGGGCGTAGTACGCAGCTTTGATCACAGCCACGAGCAGTGGCATCCGGCATCTGATGAGGGTTACACCGAGGCCGAGCTTGCGGATAAGTATTTTTATAACAATCAACAAATCGGCGGAGTTTATAAAACGATACTCAATGCCAAATTCGATCTGGTAGATGAGGCGGCCGAGGGGCCGTTATCGCCAAGGGTGAATGTCTGCTATGATGCCGGCGGTGTTTCCTTCAAAGCCTACCAGTATGATGCGGTGGCTGAGTTGTACCGTCCGGTTCTGCTTTACACGGCCGGGAGTTGGGCACAAAAGAATTTTGCCCCGGAAGCGATAGCTCTCCTTGAATGGTTGCAGACCTATGGTTATAGTAATCCGGCTTGCGGGTACCCTGAATAGGTCGCAGGCCGGCTGCGATCAGATTCTATTAATACTACTCAAACGACATATATATGTCCAGATTCGGGACATAGGGCAGATTTAACTAAATCTCTCGATGCCAGTATATTACATCGCATACGAGATAAAATATATCTTCTTTATGTTCACATTATGGTCAATTGTGAGTCGTGCTATCTCGGGGCAGTTAATCGGTGAAAATCGACCGGTCGCACGTTGTTGTTCAATAAGACATTATGAGTTGCGTGCGATTGTCGGTCGCATGCTCGATTCGGGCATGATTATTGCTTATAATATGGTATCAAGTTCTATCACAATCTGTGAGGAATCATGAAGAAATTATTTGTATTTTTAATGGCTGTTACGGCAGTACTCCTGCTATCAGGTCAGGTATCGGCATTTTCCTGGACGTTTTCTAAGGCTGATGTTTATGCTGCCGGGGGAGTTGATGTGGCCCTTCCGGGAAGTGTGGGGGATTTAGTATCCAGTATTCCCGATCCGTTTGGCGGAGTAGTTACTCCAGATGGAGTTCTGGCTCATCAGTTTAATACCGGCTATGGTTTTAACTGGACGACGGCTACCGAATGCCTGGTGACGATGAAGGGCGTGACTCAGTTGAGACTTGATTTCTCGGCTCCGGTGTCGGGCTGGGGAATGTATCTGGCCAATTCCCAGCAGGATTGGCACAGCGGATTTGTTGTCACATTATCGAGTGGCGAATCTGTGAATTATGATCCCCGCTTCGGTGGTTTTTTCGGTATTCTTGATGCCGATATCGACTGGATCGATATAAATTACTGGGGGGATTCGGGACCGGATACGCATTTTGGATTTGGCGAAATGGTCATGGTTGGACCTTCCGACCCGGCTATACCGGAACCGACGACGATTATTCTGATTGGTCTGGGACTGGCAGGTTTAGGTACAGTCAGGAAGAAATAATTTGTGAAAGTATGGGCGACCTTCATAAACCCGATCTATTCAGGTCGGGTTTTTTATTGGAATAAGGCGAAGAACTTGCAGCCTGATCCTTAAGGACAGCCAGGGGCCGGGCCGCCCTTGAATACATAGTTTATGAGAAAAACAGCATCTCCGACGTTTAACGCATAATCGCAGTTGGCGTCGCCTTCCTCATCAAACTCCGGCGGCGGGCCATTTTTGAAAACGTAATTTATCATGAAGACGGCATCGCCGACATTTATCGCGCCATCGGCATTGGCGTCACCGGGATTGAGGTATCGAACATGAATTGTCCCCGGAAATTCCACAAAATCCTGCCCGAGAAAATAACTGGTATAAGTGGTATCGGCGATGACGGAGTCGGCCAATTCCGGCGTGGTTTCATACCAATTACGACAATATCCGCCGTCAATTGTAATGGTTTTAACGGTATCACCAAAATCATCGATCTGGACCAACCAGATGTCATAGCCAGTCGTTCCGGATGACTCGATAGTACCGGCAATGACATAAGTCGTGTCGATTAAATCCAGAAGAACAGAGTTACCTTGATCGTTACCGGCGCCACCCAGGATTCTGGTCCAGAGTGTATCACCATTCTTGTCGGCCCTTATAATAAACATATCGCGTTCACCGGCGCCGAAGGATTTGGTGAAACCGGTAATCACATAACCCGAATCCAGCGTTTCGATAACGGAGTGGCCGACATCCTCGCCTGCTCCGCCAAAGGCTGTTTCCCACATGACGTCACCAACCGAATCTATCTTGAGGAGATAAACATCGCGATTTCCGTAACCGATTGATTGCGTCAATCCGGTTATTATATATCCATGATCGTAGGTCTGGCGAATTGAAACTCCTCGATCTTCTCCTCCGCCGGTGTATGTCCGGGTCCATTCGTTTGCATACAGGCTGTCAAATTTACGAGCGGTCACAACCAGGTCCGATCCGTGAAACGCATAGGATTCTCCGACGATGATGAATCCGCCGTCATGAGTGCGGACAATCATAGATCCCCGGTCGTCATTACTAATCCAATCCCATGACTGAGTTAGAATAGTATCGTCAGATAGCATGTCGTAAGCCAAAAACCAAGAATCATCATAAGCAGCGGCGAATGACCGGGTGACACCGGCTATTAAGATAGGTTTAGTTGGATCATCAGGATCGAGCAGGTCTATTGAACGGCCGAAATCGCCTAATGAACCGCCATATGTTCGGGTCCAGAGGCTGTCCCCGGTATCGTTCAGGGCCATCAAAAATAAATCGTAATTGCTCGCTCCAGATATGTAAGTATCGCCGGTAACATATATCAAGTCTCCATATCCAACAAGCGCTCTTCCGACATCGGCCAGTGCTCCTCCCAATTTACGCATCCAGCTCGATCCTCGCTCGTGACTTCTAACTGATGGAGAAATGACACCCATTTCATCAGAATCCATATTGATCTGGGCGACCAATATGTCAGATGTTACTCCCGGTACATCGAGATCAGGAGCGTGTGAATTTCCGGTGATTGTATATATACCGTTAGAGCCGATTATGGAACTGGCGAAGTCGTTGTTAAAGAGCATAGTTTGATCACAGGCCAGATATGTATAGGTTACGCTTGTATCGGTAGTGACGAACAGGGGTTGACCGGCGGAACCATTAAAAACAGTGAGATCTTGATATCCATCTGCAAAAAGGGAAATAGTGAAATCTGTTTCAGTTAGCTCTCCGGGGATAACCTCATTTATCCTGAGAGGCAGGCGCAACAGGAGGCCACCGCTTTGGGGAGCAATGGGATGCCAACATTTGCGACATGGCGGGTAGCCAAGAGAAACCCGAAGACCGATCATAGGGCTGGAGATAGTATCAAACGAGATGATTGACAATCCCTGAGAAGACTGAGGATAGGCAATTGAGCCGATTGGCAGGATAGTGTTGTTGCTAAGTAATGTATCCCATGAATCGTAGCAGTAAAATGTAATAGGACCACAGAAGAGTGTCATATTCCAACCATTACCGAAAGAGCTATCAAGCATGTCCGTGCGGAACTCGGCCAATTCAGGATCACTCAATTGAAAGAAAAGCGTTAGCGACACGATGGTATCGTAAGGATTACTGAGGTATACATCCACATACACCAGCGTGTCGCCGGCGGCGACCGTTTGTTCATCGAATGAGATAGTAAGGGCCGGATCTTGGGCTTTTACTTCGGTTGTCGATAAGCAAAAAAGTACAAATATGGCAATCAAATATCTAAAGCAGAAATGCGATGGTGGTGGTTTCAGAGAGCGCATAATTAATCTCCCCTGTAAGAACTGCCTATGATCCGGTTATTAAAAATCAATGATGAATATCTGAGCACGAGCCGCAAAGCAACTCGACTCCCGGGGAATAAATGTATATCACAGGTAATGTAAGATGAATATTGTTTTTGTCAATCAATTAATCCAATTAAAGGCCGGATTATTTTTTGGGATATTTTTGCCGGGATTCGCTTGACTCGAATCCGGCTTGACGCGGGCTCTTCATTTCCTGGCGCAGGTCCTGGATTGTTTTTTCATAGATGTCATCGCCGGGCAATGAACCTTCGATCGAAAAGGTGGGCTTGGCGCCGGTTGTTTGAGAAGAAGGCGAGCCTTCGTCTTTGAGTTTAAAAATCAACCATAATATAATTTTAAAAATCACGGCCGCGATTAAAAGAGTAATGGCCATCTGCGTGGCTGCTGCTGGGCAATAGCTGGTAAACCAGTAAAAAAGCAGAAAAGCTGCGCCGATTAGGCCGATATTCTTAAGATGCTCGCCGTAAATGCAGTTCAGTCTTTCGCCCATGGAGTAGATAAAGACGAAGCCGATTCCGGCCCACATGGCCAGCCATGGAAAACCTGTAGAGTCCATAATTTGATAATTCCCGAAATCTATCAATTACCGCCTCGGTTCGGAGACAGTTAACCCATATAAGAATAATCGTCATCGGCGTGGATATATTTACCTGCTTGAACGCCCTGAAAAGAGCTTGTGGCCGGAGGGAAAAGCGGCTATTTTGGATAACCTTTCAGGCATTTATTCAGGAGATACAGGCCATGAAACTCGGCGGTCAGTCGGAAGTCGGCAAAATCGAAAGCCTGCTGGTCAAGCACCCCAGAGACGGCTTTATCAATCAGGGCAATATCGATGCGCAGTGGCAAAAACTCAATTATCTAAGTTGCCCGGAATATGAAAAGTCCGTTCTGGAGTATGAGGATTTCCTCGGTATGATGAAACGGGACGGAATTGATATTCATTTTCTTCCGGTCGACGACAATACCGGTCTGGATTCGGTTTATGTTCGCGATCCGGTAGCGATAACTCCCCAGGGAGCTGTCCTGTGCAACATGGGCAAACCCGACCGCCGAGGCGAGGCGAAGGCGATCGGCAAATTTTTGACCGGAATCGGAGTCGATATCCTGGGCAGGATTGAGTCGCCGGGGACTCTTGAAGGCGGCGATATTGTTTGGCTTGATCCGAAGACTTTGGTCGTTGGACAGGGGTATCGGACCAACGCCGAGGGGATACGGCAGTTGAAAAATATGACCGCAGAGTTCGTCGATGATTTTGTTGTCGTCCCTTTGCCGCATTGGACGGGCCCGGATGATGTTCTGCACTTGATGTCGTTTATCAGCCCGATTGATGTCGATCTGGCCGCCGTCTATTCCCGGTTGATGCCAGTGCCGTTTCGGCAATATCTGATCGACCGCGGGATTACCCTGGTCGAGGTGCCTGATGAAGAATATGATAGCATGGCCTGCAATATACTTGCTGTTTCCCCGCGCAGTTGCATTATGCTGGCTGGGAACCCGAAAACCAAAGCCGGACTGGAAAGCCGTGGCGTCGAAGTGCGTGAATTTGCCGGATATGATATTTCGCGCAAAGGATGCGGCGGGCCGACCTGTTTGACCCGGCCACTTCGGCGGAAGGAATAGCTGTTGGTTAATTTAGGAGGTGAGCATGATCAGATACATTGATTCATTGGAGGGTGTTTCCGTCCCAATGCTTGCAGGTTTCTTTGTCGGCTGGCCGAAACCGCCCGTCGCGGAAACACATCTGAAAATCCTGCGGCAAAGCGATTATTTTCTTTTGGCTGTCGATGACGAATCATCGAAGGTCGTTGGGTTTATCAATGCCATTTCGGATCGGATAATGTCGGCCTATATTCCTCTTTTGGAGGTTTTGCCAGAATATAAAAACCAGGGTATAGGTTCTGAATTGGCCAGGCGGATGATCGATCATTACCGGGAATTGTACATGATTGACCTCACCTGCAATAAAGAGACTCAGCCTTTCTACGAACGGTTGGGGATGCAGAAAATGACAATGATGATGATCCGGAATTTCGATCGGCAAGCCTGCGCGTCCGGGGAAAACGAGTAGAATATGTTTCACTCCATACCGGCGGAAATACAGGAGAGGATGAGCCATCTTGAAAACCTTGATGCTCAAGATCGAGTCGATGGAACGCCTCGACTGCAAAGACTGCGTCAGATTCCACCCGTTACGGGCCGTTTTCTGGCGATCATGGCGGCCTCGGCGCCGGAGGGTATTTGGTTGGAAATCGGCGCCAGCGCCGGGTATTCCACGCTATGGCTGGCGTTGGCCGCTCGCGAAACCGGCCGCAAGATTATAACTTTCGAGATACTGGAAAAGAAAGCAATATTGGCCGCCGAGACATTCGAGAAGGCGGGGGTCGATGATGTGGTGGAATTGGTGATTGGTGATGCCTGTCGCCTTCTGCCCGAATACAGGGATATCGGTTTTTGCTTTTTGGATGCCGAGAAAGAAATTTATGGTGAATGTTATGATATGATCGTTCCTAATCTGGTTCGCGGTGGATTATTGATTGCCGATAACGCCATTAATCATCGCCAAATTCTTCAGCCGATGATCGACCGGGCATTAAAGGACAGCCGGGTCGATGCGTTGGTCGTGCCGATTGGAAAAGGAGAGTTGGTTTGCCGCAAACTATAAAAGGTGTCTTTTTCGATCTGTTGGGAACATTGCTGATCTATGGGGATATGGAGAAAGCCTGGCAGGATTGGCTGGAAGTATTTTTTGCCGGACTGAAAGAAGATGGGTTGATTGTTTTGCCAGAAGAATTCGCTCGGAAATGCGACGGCTTTTTTGGACGTGAAGTGAATGGCAAAGCAGGTGACGGTCTCACCGTCTATGAACAACGTATTGCCGA
>JAAEQF010000477.1 GCA_024231695.1 FCB group bacterium
CGCCGTCTGCCTTGGCGTGCGAGGCCGGCAAGCGGGTGCGCCAGGCCTCCCCGACCAGCCGTGCCGCCGAGGCGGGCGGCGACGTCGTCATCGGGGACGGCGGCCGGACCCGCGGCGGCGTCGAGTACGAGGCGGCGCTCGGTGCCGACTCGGTCCGCGGGGTGACCAACAGCCCGCCCTACGCCTACACCTTCAACACCACGTTCGCCTCCGCACCGACGGTCGCGGTGGTGACGATGGCGGGTATGGACGGCGGCAACGGCGGCTGGGCCCAGGTCCATGGCTCGACCATGGCGACGACCACCAGCCTCTACCTGTCGATCGACGAGGACCAGATCGGCGACAGCGAGCGCAACCACACCCCCGAGCAGGTCGGCTACGTGGCGTTCGCGGGAGCCGGCGTCTACCCCTAAGACCTAACCTCTGACCTTCCGGGAAAGGGACCGACCCGACCCGGAGTTTCCTCGGCCGCCGGTGGGATGCGAATCCCGCCGGCGGTTTTCGTGTGCAGGAGAACCCTCTGGGCCGGGCTCGGACGCGCCGCCCTCGACGGCGCCCGTCCCGATCAGCCGTCCCGGCCCCGGCCGAGCCGTTCCAGAGC
>JAAEQF010000478.1 GCA_024231695.1 FCB group bacterium
CCGTTTTCGGTGCCTCCGCTAACGTCATCAATCTCAACCGTATAGAGCAGGTCAATGGCCGCGCCAAAATCGCCGGTTACTCCGATTGACGCCGAGCCCGTGCCGTCTTTTGTCGTGCCGGACGTGTCGCCGGTGGCCTGGCTCGAAAGTGTCAGCATCGAAGCCGCCGTGATCAAATTATTATACATGAGGCGCAAGGCCCCGTAAGTCATTGCCATAATTAGCCCTTAATAATCTGGACTGCAAGGTTTTGCTGTTCTCGTGTGATTTGCCGGACAAAGCGCGTGCGGGTGCTGTCATCCACAATATTTTGTCCTTGAAACACGACGTTTGTCGTCACGCCACCGCCTGACCCATACTTGGCGCCACCGCCTGAGCCGGTACGGTCTGTTGAAGCTGTGCCGCCGCCCTTGCCGGTACTTGTCGTTTGCGGAGCATTCACGCCACCGCCCGATCCCGTGGCTCTCGACGCCGCGCCTAATACAGGCAACACAGGCACGGTCGGCACGGAGGCAAGCGACCCGCCAGCCCCGGTTAACGTGCCTTGAAACGCGGTCCCACTGTCAGCGATTGTTTGCAAGGCCGCTTGCGTTTGTTGCATCGTGGCGTTGACTTGATCTGTCGCCGCCTGTGAAGCGGCCAGAAAGGATTCACGAATTGAAACGGCTTGCGCGTCTATCGCCACGAATTGATCGCCCATCCGTTCAAACGAGCGCGTCACGTTATCGTTGGAACGCACCATTTCCTTCCCGCGTCGGCCTGTGGCGTCCTTGAGCTTTCGTTCTAATTCTGCGATTTTTTCTTCTTCAGCGGCCACGGCTTTCAGGTCCGTTTCAAAATCCATTGCGGCCACGCCTGCAACGTCCATATTGTCAGCGATGTCACCCATAGAGTCTGCGACTTGCTCACCAATGTCGGCAGATTCCGCTAACGTTTCGTTGAATCCCTCTCCAAAGCTGGCGGCGGCTTCGTTCCCGGCGTCCGCTGCCGTTGTGCTGACGGAATCGAAAGCCCGTTCCACATCGAATTCAAACGTAGAAACATCTGAAGCGGAGTCTAACGCAGATTCTAACGCCGCCGCTGAGCCAGCCACATTTTCAAGGGATTGGACACCAGCATCTTCAAACGTTTCCATTGCTTCGGTGGCCTCGCCGGTGGCAG
Source organism: FCB group bacterium (assembly GCA_024231695.1). Taxonomy (GTDB): domain Bacteria; phylum Zixibacteria; class MSB-5A5; order GN15; family JAAZOE01; genus JAAEQF01. The sequence continues at coordinate 1,162 of JAAEQF010000478.1, forward strand.
TGGCGACACTCCGGATCGCTAATGTTGCTGGCTCTGCCTCGTTTTTTATATCCCCAAAAAAGCGCTTTACAAGATACCATGCATCTTTTATGAGATCAATAAATCCCTTTACCTTATCAATAACTATTGTAAATTCTCTAATAAATACGTGAATCGCCCGTGACAAGCCTTTAAATAATGGTCCTAAAAGAGGTTCAAAAGCTTTGAATGCCTGCCAAAGTTCCGTGGCAAGTTTTACAATGTCGGGGAGGGTATCAGTCAGGAAGGTAAAAAGAACTGTGGCGGCATTATGCATAGATTCCCACACCTCCACAAGATCAATCTTTTTCACGAACTCGACAGCGCTGTTCAGGGCATCCTTTAGCCCGGAAACAACCGAATCCCAATCCACGTCATCGCGTAATTTGTGGTACAGGCTCAACACGATTTCAACGAATGAGTTCCAGACGCCTTTCGCTATATCCACCGCTGTCGAGAAGCCGTCCATAATGACATCAAATCCGATATTATCGCGTAGGTATTCATAGCCTTCTGTAACTTTCTGTACAAGCGAATCCCATAATTCTTTGCCCCGGTTTACAGCTTCTTCCCAATTAATCGATTGGGCAAATTCAGCCGCCGCCTGCACTGCAAAGTTCATGGCCCCTGTAATATCCCCCATGACTTGTGGAATAATTTCGCCCACAAGCTGACTCTGTTGAATCCATTCAAACACCTTCGCTACAAGTGGGTTGATACTACCTTGTAGCAGGCTTGTAAAGGCATTAATTACAGGGCCGCCAATAACCTTTTGGATGTTATCGATAGTATTTCCAAAGGCCGTCCACTGTAGAGTTAAGGTTCCCATCGCCGTGGTAAATTCCCGATCAAGAGAATTTTGGACTTTCAGCGAATCGTTGGCAAGGAGTAACGCCTTGTCAAATTCGCCCACGGCCAGCCCCATTTTTTTCATGACATCCGTCGCCCTGACTCCGGTCATTCCTAGATCCTGTAAGACCTGATTAAGGACAACCGGCCCGTGTGCCTCTCCGATTGCCTGAATTCTATTGAGTAACATTTTCAAGGCTTCTGTGGGGTTTTCTTCGATGTTTTTCCGTAGTTCTTCAGAATCTAATTTCAGCACGTCTGCAAATGTGGAATAGTCTCTTGACATCCTTGTGATGATTTGAGCGATTGCAGATCCTGCCGTTCCAAATCGTTTCTCAACACTTGCCACCGCGCCCGAAAGCGCTAACATTTCGTTGACCGTGAAGCGGCTTGTCGCTAACGTGCCGCCAATCGCCGAAGCGATATTGAGGATCTGGTTTTGGGTGGCGTTCAGGTTATTTCCGAGTTCGTTGATAACGTTTCCAAAATCTTTTGTGGCCGCCCCCATTTCGTTCGTTGACACCTTATAGAGTGTCAAGATTGCGGGAATCTTTTGGGCGGCTGTCGAGGCGGCTATATCGGTTGCCACGTCAATTTTTGCAATGGCGTCAACAAATTCTAATACATTCTCTTTCCCCCGAATCCCTAGCGTTCCGGCGATGCCTGCGATTTCTCCGAGCGTGTCGGCACTCACGCCGCCAAGCTCAGTTCCTAATTGTAAGATCCCGTCTCCGAGTTCTTTGGTTTCGGCTGCTGTCAACTCCATCGTGCGGCGTGCTACAATCATCGAATCTTCAAAACTTGACGCATCTTTGACGGTATCCACAAAGGCATCTTGCAACCCCTTGAGCGCTTTCTGGCCGAGGTCGCCTATCGTGCGGAACGCGGCGCTGGCAATACGTACCAACGCGCCAAACGCGGCGCTTGCAATTCTGCCTAAAATCCCGAAAGCTGACCGGGCCGCCGACAGAAATCCTTTGAACAGGGTTGCCCCAAAGCGGTCCAGCCCGCTAAACGATTTCTTGATTGCCTCTGCGCCCTCCTTCGCTTCTTCCCCCAACGCCTCCGAAAAGCCGTCAATGTCCTTTTCGGAAAACGTTTCCTTGAGTTGTTTTTCCAGCGCTTTCAACCGCTTTTCCCAGGCGTCAAACGCTTTGCTCGCCTTATCCTCAACTTTGAACTCGAAAATTAGGGTATCTGTCGTAGTCGCTGGCATCTTATATTTTCGCCCAATCCCTGTTTTTACTGTGTTTAATGAGGTTTAGCGTTTTTTTAAACGACATGATTCTGCCGTTTTGGATGATATAGACAGGCATATTATGCTTCTGAGCATATCGAATTTCTGCGTAAACTCCCAGACTTATGGTGTTTTGTAAGCTCGTGCTAAATACGAGACTGTCAACCGATGGATCTTTCAGTACATCGAAACACGCCTGCATTGGTTTTTTCGCCTGTTGTATGCTTCTTCTATTCGGATTGAATACCAACTTATACGAAATCCACGTTTCTATCAATTCAAGCTCTTTCCGCTCTTTTTCGGTATTATAGTCAAGCATGCAATGGGCGAAATATACGATCCTCATCTTATGTCCTGTGGAATGCCTTTTGAAAAAAACTTTTTATAATCGCTTTTTCATAGATGAAAATCTTAACAAACGCCCGTAAAGGATTGTTGCCGCATCCGTATTGGTGATGTAATCCATACCCGGTGCTGATGATTTTATTGATATGCTGCGTCCCTTCATACGTTGCCGTATGCGTCCAATGGAGCGCCGAATTTTCAGCGAGATCCCGCATCTTACCTGTCTTATCAAGGATCGGGTGTGAATAGTATTTCTTTCTGTTTTTCCAACGTGGTTTCCGGCCTCTCCCTGCAAAATTTTTGGAAATACTTTCCGAAATAAACTCTCCGGTCTCTTTATATAATTTCGGGTCGCGTGCGGAAAACTCCCGTTTGCGGTCCTTCATGTTACGCGCGGCCTTCCGGAAACCTCTCACTTTTGTCGCCATAATATCGCACCATCAAAAGAAAGAAAAACGTCAGAAGTAAATAGATCACGGCATCAAGAACAAGACTCAATCCTACTTGCTCAGGCCAGAAATAGCACCACCACGCGAGACGCATCATTTCGACTTCCCTCCTGCCTTGTCTTTTTGCTGTTCGTTCATAATATTATTAATCCAGGTCAGCTTTTCGAAGGCCCGGATAAATTCTATTCCATACGCCTCACACAATTTCGAGATTAAGCCATGGTCCAGCGCGTTCGGGGCGGGGCTGTACGGCTGGATCGTCTGGTAGAACCCCACCCACGCCGCCAGACGTTTTGGTAGATAGGCCGGGTGCCCGTGTTGGGGGCAGGGTAAGGTGCTGGTCAGCCTCGCCCTTTGGAGAGCAGGCACGTTCCGGCCTATCAATTCCTTTAAACATTCACGACACAAGTCCTTGCCATCCCAAGCAAGATACCGCGCTAACTTTTTTTTTCTTCCTCTTCGCCATCATCAGTATAGGACTCTGAATTTTGGAAGGCGTCAATCAGTTTTGGCGCCAACTTTTTCGCAAAGAGCGGTTCCTGATGGAGCAACGCCAGCACAGCCTTCTTGCTCGGCTCGTCAATCAGTCCCTGGCAATCCTTATAAGATGCATTCAGCACTTCATGACAGAAGGCAATTTTATTGCTTACGAGTTTGCCCTTCGGATTTTTGCCGTTGTACGAGATTTCTACGTTGTTGTGATTGTCGAGGGATTCGGTAAACACGTCAATCGTTTTCCGGGAAATCTCAATTTCCAGCATCGGCGGATCTTCCCCTTCTGGAATCTTGAAAAAATCCAACACAATGATTTTCGGGGTTGGCTTATCTTCCAGTATATCTTGCGCCTTAAATAGTGACATCCTCTCTCCTTTAGAATGCTGCCATATTGATCTCGAAATCGTTCCCCAGCGTGGCATCTTTGGCAGCTTGTGAGCTGACCGATTGTTTCATAATCGTGTCGTTGGTTAGTGAGGCTGTCGTGATGACCTTCTTCGCAATATAGATCGCCACAATGTTATTTTGGTCATCATTGGTTATATCGCCGAGGATTGCCATAAGCGACATGGCTGTCGAGTTATCCCTCATCAGGAATTGTTCCCAGGATGTAAAATAGGGCTCGGATTCTAGCGTGACCGTTCTTCCAACGTTCGCTAATCCAGTTTTTCCATACGTGGCGAACATGCATTTCTCCGCCTCAACCGGGCAGGCCATATTGATAGATAAGCTTTCCCCAATATCCGCGCACGCGACCCGGAAAACCAGAATCGAATCTGTGGCGCTTGCCGCGATGCTGACCGCAGCATGCGTCAGGGTTATGTTTCCCGGAGCATCGCCAGACACGGCACTAATCGCTTTGATTTCCCACACCCCGGCGCTCACTTCGATGCCGACAGAATCGCCTACCTTGACCTGAAAATTCGGAGTCAGCAGGATCGTTTCTGTCGTCGTGGGAGTGCCTGTAGCGGTCCCTGTGGCCTTTGTCCATCCTGCCATGTCCAGACATATCAACTCTGGTGTGGTCGTGTCATACGTCGGCGTTATAGCTTGCGCTGTTGTGTCATACGTTGGTTCCAACCCGACGCTCGTGAACACCATATCACAATGGCCGCCGACCTCCATCGCAAGATCCATTTCCATCGTTTTGCAGCTTGTAATGCGGACCCGCTTGTCCTGTGATTCTCCGTAATAGCCATAGCAGGTAAAAAACGGGTGCGACGGGGAACTGCTCAGAAGCCAGTTGACGCCTGGAACAAAGGTGTCATCTTCCGAGGGAATGCTTGATAACGGTGTATCAAGTGTCATGGTTGGGGATGAGTAGCTAGCAATTCTCCGCACTTCCCCTTGATCGGGAAAGTATATCAACAGGCCGGCTTTTAAAGCAGGGCTGGCCCCGCCTGACTTCACCTTGACGGCAAGCGCTGTTGAGGCGGCGTCAATCACCCCGGCCTCGGCCCGGTACTCTTCGCCAAAGATACTTTTAGCAGGCATCTGCCAGTCAGGACCGTGTGCGGCAAGAGTGCCGATGCCTCGCATTTTAGTTGGAATCACGACGCCCAAATCATCTGACCACATACCCGGCGTCGGGGCATTCAGCGAGAAACTTCCGGACATCAACGCGCCCGGTATTCCATCACGATCTAAATTGAATTCGGCTCCTTCTTCAGAAGTCATAATCGCCCCGTTTGCGGTTTCGGCAACCGGAGTCCCTTCTGTTGTTTCTTCCTCAATGCTCACACGTTGCGAGCGTAAGACCATTCGTTCGGCTGCCATAATCTCTACTCCTTACGGGGTGGCCCGTACATCTGTGTATTCATAAGTATAATTCAACGCGGCTCCACCATGTAGTTGAGCCGCAAAGGGGATTTCGCTCGGCAAGGTGTAATTTTTGCCGGTAAAGTGGATTAATAGGTTGCTAATTCCAAGTTGCTGTTGGTAAAAGACATCTTCCACAAGGTCTATCAATTCGGAGGCGGTTTTATCCCGCATATATCCAGCCTGCGACGTGTAGACTTGATATTCCACAGGACAGCGCTTGCGAGTCATGCAGGCGGGGATTGAAACGATCTCGCCGTCAACCGGGAGCATTCGAACACGAAGCGCGGGGAACGACTTCCCGAAATCAGGAGGCATATCATTTTCGGTCCGTTGCACCCAATACGATCTGATGTCTTCGAGTGTTTGCCCGCTCACGGTGTAGGCGGCCAGGCGTGTTTCAATCCCGTTCAATATGTTGGTTTCTTGCGCTGCCATTTAGAAACACGCATTCCCATCTGAAATTTTCAAATCATTTGTGCCATCGCAAAAGCACAGGATGTTGCCCGTGTCGTTGTAAAAAATACTTCCTTCAGGGAATCCGGAACCACACGGATCGGCGGTCTTAAAATCCGGTACAAGCCCGGTGCCGAGTAGGACCGCATCAAGCCCGGCATCCACCGACAGCGCATCCGCCACATCATCAGTTTCAACGATGAAATCATAATCGCCGGAATCATTGTTGACCACAACGTTCCCACCTTCCAGATTGATAATACCGCTTAGCTGAATGTTCGTTTCTGTGATCAAAAGCTCAGTGGCGGCTGTCGTGTTGTCAAGTGTCGCCCCGCCTTTCGTGGTGACAATCCCGTTGGCAATCGAAAACGTTTTCGCCGCCGCCGCGCCTGCTATCATTTCCATCACGTCAAATGAAAAATCTTCCGTTGCTCCTGTCTCATCCACTACCACCGCCGCCAGCCGAATCCCTTCTTCGACATTGCCAACTGTCGTTTCAACACCAATTCCAATCGACCCGCCGATACCAATGGCAGGCGTTCCGGTCGTGGTTCTGCTCAGATTTTGGATGTCCTCAATCGTGTTAGTGGTAGCAAAATCTTTGGTAAGCGTGTCCGAAGACGTGCTTTCAATTTTCAGCGAGAGCCCGTCACTGGATCCGGCTACATTTGTTCTGAGCCAATTATTCACATAGTCGCTTGCCGCATCGATCGTGCCGATTGTGGCGGCAAAAACTCCGAGGCAAATAAAAACTCCTACAATGACAATATTTCGTGTTCTCATGTGTATTCATACGCGCACGGGTCGCAGTATCCGGATTCAGCATCTGCATCCGTACATTCCAGATACTGCACTCGTGACGTTGTGTTGTCTTGTCCGCTTACAAAATCGATTCCAGGAATCATCAACTCAAAGCGTGCGACTTTCTGGAGGCGAACGATATTCTCATCATAGCGCCGTAAGGCGATCGGATTCTCCGCGCTATAGCCTGGCAGCGAATGATAGAGCGTGAGCCAATCCGACACTTGCCCGATCCAAGCGGGGCGGGTGTCGGAATCCCAAGCGTCAACAATCGTGCTTCCATAGCGCTTCTCCACGTATGACAAGATTTCTTCTTTCGCTTCAGAAAGAGCGCTGGTCAAGGCGTCCTCATCAATATTGCCGTCACCATCCGGGTCAAGCCAATGTTGAATGTCGAGCGCCGCGACTTTCGCCTCAACTGATGCTTCTGTCGAGTAGTAAACGGACATCGATTAATTGACTCCATTTAAGCGCTGCCCGTAAGAGGTGGCATACGTCTTATATTGGTTATAATATCCCAGATCCAATTTAAGTTCGCCAACCCCCGCGCCTGCACGCTGGTCAATGGTTTCGGTCATTATCCATCCACGATTGTCCGTAACCGGGCTGTAAATATACTGATGGCCCCACGTTGGGAGTTCCATCCGCGCCCCTTGTGAGGCTTTATTTACGACGCCCGTCCAGATATAATCGCCCCAAATTTCGCCCTTGACCTGACTGGCAATGGGGAGATCTGCGGTTGCGGCAGTGACGGCTTCGCTTTTGAAAATCACGACGCGAAGATTGAAACATGACTCCAAATACCGAATACTGACCTTTGGTGTCATATTGTCGCGGCTTTCGGCGGTGATGCTGCCGTAATCCAGGATCTGCGGGTTAATCATCAAATCCCGAAACGTCGTCCACGACATTGCAATCGTGTTCGCCCGGCTATTCTCACGAACCAGGAAATCCACATCATTGATCGGGCGGCTGTTCGCATTACTCCATGCCAGACTTGCGGCGAAATCGCCCGCGCCGATGACGTGCCGGTTGGCAGCATCATAATTCCCGTCTGTCGTGATTTGTGCCACCGCTGCGATTTCCTTATTGATTCTGGCGGTCCGAATGAGTAACTCCCATTTGACCTGCTTCATTTGCTCAGCGCTTGTGTAATTCCGGGAGCCGTAATCTTTCAGGTCTGCGATATTGATCGAAATATTCTTGCCGCGGGGTTCTGTTGACCATTCGACAGTCGAATTTCCAATGTCCATCGACGTAGGGTACCCATCCGGGCCGACATGCATATCGACATTCTGAAACCAGGCCAGAGCATCATCCACATCATAGGAGCCCTTGATCGTATTGACCATTTGCGGCACGAAAATTTCATCAGCTTGGAACCAGGCATCAGGATCTTTATACGCGAGAGCCATGTTTGCCATATTTTGTACGGTGTAAGTATACATTTTATGTCTCCTCCTTGCTGCCAATCAGAGCCTCAACGAGGACATAGCCGGCGGTTGTCGCTTGATCGGTTAAGGCACGCCCCACTTTGTATTTCGTGGCGGTCAGCACCTTGACGGCCCCGGTGGTGGACGTTGCCATGAGTTCATCATTGATCGAAATCGCTTCTGCGACCGGCACCCAAAACTGTTCACGGGTGGCAACCTTCGCGATTTCCCCGGCGTCCGAAGTGGATTCATAGATAAATCCAGCGCACTGGACACCATCGGCGGCAGGCAGCTTTACCTCGCCAAACTCATCGCCGGTGTAGGTGACACAGAGGGCGGTCCCTTCGGCCACGGTGATCGCAGCTTCGGTTTTCGCGTAGACAACCGCATAGTTATTGACTTTGTTTCCGTGTGCGGCACTCATAATGTTAAGCCCTCCTTTTCGGCTGGCGTCTGGGCGATTAAGTCCAGGATCGCGTTAGAATCTTTAACCACCAGAAGCCGGGCGTCTGCATAATCCAACGTCTCGCCGCGTTCCGTTGCGTCTTTCTGCATTTTCACGATAGCGGCTTCTTCTCGTTGGGCCTCAGTGGTTTTTGGTTCCTCTTGTTTCCCGGTAGGAATCGCCGTTTGTGTCGGCACGAACAAAGCGCCTTTGTCCTTCGCTAACTTCAACACGGTTTCAATGGTCTGTACGTAGGCTTTTTCGACCGGGATCGGCTCGGCATCTGCCGACATTTTCACAACATTATGTTCGACACTCATAATCGGACGGATCGCCTCGACTGCGGCGGGCGTCAAATCATAATCTTTCTCAAGCTTCAAAAGTATGGCACTCACCTCGGCGGCGCGCGCCTTACTTTCTAACTTGTGTACTTGCGACTCCAAAGCGTCTCGCGCGGCTTTGTCATCGTTCACGACTCCCTTTAAGGTGGCATTTTCGGCTTTGAGCGTTTCGATTTCGCCTGAAAACTCCGCTCTGAGCTTCTGGATGTCATCCTGAGAGAGCTTGATCGCATTGCCTTCGTTTTCGTTTGGCATGTTTTCGATCTCCTCTTGTGATTGATTAGTATTTGATACATTACAATGTATCGTTGTTACACCCTGCTCATTTTGAGCGAGTTTCACACTGTACCCCGGCTGTTGAGGTACGGCTGGCTCTGTGTTTGCGCCCAGAAACGCCACAGACCGTAAGACCACCGGATACACTTCGCCGGTGTCTGGGTTTTCAAAATTCGGTAAAAATTCCCCGCTGCGATACGGGAACCCCTCAGCCAGGAGTTGCGCCAGTTCCGGGTCAACGTTCCGAAACTTCACAAATCCCCACTCCTCCGCGTTCATCAACCTCACGTCAGCATCCATTTCGACATCTGACGCCCACTCCCGAAACTTATTGATTATGGCGTTATCCGGGAAGTGCTTCACATGAATGAACGGGGGGATCGGTTCGCCGTTGAAACGGGCATTTCCTTCACCTCTATAGAGTCCGGTTTTTTGCGCTTCGATGAGATAGGGCATCGCCTTGATCGTGTCGGCGGTCAGGCTCTGCAAATCCCGAACTTCCAGTTGGTTGAAAATTCCTTTCTTGATAATCGGCACGTCTAATTCTGACATATTCTACTCCTGGCGCTGTCGAGGCGCGTAATATCGGTAAGACTGACCGGGTAACGCTGTCGGGCGTTGGGTATCCGGCGTGATCGGCCATTCTTTCAAATGGGACCGCCGCACGGGTTCCCGGTGGCAGCGACACATAAAATCAGAAGGCGGCTTGACAACCTTCCAGAGCGGATCGTCAACCGCTAAAACTTTGTCATTCCAGAGGTGATGCGTGATCCGGACCCGGCTGTCGTTGGCGTCAATGATTCGCATAGCCACAATGGGATCGTCAGAATCTGCAGACTCTTCTACCATTTGATCTATCGCGCCTTCATACGCATTTTGACGGGCCTGCCGGA
>JAAEQF010000479.1 GCA_024231695.1 FCB group bacterium
ATCACCACCAGTGCCGCAACCAAAGCATTGCCAGAGGTTTGTGGATGGATTAACTGATAATGACGGATTTTTATCATCGTGGAACGGACACAGTCCAAGATATCCCTTACCATTTTTTTTAAGTGAAATGCCTTTTGATTCTATTAAGCTGATGAGATCAATGTCTGTTTTTATTTTATCGATTCTCTCTTGTTCTATCATGGTTTTTATTCTCTTTCTCTCTGATGTCATTAAACATCATGTTTTTTAAGTGATTCCATGAGTTTTTAAGCTGCACGGAATTTACACTGGTTCTATTGGTTTAAAAAATCAACATGATCATATTCATGAACAAAATTGGATACATAACCTCCGGACAAAGCAATTCCACAGGTTGGTTTCAGGGGTTAGGGAAAGAGACTGTTTTGTATTATTGTGAAAAGGACAAAGCCGTTTACAGGCCTTGTTGTTCTTTTTTAAGATAATGTCCCTAAATTCTATGAGGGTCTTAAGATCCACGTCCTGTTTTATAGTCTTTAGTTTGTCCTGGTCTATTATTTGAGTTTCTACCGGTTTCATGCATGTATTATTCAGCTGTATCCTGTAAACAGATTTTTCCCTGTTTG
>JAAEQF010000480.1 GCA_024231695.1 FCB group bacterium
ATTGTTTCGGTCATATTCAAACCGTGTGGTGTTGCCATTGGCGTCCGTGAGGGCGATGAGGTTGTTCCGATTGTCATAAGCGTACACGGTTTCGCCACCCAATGCATCGATCATTTTGGTGAGGCGATTCAATGAGTCATACAAATACACGGTGTCTTTTGAATTTTTATCCGTCACCTTCCATAAGTTGCCTGCGGGGTCATAGGAATATTTCGTCTTATATGTTTCAGCGTCGTTCAGGATATCCCGCTCTTCGATTTTCCTTCCTCTTTTATCGTAATAAAACTTCTTTGAGAAGGTCGGGTAATCTATCCGGCTTACTTTGTCGAAGCCGGTTTTCGAACAGGAGTTGCACCCGGATCTTGAACCGGCGCCATACTCCATTCGGGTGAAATTGTGCGCTTCGTCCATATGCTCAACAAGCCTGCCCTTCTCATCATATCTTTTCCAATCGCTTTTTTCTTCAGCGTCTACGGTTTGATATAAATGACCGAATTTGTTGTAATTGAAAATGGTTTCGTTGCCCTCGCCGTCCACTGATTTCTCCATATCCCCGTGCACATTGTATCCGAAAGTTTTTTCATGGCCTTCGGGATCGATCTCACGTATAATTCTGCCTTCGGGATCGTACTCCATTCGGGTGATGTGGTTCAATGGATCGATGACTCGCGTCAATCGACCCAGATCATCCCGTTCATACGTCCATACCTAGCCACGGGGATCGGTGCGGGTCAACACATTTCCCATGACGTCGTTGGTGAAATAGCTGGTGTGTCCTTCTGGATCGGTGATTGAGGTCACGTTTCCAAAGGAATCATAGGTCATCGTCGTCACGGCCTCGGGGGTCACGTCGTCGCCGACACGAGTGATGGTGAGCACGTTGCCGTCGGCGTCGTGGGTGTATTCCGTGGTGCGCTCTTCGGGATTGCCCGACGCCTCGATCATACGGGTCATATTGCCATCGCCGTCGTATTCGTAAAGGGTGGTGATGTGCCTTTCATTTTGCGACAGGGTAAGCTGGTGCGTTTGCAGGTCGTATTGATTGATGAGCATGGAGCCGTCTTCATTGACCTGATGCTTCAGGTTGTCCCACCCATCGTATTTCTTGCGAACGGTGTTCCCATTGGCGTCCTTTATCGTAAAATCGCCATCGTGTTCCTCCGTGACTTTTTTCACCGTCGTGCCATTGATATCGATCCGGATGTTCTCGCCATCCTCGTTATACCACAGCTCCTTGACATAATCCGGGTGGGGTCCCACGACCATGGCGTAATACTCTTTGTCTTCTTCGTCGTAATCATATGAAAACGAGTATCCCCGGCCGCCGCCGTCCCTCATG
>JAAEQF010000481.1 GCA_024231695.1 FCB group bacterium
CCCAGATAGTTGTCATAAAGCCACTGACTCGATTCAGCCGAATAGGTGTCGTCGATTCCGGCGGCGATGTAAACCTGTTTGCCCAGCGTGCCGCCCTTGACCGCCATAACCTCTTCCGGTTTCAAACCCCGATAGTCGCGTCCGGGAGAGAGAAGCACGCATTTTTGGAGCCATGGTTTACGCATAAGAATCCCGGCGGTATTGGCGCCGATGGAGGCTCCGATAACGATCACATCATCATAATTGTAAGCGTTGGGATTTTTGGCTTTGAAATCCTTGAACATGGCTTCGATATCCGAAGGCATACGAGCAAACTGCTCAACGCCCATCTTGTCATGCGTCAACGTTTCTCCATGCACTTTGGTCGATAAGCCATGACCACGCATATCGAAGGCGATTGTTGTGTAACCGATTTTGTGCAGTTCGCTGGTGAACGGGGCATATGACTCATGGGTGTGCCGCATCATCGGTAAAAGCAGAGCCAATCCGGGGCGTTTGCCCTTGGTCGTGGAATCGATAACCGCTTCGATTTGCCAGGCGAAAAGTTTGAGACCGTCATTGGTTTCGATGGTCAGGACTTTTTCCTGATTCGCGGCCTGAGCCGTCGATTCGGCCACGCTGATCGATTTGAGTAAAAATCCGGCGGCGAACAGAATTACGCCGATACCAACCAGTTTGAGTAAATCTTTTATCATGTCTTCCTATGAACAGAACCTTAAGTCAAACGTCAACTAAAACATACTATTATACGCTATCTGTTTTGCCGATGTTCCACGCCGGTTTAAGGTTATTGGACAGCTTGTTTATATATGACGCTCTGCAGACGAAAATGTCAAATTACGTTAATCTCATCCTCGATGGCGCCGCCGACAAAACGATTTGGAGCCAAACGGTCCAAATCAATCGACAGGTCTCGGCCAGTAATCATTTCGGCTGCCACCAGCCCGGCTCCCGGTGCATGCATGAATCCGTGTCCGGAAAATCCGGCGATAGTGAAAAATCCTGCGATTTTGTCGTCGAAACCGATAATGGCGTGATGATCGGGAGTGGTCTCATAAAGTCCGGCCCAGCTGTTGGCCACTTCAGCGGTTTCAAGTTGCGGGATGCGGTCGAGCGCTTTCATCAGGATATTGTCGTTGTAATCGGGGTCCTGCGACTCGTCAAAAGCCGCCTTGACATCGGGATCGGCCCAGCCCATCAAAAGGCCCTTCGATTCCTTGTGGCAATACAGCCCGGAGGAAACATCCACCACCATCGGCATTGTAGCCGGAATGAAGTCCACTTCGCCGGTAGTGACGATCTGCCGCCTGAATGGCTGAACCGGTATGTCGATTTCGGCCATTTTGCCGATCAGACCGGCCTGTGGTCCGGCGGCGTTGATAATCAGCGGAGCCGAAAAATCGCCCTGGGGAGTGGTGACGCCTGTAACTTTGCCACCCGCCGCCGTAATCCCGGTGACCGGACATTCGGTCAAAACCTCAACGTTCATTTTGCGGCAGGCCCGGAAATACCCCTGAGTAAATTCGTGAGGATCGCCCAGACCATCGCGGGCATGATAAGTGGCCTTGATAACGTCATTAACTCGCACCGGAGGAGCGATTTTTTTTACATCTTCGGGGCCAAGAATCTGTACGTCCATCCCCAGTGATTTCTGCAATTCAGCGGCCTTGAGATAAGGATCAAGGGTACTTTCCTCGGTGAGCACGAACATGTAACCGACCTGGTCGAAAAGAGCTGGTTCCCCGGTGATTGCTTCGAAATTCTCAAAAATCTCAATCGACTTCATGGAAACTTCGATATTGACTTGTGAGGAAAACTGAGCCCGGATTCCACCGGCGGCTTTGGATGTGGCTCCTGCTCCGACAAACATTTCCTTTTCGAGTACCACAATATTACCAAAGTTCATTTTGGCCAGATTAAAGGCCGTCGCCATACCGACGATCCCGCCACCGATTATTATCGCGTCATATGTTGTCTTCATACCCGGTCAGCCTATCTCGAAACAGTTTTCCTTAGTGAATTATTTCACGACATCAATTTATCGGACATACGGTTAAAGTCAAGCAAAATCATCTTGTCCCGGCGATACTGAATATAGTATTTTCCCCCAAAGACATTATTTTGTTGTCTTGAGCGATTTATTTAATAAATTTCCGAGCGGTTCGTATGGATTAGTAAAATGCACAATTTCTTAACGACAAAATGGGGCCGTTATTTCAGCCCCTCCGAAACCAATATCCTGATCTTTATGGCTATCGTCGTCGGGGCCGGGACCGGTTTTGGAGCCATGATTTTTATCACCCTGATCGAATATGCCCGGGAACTGTTTTTCGGGTATTCGGCCGATGTCCTCTCCAATGCCCTCGGGGCCGCGGAAGGCGGCTATAATTGGTGGGTAATGTTGATTCCCGCCGCCGGCGGACTTTTGGGTGGCCCGATAATCTTCTATTTCGCCAAGGAGGCCAAAGGTCATGGTGTACCAGAGGTTATGGACGCCGTGGCTCGGCGGGGCGGGATTATCAGGCCACAGGTAGCAGCGATAAAGGCTCTGGCCTCGGCCATTTGTATAGGATCCGGCGGGTCGGCGGGGCGAGAAGGCCCGATTATTCAAATCGGATCGGCCATCGGTTCAACAATTGGCCAGATATTCAGGATGTCCGGTAACCGGGTCAAAATTCTGGTTGGATGCGGCGCCGCGGCTGGAATCTCGGCCGTCTTTAACGCGCCCATTGCCGGGATTTTGTTTTCGCTCGAGGTTATTCTCGGCGATTTTGCCATCAAAACTTTCGCCCCCGTGCTGATCTCTTCGGTTCTGGCCTCAGTCATCACTCGTTCTTTTCTGGGCAATCACCCGGCTTTTGAAGTCCCCGCTTATGAACTGGTTTCGGCTCTGGAGATTCCCCTTTATGTCGCCCTGGGCGTCGTTTGCGGCGGCGTGGCCGTGGCTTTCACCCGCACTCTTGGCTGGGCCGAAGATTTCTTCGACAATCTCAAAATCCCCGAAACAGTCAAACCGGCTATCGGCGGAATGCTTTTGGGCGTCATCGGTATTTTCTTCCCTCAGGTTTTTGCTGACGGTTATAACACGATTGATCTGGCCCTTTACGGCCGCATGACTTTTGGCCTGATGTTTATCCTGATCGTTTTGAAAGTCGCGGCCACTTCGATGACTTTGGGCTCGGGCAATTCCGGCGGGATTTTCGCTCCCTCGCTGTTCATGGGAGCGATGGTCGGTGGCGCCTTCGGTTCGCTGGTTCACTCCAATTTCCCGGCCTTTACCGGCACTACCGGAGCTTATGCATTGGTCGGTATGGCTGCCCTGGTCGGCGGTACTACTCATGCTCCGTTGACGGCCATATTGATAATTTTCGAAATGACCGGCGATTATCGTATCATTCTGCCCCTCATGGTCTCGGTCACCTTCTCGACTCTGGTGGCCCGGCATCTGTTTGAACATTCGATCTATACCATTAAACTGGTTTCGCGCGGAGTATTTTTGAAAGGGGGAAAAGACTTGGCCGTTTTGCGTTCCATGCAGGTTTACGAGGTCATGGACCGCAATTTCGAAACAATCAGTCCTTCAACATCCCTTTCGCGTATCATTCGCAAGGTCGAATCGACCCGCGAATCCTATTATATGGTCGTTGACGACGATCAACATCTGCACGGCATACTTTCTTTTCAGGATATCCGCGGTTATATGTCCAAAAACGAATTGCAGGATTTGATCATCGCCGAAGATATTGCGCATACCAACATAATTACCCTTCTGCCCGGGGACAATCTGGACATGGCCCGCGAGAAATTTGCCCTGCAGGATGTTCAGCTTATTCCGGTGGTCGAATCGGCCGAAAACAAACGCATCATCGCTGTTTTGCGCCGCACAGAAATGATGACCGTTTATAATAAACGCCTGATTGAAACCCTCAATAATTAACGATCGTAACATTTTTGGTTGTGCTGTCAATCTTCGCTTGTCTATATTCCTATTTTCAGCGTACAATCCGCAATCGAGAATCAATGGAGGAGGTTGAATAAAATGAAAACTTTTATTATGGCAATGACGGTTATGGTCCTGATCCTGACGGCGTTTTCTCAGATTAATGCTCAGGATGAACCGACCTGGAAAAAGTCGCTCGATTTTAATCTGGCCGTTACTCAGAACGCGTACTCCGATAGTTGGGCGGGAGGCGAAGCTGGCAATGCCAGTTGGGTTTCCAATCTGAACGCACTTTTCGAAGGGCCGCTCAGTCCGCGCATCAAGTCCAAATCGACTTTCAAACTTTCGTTCGGCCAGACGCATGTGCAGGATCAGGAAACCAAGAAATGGAAGAAGCCGGCCAAATCGACCGACTTGATCGACCTCGAATCGATCACCAGCTACAGTTCCGGCTGGCCGATCAATCCCTATTTCGGTCTTCGTTTCGAGTCGCAGTTTCTGGATGCCTCCATCGACAGCGTCAAACGGTATATCAACCCGATCACTATGACCGAATCGACCGGTTTTACCCGGCGCTTCTATGAAAAAGATAAAGACTTTGTCGATTCTCGTTTTGGTTTTGCCCTGAAAGAGAATTTTAATCGCGTCGTTTTCTACGATACGACGATAACCACCGACACGGCCATAGCCGCTCGCACCGAAACCGAAACGACCACCGACGGCGGTCTGGAATCGGTCAGCGATATCTCTCTGCAATTGCATAAAAATATTCACTGGACATCAAAGCTGTCGCTATACAAGGCGATCACCGTTTCAGATAAAAGTACTGACCATTGGTCTTCGACGGATGTCAACTGGGAAAACATCCTGGCCGCCTCGGTGACCAAATATATCACGGTCAATCTGTATGTCCAGTGGCTCTATGACAAACAGATCAATACCCGTGGCCGTTTCAAGGAAACCCTGGCGCTGGGCTTCACCTACAAGCTGCTTTAATAGCATCATGTGGGCGGCAGACGTCAACGACATGAATGTCCTCGTCTGCCCCAGCCTTTCCCACCATTTATGGTGGGGAAACTTTATGCCAACAAATCCCATCATGAATGATGAGCAATCGCGCTCGTGAGTTTGTAGGGCAGGTGTCACCGACACCTGCCCTAATTCAAATCAACGTACCAGAGAAATCCGGCTTACCGTATCCTGAAGGTTTTGCAG
>JAAEQF010000482.1 GCA_024231695.1 FCB group bacterium
CTTCGACTCCACCCTCAGGCTCTGGGACGTCGAGCGTCCCGACGCCTTGCCGCTGGTGCTCGAGGGCCACGACTTCTGGGTGTACTCGGCGCGGTTCAGTCCCGACGGCGACTTCCTGGTCTCGGGCAGCGGCGACCGCACGATCCGCATCTGGACGACCAGCTCGGCGCTGCTTGCCGACGAGATCTGCCGTACCGTCGAGCGCAATCTCACCGCCCGCGAGTGGGCCGAGTACCTGCCGGCCGACGTCGCGTACGAGAAGACCTGTCCCGGCCTGTAAGGGCCTTGGGTGGCAAGGGCAAACGACACCGATGTTGACGCGTACCACCAGCCGTTGGTTCAGGTGCCTGGGGCTTGGCGCGTATCGAGGTTTGCCCTTGTTTGCCTGGGCAAGAGCAAGAGCCTCGGAGGGTGGCAAGGCTGCGCGGCCCTGGTTTCCCGAACGATCACGCGTCTGCGCAAGGGCACGCCTGCGTACGCTCCGCCAGCCAGGGACTCCGGAGTCCCCCCGGACACGCGCCGAGGATCTCGTCTGCTTGCCCTTGCCACCCCTCGATTTTGACC
>JAAEQF010000483.1 GCA_024231695.1 FCB group bacterium
CGCCGTCTCCGGTTATTCCAGCGAGCAGATCGTTAGGCTTTTAAAACTTCATGGGGAAGAGTACGACCCCGATCTGGTTATTTTGTATTGCGGCAACAACGATGCTTCAATCTCGGGAGCCTATCCCGATGAAGAGCTGTTGGCCGGGCAAAAGCTGCAATCGCTTCGCGGTCTGTTTTCCCATCTGGCCCTGTATCGCCTGATGCGATCTGCCCTGACCGGGTTGAAATCATCCGCCGCCGCCGACGAGGGAGAATTGACGGTCAGGGTTTCGCCGGAACGGTTCGGGCGCAATCTGGCTGAAATCGCGGCTTACTGCCGCAGGCTGGACTGCCCGCTGATAATCCTAAAACCGCCGACGCCTTATCTTTGGCCGGCCGGTTTACAATTCAAGCCGTTTGTTCATATGACCGGAGAAAGCGGTCAGTTGCTTTTACCGCCGGCAATGGCGGAGATTTTGGGCCGTGATCTGGCTTATTGCTGGGATGAAAAAAGGTTTGCCGATCTGTATGGCGAGGGCGATATCTTCACTCGTCAAGTGTACCGGGCCGGCTTTATCGATTCGCTGGACCCGGCCGATGCGGTCGAACATTGTTTAGCGCTTATTCGAGATGGCCATGAAACCCTGCCGAATTACAACAATCTCGGCGTAGCCTGCTGGCGTCTGGGCGAATATGATCAGGCGGCAAAAGCTCTGGAAAAGGCTCGGGAGATATTTTCGGATCAGTTCGGTAAAGCTCACAATCCGGCGATTAAGGCTGCTCTTTCACCGCTTTATTTCAATCTCGGCATAAACCAGCTTGCTTTCCAAGCGCCCGATTCTGTCAACTGGTACGATACTTTGGGTGCGGCTTTCCAATATCTCGATTCAGCCCTGCAGGCTGATTACTTTTCACTGAGAATCAAGAGCAAGTATCTGGAGACAATTGATGATCTGGCCGGCGAACCGGGCGTGACGATTCTCGATCTACCTCAATTGTTTAACCAGAATGGGAGCGAGCGGCTTTTTGTCGATCACTGCCATCCGACTTTTACTGGACATCGACTAATTGCCGAAGAGATCGTGCGAGCAGTGCAGGAGAATGGCTGGTTAAAACCTCATTAACCCGAATGGTATCTCCGCAAGTCCACTAATAATTACGTTGTAGATGACTATATCACCTGAATAGCTAAAAAACGATTTGACAGAGTATGATGCGAAGAGTATATTTGCTTCAGTTGCGATTGTCACATACCGCATTCCTTCCGCACTGGGCGGCTCACCGGTTTGTCTTTGTGAATAATCTACAACAGGTGAAAGGGTTTTTATAGAAACAGTCTGCTAATTTGCATGAATCAACAGTGGCGACCTGGATTGGTCGTCCAGGAACGAATTAGGAAAGGCACCAGGGATCATGAGTGCCAGGGAGCAGATTGTGATGCGTTTGTTACTTCTTTTACTGGTCATTTTCTCGGCCTCCACGGCCGGGTCTTTTGACAAGACTCCGTACAAGTTTCTGCTGGGCGGCAACAGCTACACCACCGACGGCGAAGACGTCACCAATCACTGGCTGGCCGAAAG
>JAAEQF010000484.1 GCA_024231695.1 FCB group bacterium
CCCCAAAACCCCAAAACCCCATGAAAGCTTAAAATGAAGTGATTTGATAGGTTAAAATAATCTTTTTCAGTCGAAAAAGTGCTTATAAAGCGACAAAATTGATTTCTTATAATTAATAGTTTATAACTAACACAACCTTTACATTATGAGAGAAATCGTTCACATTCAGGCCGGCCAGTGCGGTAACCAGATTGGTGCCAAATTCTGGGAAGTCATCTCCGACGAACACGGTATTGACCCGACTGGCTCCTACCACGGTGACTCCGATCTCCAGCTCGAGCGCATCAACGTGTACTACAACGAAGCCACCGGTGGCCGTTACGTGCCCCGCGCCATCCTCATGGATCTCGAGCCCGGTACCATGGACTCCGTCCGTGCCGGTCCCTTCGGACAGCTCTTCCGCCCCGATAACTTCGTCTTCGGACAGACCGGTGCCGGTAACAACTGGGCCAAGGGTCACTACACCGAAGGTGCTGAGCTTATCGACTCCGTCCTCGATGTCGTCCGTAAGGAGGCTGAGGGTTGCGATTGCCTCCAGGGCTTC
>JAAEQF010000485.1 GCA_024231695.1 FCB group bacterium
GTTTTTGACAAGGGGACGCTCCTGTAAAGAGTTGAAAGAGTTGGCGGAATAAAATATCGTTAAGAATCAATTTATAGAATAAGGACCATCGAACAGCCAACATGGCATAAAAACATTTTTACATGAGGAGAGTATAATGAAGGAGGTAATTGAGTGTCAATGAATTTTTCACCTGATCAAGAAACTAGACATGCCTTTTTAATTTTGTATATATAATTTACAACAAATATTCCCAAAAGCGATAATTTGGGGCAAGAATAATTTACAGACAAGACAAAACAGGGGCCATATCTGTTGCAGATATGGCCCCTGAAACATTTATCCGGTTATATTTTCTTACCTTTTCATTGACAAGCGATAAAGCTCCAGTGTTTATCCTAAACCTCTCCGCCCTTTCCAAAACAGGACAGCTCCAGCAGTGAATACACAAAGTAAGAACAGATAATTCGCAATATCTGAAAACCTCATATAATCGTCATTAACAGAGGCCGCTACAATGCTTACCATGCACACGCCACCGCCGCCACCGCAATCAGAGTCTTCATTATCTATCAAACCATCGCAGTCT
The DNA here is from genome assembly GCA_024231695.1 of FCB group bacterium. Classification (GTDB taxonomy): domain Bacteria; phylum Zixibacteria; class MSB-5A5; order GN15; family JAAZOE01; genus JAAEQF01. The sequence continues at coordinate 569 of JAAEQF010000485.1, forward strand.
TCATCTATGCCGCCGGTACAGTCTTCCTGGACTCCCTGGGGATTTGGCCCCAGACAGTCGCAAAAGGTATTTGGATTCGAAGGGAAAATGTGCTGATTCAAGTCATTGCAATCATCGGTACACAGCATATATCCATCACCATCATCATCCGCCTCATCGGCAGGCACAGAGCCATCACAGTCGCTATCCAGGCCGTCACAAATCTCAAGAGCCCCAGGATACGCGTCCGGCGCATAATCATTACATTCACAAGCCGTTCCAAAGTCATCCAGGTCATAGTTGTTTTGGGCCGGATTGACCACTTCCCGACAGTTGTCATCACAATCTTGCGTCTCTCCGCCGGCACATGGATTGTCGTTATCATCACCGCTGTTGTCACCGTCATCCGGAACACCGTCACAATCTGTGTCCCCTGTCGAACAAACCTCATAGCTGATATGCTCGACCTCGGAGCGCTCCCCGTCTTTATAAACCCCATACACCGATAGCTGATAGACACCGCTTGCATCCAGATCGGTCAAAGCCCGGCTATATTCGACGACCTGCAGGGTCCCCGGATCGTCAGCCTCTGCCATGGTCTCCTCTATTACACCCGCTATGGTGCCGTCAGCCCCTGCCTGGGCGCCTGGAGGTATTATGGTAACCAGGACATCCTCCACGCCGTGACTGGGCTCATCGCTTGTCTGATTCCCCGGTATCCGGGCTATCAGGGTGTCATCCGAAATGCTTATATCTACGGAACGGTAATTCACGCACCCCTCTATGTTGAGCAAATACATGGTCGCACCTTCACAACCATCGGCCGGGCACCCGCCCATTTCGGCCACCGGCTTATAGGCTGCATCCCCCTCGTCATCGTAACGAGGCTTTTGGTAGCCTGGTGTTCCGCTAACTCCATTGTCCCCAACGGCATGGAAGGAATTGTTCCACCCTTGATAAAGGTTCACCCTCCCCTCCAGAAGGTTATTGCCGAAAAAATAGTGCGAGAAGGACCTGTCCCCATTATTATAATCGCTTCCTATATA
>JAAEQF010000486.1 GCA_024231695.1 FCB group bacterium
ATCATCACTGGGATATAAAGCAGGAGACGTGCCAAAGCCGCTATCTTGTTGCTACTTAAAGGTTTTCCGATATCTTCATGTCATCGAAAAATAAATTTGTGCCAAATCGGCAGTGTCGTCATGTTAATATGGCGGTGATGTTTGCCGAAATGACAGATTCCGTTTTTTGAAGTCGATTATTTGGTGATTAATAGGGCCTGAACCTTTTTAGGGGAAACAGGATACAAGTCTTAAGATATAATGAGGAAAAGGAGAAAAACCGCTTGCCTCGCTACGACAATTCAATATATTTGAGCCGTTGTTAAATTGACTGTTGTTAGATATTTCAATGGTTTAATGACTTAGGTAGGTTTAGGTGACAATACATAAAGTTTATATAATCGGCGCCGGGGTCATGGGCACCGGCATTGCCGAAACAGTGGCCTCGAACGGCATTGAGGTCTGTCTGATCGACAAGACCACGAAACTGGCCCAAAGAGGGATTAAGTGGGTTTCCGAAAACATGGATCGCGAGATTGATCGCTGGGGGTTGACCTCATCCGACAAAAGGGCGATTCTGTCGCGTATAATCCCCAGTTCCGATATCTCTCTGGTCGGTGAGGCCGAGATGGTAATCGAAGCTATCCCGGACAGGCTGAATCCGAAGCGGGAGCTTTTTGCCGAACTGGACAAGCTTTGTCCCGATGAAACCATTTTGGTGACCAACACTTCGACCTTGTCGATATCGGAGATAGCCTCGGTAACCAACCGGCCGGCCAAGATCATCGGCATGCATTTTATCAATCCGGTAACCAAGGTCCAGATGGTCGAGGTTGTGCGCGGCTTGCAGACTTCGGATGAGACTTATCAGAGTATTCGCGATTTCGCCGAGACGATCAACAAGCAGCCGATTTTGGTGCATGAATATCCCGGATACGTGACCACGCGAATCATCGTGCCGCTACTCAACGAAGCCATGCATATTCTCATGGAAGGAATTTCCACTGCCGAGGATATTGATATGGCCATGAAACTCGGTTTCGGCTTCAATATCGGGCCGCTGGCTCTGGCCGACATGATGGGACTGGATGAAGTAATGGCCTGGATGGAAAACCTTCTGGCCGAGCTTTCCGAGCATAAATACAACCCCTGCCCTCTGCTTCGTAAAATGGTTCGCGCCGGACATCTGGGCGTCAAGACCGGCCAGGGCTTTTTCAAATACGACACCGAGGGGAATCGCGTAAAAACTGATGCTACCGGCGGTGATAAATAATGAAAATTCTTGTACTCAACTGCGGCTCATCATCGGTAAAGTATCAATTGATCGACATGGACAAGGACCTGGCTCTGGCCAAGGGAGCCGTGGATCGAATCGGCATGTCGGCTTCGGTTTTGACCCACAAGCCGTATGACCGGCCGCAGACGATGATCTCCGGGGAAATACTGGATCATATCCAAGCCATTGATTTTGTAATTTCGATATTGCTCTCCCCCAATCACGGCGTAATCAGCGACAAAAGTGAAATCAACGCCGTCGGACATCGAGTCGTTCATGGCGGCGAGCGATTTACCGAATCAGTCCTGATCACACCCGAGCTTAAAGGCGAAATCCGCAACCTGATTGCACTGGCGCCACTACATAACCCTCACAACATCCGAGGCATCAACGCCGCCACTGCAAATCTGGAAGGCATACCTCAGGTCGCCGTTTTCGATACCGCATTTCATCATCGTCTGCCGCCCTTCGCCTATATTTATGGCCTCCCTTTCCTGCTGTACAAAAAATACGGCATCCGCCGCTACGGTTTTCACGGCCCGTCGCATTATTTCGTTTCGCAGACGGCGGCCGAGACGATGGAGCGCCCGATCGAAGAGTTGAAAATGATTACCTGTCATCTGGGCAATGGCGCCTCGATGGCAGCCGTGGATGGCGGCGTATCGATCGACACTTCGATGGGCTTTACTCCGCTTGAGGGCCTCTTGATGGGGACCCGCTCGGGCGATATCGATCCGGCCATCATCCTGCATATAATGGCTCGCGAAGAACTGACCCTGCATGAAGCCAACACGCTTCTCAACAAACATTCGGGATTGTCCGGCATTTCCGGGATATCCTCAGATGTGCGCGAAATTATCGAAGCGGCGGATGAAGGCCATCCCAACGCCAAACTGGCTCTGGAAATCTATTGCTATCGAATCAAGAAATATATCGGTTCCTATATGGCCGCCTTGGGCGGACTTGATGCTCTCGTTTTCACCGGCGGCGTCGGCGAAAATGCGGCGATAATTCGGGAAATGACCCTGAGCAATCTCGGTTGTTTCGGAATCAATCTTGATCCGGTCAAGAACAAGGCTCATAAACAGGGTATCGACGTTGTCTCAACCGATGATTCCCCAGCCAGCGTGATAATTGTCCCGACCAATGAGGAGCTGGTTATTGCCCGCGAAACCGACAACATTGTGAGACAAAGCAAGTAAGATGCGAAACTTCCACTTCACGATAATTTCCCGCTCATTGGTCGGAATCATGATGATTTTTCTGGCCCTGCTCTCATTCGGCGGATGTGATCAGTCCCCGGCGGAACAAAGACAGGCTCGGTTGGAGAATTTCCTTTCCATCCTTCCGGAACCGATCCGCGAAAGCTTCGTGAACCGGAAATACAATTTGGCTGTTGAACAGATAGAAATTAGTCTGGCGGAAAATCCGGATTTTGCCGCCCGCTGGACGGCTATAAAAAAGACTGAAGCGATTGATCTTTTCAATACCGCCGAAGTGATCGACTACTTCGTTGACTATTTCGTCAATTACCGGGCATCCGGTAATTAGGAGGCTATGTGTACAAGATTCTTGAAAAAGATGAGATTTGTCCGAAAATCTTCCGTTTCCGAATCGAGGCGCCCAAACTGGTAGCTAAGGCGCAAGCCGGGCAGTTCGTCATCCTTCGCCAGCACGAACGAGGCGAACGGGTACCGATGTCGATTGGCGGCCTGGACAAAGAAAACGGTATATTGACGGTAGTTATACAGGAGGTGGGTAAAACCTCCGGATCGATGAACGCCATGAAAGCGGGCGACAGTTTTCTGGATGTCGTCGGCCCGCTGGGTATTCCCTCGCATGTGGAAAAATTCGGCCGTTGTATTTGTATCGGCGGCGGCGTGGGCATCCCCCCCATCTACCCTATCGCCCAGACTTTGAAAGATACCGGCAATCAGGTGGAAACAATCATCGGCGCCCGTAACAAAGATCTATTGATTTACCGGGAAGAACTGACCTCGGCCTCGCATAAACTGCATATCGCTACCGATGACGGGTCCTTCGGCACGCACGGCTTTGTCACCACCGTGTTGGAAAAACTGATGAATGACGGCACGCCGATAGATTTTGTCATGGCCGTCGGTCCGGTGCCGATG
>JAAEQF010000487.1 GCA_024231695.1 FCB group bacterium
AGCTGGTCGACGCACCGGTCTTCGATTTCCGATCGATCCTGCCGCCGGCGAGCCAGACCGGGGGAGCCGTCTCCACCCGGACGCTCCTGGTCAAGCTCGACCACCAGCTGCACCATCTCCGGACCCGCGTCGACGCGCTGGACCGGATCCACCTGGTCGACCACGGCTACCACCTGCGCCTCACCACCGAAGACGACGGCCTCGTCGCCCTCTACCATCCCAGCGGCGACCGGATCGACGGCGGCTACCACCCCGGCTCGCCCGCGCGCCTTCTGGCGCGTCTCTCGCGGCAGGTGCTGGTGCAGGAGCTGGTCGACCTGTCCCTCCCGGGGCAGCGCTTCAACGTCCATCTCGACCTTTCCGGCGACTCCGGGTTTCTGCTCCTCGGCGAGCGCTTCGACGTCACCGTGGAATCCGACCTGCCCGCGTACCTGCTGCTGCTCAACGTCGGCACCACCGGGGCCGTGACCGTCCTCTATCCGATCGCGCGAGATGAGCTCCGAGCGCGCACCTTCATGCGTGAGAAGCATGAGGTCAACCCGC
>JAAEQF010000488.1 GCA_024231695.1 FCB group bacterium
ACGGCGGGTCGACACCGACCCATGCACTACTGTCGCCAAGCCCGGCAATCGACGTCGTTCCTTTGGCCGCAGCCTGTCCACCCGACGACCAGCGGGGGGCGGCCCGGCCCCAGGATGGCGATGGAGATGGCGAGGCCCGTTGCGACGCGGGCTCTTTCGAGCTCATCCGCACCCCGTCTAGCGTCGAGATTCCGACCCTGGGCGAGTTCGCGCTGCTCGCGCTCATACTCCTGCTAGCGTCCGCCGGAGTAGTCGCAGTGCGGCGGTAGATAGTAGATGGTGTTTGCGGGTTCGTGGGACGACCAACTTGCTCTCACCAGGAGTTCTCCTTGTTTCATCGCTACGACGACGTTCGCGACGACTGGCTGCTGCTGCTCGAATCGGAGCCGGCTCCCCCCGGCTACGACGATACGATCACCAGCTCCGGCGGCGCACCGAACGGCGAGTGGGTCGGTTGGGTGCTGCCGAACGTCGACTCCGACGGTGACGGGGTGATCGAC
>JAAEQF010000489.1 GCA_024231695.1 FCB group bacterium
AAAGAATATGGATCGGACAAGATCTTGGGAGACGCAAGACCAATGTGTACACATTGGGGTCGTTGAACTGGGATCTTGGAAAATGTGACCTTTGAACCGCCGAATGGAGCAGAAAACAAGGTGCACAAAACAAAAACGTGCATGCATATTGTGGGCGAGGTGTTTTGTACACGATTTGGTGCGAACTGGGATGGATTGGAAGGTGGTGTTGCCAAGGTGGAGGTGCTGGTTTAGATGTTGCCCATTGTGAGCCACGCAATGGAGTGGAGGTGCGCTCTTTGTGTGTGCCTTCTTTGGTATTGTGTTGCTTGATTCAGCACACTGCCCCATTGAATACAGTGTGTATGCGTAGTGTGTGTCCATGCGTGCTGTGGTACATTTTGTGATGCGTGTTACGTGTTACAGCCTTTGTGTACATTGTGTCAACATATTGTCAGCAAATTTTCAACATTATGTCAACATTATGTCAAGCGCATATGCATACTCTTCCACTTCTCCATTCCCAGTTGTACATACACATGCGCATACGCCTCCTCCTTCACTTCTGCATTTCCACTTGTACATTCTCATGTGCATATGCATACACTTTCCCTTCTGCATTTCCACTTGTGCATTCACATGTGCTTATGCATGCACTTTCCCTTTTGCATTTCCACTTGTGCATTCACATGTGCATAGGCATACACTTTCCCTTTTGCACTTCCACTTGTGCATTCACATGTACATTGGCTTGCACTTTCGCTTTTGAGTTTCCACTTGTGCATTCACATGTACATAGGCATACTCTTTCTCTTTTACATTACCA
>JAAEQF010000490.1 GCA_024231695.1 FCB group bacterium
AAAATAAGTTTACATTTTAGTGCACTGATTTAGGACTCTTTTTTCTTGCTGATAAAACATTATAAACCCGTATTGGTTTTGATTTGCCTTTGACCTTAATCAGTTTGTATTTGGCTATATTGAAATACTTCTGTACAAAACGATAAGTATTTTCAGAAATAATTACCTGCCCTTTTTTAGCACAGGAACAGAGTCTTGAAGCAGTATTGACCGTATCACCGATAACGGAGTAATTCATTGTTTTAGTGGAACCGATGTAACCTGCAACCAGATTTCCAGTGTTGATACCGATACCGATCTGGATCTGGTGTTTGCCCTGGCCAGCGCGATATTTATTAAAATCAACAACCGCCTTCTGGATAGCCAAAGCAGTTCGAACAGCTCTGATCGGGTCATCATCGTGTGTAACAGGAGCACCCCAGATAACCATCACTTCGTCACCTATAAACTTGTCAACGGTACCCTCATAACTAAATACAACATCTACTATCACTTCATAATATTCATTCAAAAGTTGAAGAACTTCTGACGGCGAAATAGTTTCACTCAAAGAAGTAAAACCACGAATATCAGCAAATAAAACTGTAGCTGCACGACTTTCCCCACCCTTCTCCACTTTTAGATGTCCAGACACTACCAGTTCTGCTAAATCGGGTGAAAGGAGTTTTTGGAATCGTTCACGGGTTGCAACATCTTTTTCTATTTTTTCCGCCATCCTGGAAATTTTAATAAATTGTGCTGTTTGATTTGCAATATTAGTTAAAAGATCAAGGTCTTTTTCGGTATACGCATTAACGGCCATGGACGAATCGATTACCATAATACCAAGGAGATCTTCCTGGTGAAGAATCGGTACGGCCATGGATGAACGAACCCCTTGAAGTATCATTGATTGTGCCATGTCGAACCTGCTGTCTTTCAAGAAACCGGGCAAGGATTCTCGGTTTTTCAAAGCCGAGAGGAATTGCCCTTTGTTTCATACCGCCGAAACATAATTTTGATTCCTATGAATCAAGTGGACGTCTTTCGTGTTCACCTGAGTGTATTTTTTTGCCGGGTTTTTGATGTATTTACCGTTGATATCGACGATCCGGCATGCCGAAGTCCCCGTAAAACCTGATATAAATCCGATCCTTCCTTTATAGCTCACGGTGTCCCACCGCCTAAATCCGTTTAGGCTGTGGACGTTTTTCCTATTTCTCTTCTGTTCCCGGTTCGGCACCTTCCTTCCTTTCCTCGCGGTCGCTTCGTGCAGGCTTCGCTTTCGGGATTGCACATGGTTTGTTCTGACGACCCTCCCACTCGGAACCGCCATGGGGTCTGCAATTATGACGGCATCATTCGCATGCGTCTTTTCGATCCCGGCCGCATTCCGGTAATGACTCGTGATGTACCCGAATGTGGTTTGCAACGGCGCGATTTTTGACAATTCCGCCTGCAAAAAATTCTTGCCCTGCTGCACATGCGCGGCCGAAATGTAAAACGAGCTTTTCTGTTTCGGAAGCTTTAAGCCTTCCTTGTGGTGCTTTTCGTGACATCCCGAACAGAGCGTCATGAGATTCGAAAGCTTGTCGGTTCCGCCATTCGCCCTCGGCCTGACGTGATGACACTGAAGATTCGTTTCCGCCTTGCAAACCCGACATTTGAACCCATCCCGCACCAGACATGCCTGTTTGAAATTCTTGTGGTACAATAAATCTCCATGCTGGTACTGTTCGCCCGTGATGTGGGGATTCTCCATCGCCTGAAAATCAAAATAGGTATCTTCCAGCCTGATCCGGTTGATCGGGAGCGGTATCATTTTGACGGTCTGGATAATCGCATCCTTTTTGGCCTTGATCGAC
>JAAEQF010000491.1 GCA_024231695.1 FCB group bacterium
AGCATCACTAGCCCGGAAATCACCGGAACGGTAAAATTGTCATCGATTTTCCCGGAGAACGCTTCGGCCAATGTGGCCGCCAGTGCTCCAGCCAGCCCTGCCACCGTCGGCAGGCCGGGTATCAAAAAGGATACTAGAATCAAGGAAACCAAACAGGCCAGTGAACCTTCAATCGTCTTTTTACCGATCAATTGATGGCGGCCCAACAAGCGTCCGATTATGGCCGCCGCCGTATCGCCGATAATGATGAAAACTATGGCAGCCACGGCGATGGTTTTGGGAAACAGGGCCATAGTGACAGCCGAAGTGGTCAGGATATAACTTGCTCCGGTGAAACCGCCCTTAAATTCATGATCGCGGATAATCGGAGTCAAAATCACGGCCACTATCTTCCACAAACGCCAGCCACGAAAACGAGCAATGTCAAGCAGAATGGAAATACCGGCCGCGGCGCTGACACCAAGAATGGCCGGAGGAAAGGGCACCAGCGAATATCCGACCGGGATGGTCAGGGCACACAGGTGTATGCCCTTGCGAACCAATTCAGCCGAAATCGAGATTTGGCTGTCTTTTACCATACCATTTATCGCGGCCCGGCAATCAGCGAAGTGGGCGGCGGCAATACTTTGCGATACAAGTCACCCAAAAGTTCCCAATGTATTATCGGAGGACTTTCCAGACGTGAATGAACATAATCGCGCCGAATAGTATTCTTGTGAAGTTTCTTGAGAATCGGCACAATCTTTGTCTTGGACTTTTCGAGACTGATGGAATACTTCTTCTCAATCACATTGATTATGTGGTAGCCAAATTCGGTTTTTACCGGAGTCGACAATTCTCCCACCGGCGTCCGCTGAATCGCCTGCCAGAACTCCATAGGCATATCCCGCGGGCCGATATGGCCCAAATCAGCAGCCGCTTCCCGGATATCCGGATCACCGGGATAATACTCCCGAGCAGCATCCATGAAATCGGTACCGGAATTGATTAAGTCGCGAACATGCTCAGCCAGATTGGAATCGGCAAAGATGATATGCTGCACGTATATGGGGCGCTCGACTTTGTACTGATCTATATTTTCGTCGTAGTAGGCTTTTACTTCCTCATCGGTCGGATGATAATTATCGTTTAACATCCGCTTTCTCAAAGTAGCCACCGAATATTTTTTTATCCGATCAGCCGACCATTCTTCCATTTCGGGATTGTTGTAATATCCGAGAGTGCGCGAGGCGCGAAGCAAATCATAACGGATGGAGATACCCTTAATCAAATACACCTTCTGCTCGAAATCCAGTTCCCCTTCGATGCGCCGCATCTTTTTGTATGAATAAAGCTGTTCGGAATAACTGCGGAAATACAGGGTGTCGTTACCGTAGAGGGTATCCTCCCGGTTAAGGTAGGCCAGCGGGTCATCATTGCTATGCAACGAATCATCCATCATAATCGCGGCCGTGTCCAGATCTATTGTTCCTGCCCGCTTAAGTGAATCGACAAAACTGGTGCTGCGTTCCATCAACAGTTTTTGTTCAACCTTCAGCAGCAGTTGAGCCCAGACCGAATCAATGCCCTGATAATGTTCGGGGCTGTAATCTTCGACCTTGATGAAATGCCAGCCGAAAATAGTTTTGATGATGCCGGAGATTTCACCGACAGGCGTATGTTCTACGGTCGAGTCAAACGGACTGACCAGGCTGGATAGCTGGAAATAGCCCAAGTCGCCGCCTTTGTTCGCCGAACCGGGATCAAGAGAATACATAATAGCCAGAGTATCGAAAGACGCTCCGGAAATGGCTCGGGCGTGAAGTTCGCTGGTTTTGGCATGAGCTATGGAGTCAAGCTCATCCTCACTCAAACCGACATATAGCACCGAGTCTGCCGATTTCTTTAATCCGTGCCCGGAGATGACAATATGGCGAGCCCGGTACATAGTGGGAAGCTTGAATTCTTCTTTATTCAATTCATATTCTGCTCGAACCATCGAATCGTTAACGACTACGGAACCTACCATAAGGTCTGCATACATAACCCGCATCGTTTCCTCAAAACGCAATTGCATATACTGCCGATATAAGTGGGGAACGGTAGAAAGATCAAAGCTCTTGCTGTCCTCGCCCAAAAGCGAATCCATGAGCAACTGATAGACGGCGTCAAGGGCTGTCGTCGAATCGATATTGGTGAAGGCAGCCGGAAGCCGGTCGATATGAAACTGTTCGGCCATTAAATCGGAATTGATATTCAAAAACGAAGATTCGGCGAAAATAAACGGCGCAGACAAATCCAGAGCCGGAACTTCAGGCTCTATGGTTACCGGTCGGCCGGACTGGCAGCCTATCAGCAAGGTACCCAAAAGAACAACAAAAATAACCCTGATATACGTTTCCATATCCTCCATACCCTTTGGCTAAACGTGAGCCCTAAAATTACTACATTTCACATCAAAATCAAGGAAAAGTTCCATTTGATTTGCATTCGGCTGTAATGGCGGGCCAGGGCTTCTAATTTGAAAAGGGTACGGGCTTGCGGGATGCCGATAAATCGTCGGTTGTTTTTGTCTCCAAACCGCGAAAATGGAGTCGAAATTCAGTACCGCGACCGAGTTCGGATTTGACCTCTACCCGGCCTTTGTGAGCTTCCATCAAGCGCGATACGATGGCCAACCCTAAACCGGTACCGCTTTTTTTGGTGGAATGAAAGGGCATGAAAATGCTGTCGATATTTTCCTCGGCTATTCCGGGTCCGTCGTCACGCACAATCAGACAGACGGTCTCGTTCCTGTTTTCATCGAATCCCGGCACAACCTCGAATTGAACCACTCCCCCGGTCGGCCCCAAGGCCTCGCAGGCATTGACGGCCAGATTGAGCAGCAGCTGTTTAAACTGGTCTTCATCTCCGGAAATATAAGTGATATGCGTATCGCAAAGAAGTTCTATTTTGATATTGTCGGAGAAGGAAGGATGTTGGTTAAAAATCCGGATCACATCGGAAATTATCCGGTTTACTTCAATTTTCTGGAAATGGGTTCGCCCCACGCGAGCATAGAGGAGAAAATCAGACAGTATTTTATTCAACCGAGCCGATTCTTTAATTATCAACGACATTAATTTGTCGTTGTCGCCTTCGAGGACAAGATCGTCCTTGAGCACTTCAACCGATCCGGAAATGGACGTTAGAGGGTTTCTGATTTCATGTGCAATACAGGCCGACAACTCTCCGATGGCCGCCATGCGATCGGCGTAACGAATCCGCTCCTCCATCTCTTTGGCCTCGGTGATATCCTGAAATATGGCGATCAGGCCGCGTACATCCCCGATTTCGTCAAGTAAAACCGATGTGGACATACCTACCGGGACAGCCTTGCCCCGACAGTTGAGAATCTCGAATTCCGCACGGGAAAGTCGCTTGCGGGAACCAAGAACCGAAAGCAAATAATCGGCGAGAGGTTCCAGACGGTTTTTAAAAACATCACGACAATGACGACCGGAAACCTCGGCTTCCTTGAGTCCAAGAATGTTTTCGGCAAAGCGGTTGAAAAACACCACTCTGCCCCGGCTATTGAGGGTCAGCAGGCCGGAATTGAGATGAAGCAGGATATCGCCGGTTTCGAGTCTGGCCTTTTTCAATTCCACCGATGCCGAAAGCAGTTCCCTATCTTTCGATTGCAGTTTCTGAGCCAGATACCCGGCAATGAAGGCCACCAGATAAAAAATCAGAATATGTAAAAACAGTGAGTAGAAGAGGATATCATCAGCAGGTAAAAACTTATTCCCCTCTGAATAAGGCAATCGGTTACCGACTACGGATATATAAGAATTGGCCCAAACGATCCCACCATAGGAAAGGCTAACCACGGAAGCCACCAGAAGCGTCCCGACCAGACGATAAATCAGGGCGGCCGAAACTATGGTCAGAAGGAAAAGCCCGGCGAAGGGACTGTTCAGGGTCCCCGTCGAATAGATTATCCCCGCTTCACAGATAATCTCTGTGATAATCTGCATGGCCAACAGAAAATGAGAGAGGTAATAAGTTTTAAAACGAGGTAGAAAGAAAAGTGTCAGAAACGAAGCCAGGGTAATGAAGCTGTAGGATAGAAATGGGCCCTGAAGATAATTTGGATGCCCCAGCCAGCCAAGAATTACTCCACAAATCAGACAAAACGTTATCAACCGGAGTGGAATCAACCAGCCGCTTTTCATTCCAAAATCTGTATGCACGGAGTCCATAGACAAAGGGCGGGCCGTTGGGCCCGCCCGAATAAGAGCTTAGGAGATTTTACCGATAATGTCAAACATCGGCAGGTACATGGCAATCAGAATTCCACCGATAACCACGCCCATAAAGACGATCACCACCGGTTCAATAATCGAAGTCAAAGCTGTCACCGCCGCATCGACTTCCTCGTCGTAAAAGTCGGCGATCTTGTTGAGCATTTCATCCAGACCGCCAGTTTTTTCACCGACCGAAATCATTTGCGTAACCATTGGCGGAAAAACACCGGTTTCTTTCAACGGCCCCGTGATAGTATCACCCTCGGCAATCGAAATAACCGATTTTCTTATGGCATCTTGAATAACCCGGTTGCCGGCGGTCTTGGCCGTAATCTCCAGCGCTTCGAGAATGGACACACCCGAGGACAACAAGGTACCAAGTGTCCGGGTAAAGCGGGAAATAGCCGATTTACGGATAAGGTTACCAAGAACGGGAGAATTGATATACACTCGGTCGGCCATAAGCCGCCCATCCGGCGTGCGGACATAGAAATTGTAACCCACGATTAGAACCACCACGACCAACATAATGTACACTATGTAGGACTGTAGAAAATTCGATATCCCCAGAATGACCAGTGTCGGGGCGGGCAGTTCCGAACCCAGACCGGCGAACATTTTAGCGAAGACGGGAACGACAAAAGCCAGCATAGCCACGGTCACAACGGTAGCCACGATGCTGATGACGATCGGATACATCATGGCGCCTTTAACCTTTCGCACCAGAGCATCGGCCTTTTCTCGATATCCGGCCAGACGCACCAGGATAACATCGAGTGCGCCGCCCATTTCACCGGCATGGACCATATTGGTGTACAATTGATCAAACACCTTGGGATGGCGGGAAAGAGCATCGGAGAGCGTCGAACCGCCCTGTACCGAATCTTTGACCAGGACGATGACCTTGCGCATCTCCAGTGATTCGGTCTGGGAGGCCAGAATCTCCAAACACTGGATCATCGGCAAACCCGACCCGATCATAGTGGCGAATTGCCGGGTGAAACGGGAAATATCCAGCTTCTTGATCCCACTTCCGAACTTGAAACTGATCTGCGCCGGTTTCTTACGTGCACTGGTAACCAATATCCGGTTTTTTCGTAGAATCCGTTCAAGTTCCGGACGGCTCTTGGCCTTGAGCGTACCACTAACCGGCGAACCGGTCATGGTCTTACCCTTATATTCAAATTCCGACATCTACCTTACTCCTTAGGCAAAAGCTGGAGTGGATTGTTTTGACAGCATTTCGCTTAGTTCCTGCGGATTGGAACTACGCCCCATACAGTCGTTGAGCGTAATCTTACCCATCCGATAAAGCTCGGCCAGCGACATATTCATCGTCCGCATGCCGTATTTTTGACCGGATTGGATCATACTGTATATCTGGTGAATTTTATCGTCTCTTATTATGGCCCGGATGGCCGGAGTGCAGACCAGGATTTCCAGAGCCACCGTGCGACCACCGCCAACCTTGGGAATCAGTTGCTGGGCGACAATGCCCTGCAGCGTGAACGATAACGTGACCCTGATCTGTTCCTGCTGATTGGTCGGAAACACGTCGATGATCCGATTGATTGATTCCGCGGCCGAATTGGTATGCAGGGTGGCAAAAGCCAGATGGCCGGTTTCGGATATGTTAAGGGCGGCCCCAATCGTTTCCAAATCACGCATCTCGCCGATCAAGACTACATCAGGATCTTCACGCAAAGCATATTTCAGAGCCGAAGCGAATGACGGCGTATCAGAGAATACTTCCCGCTGATTAATCAGGCAGTTGTTATGGCGGTGCAAATACTCTATCGGATCCTCGACAGTAATTATATGAGCCTGTCGCTCGCGATTGATTTTGTCGATCATCGAAGCCAAAGTCGTCGATTTACCCGATCCGGTCGGCCCGGTGACCAAAACCAATCCTCGCGGCAAATTGGACATATCGGACATAACCTTGGGCAGTCCAAGTTCTTCGAAACTCAGGATCTTATAAGGTATCTGGCGGATGGCCACAGCGATATTTCCACGCTGCATAAAAACATTGCAGCGGAAACGGCTGAGCTTCTCGATACCGAAAGATAGATCAAGTTCGTTTTGTTCTTCAAATTTCTTGCGCTGTTTTTCGCTCATAATGCTATAGGCCAGTTTCATTGTCATTTCGGCCGTAAGAACATCATGTTCGGTACGTGCAAGCTTGCTGTCTATACGAAGTTGCGGAGGAGTCCCCACCGTAATATGCAGATCGGACGCTCCCCTTTTTACCATTTCTTCAAGAAGCTCGTGCAGAGTTACCATTGTGTCTCCTAAATATAGCTCCGCTAATAAGGCATGTCCTTTATTATATCGGAAGATAGAGACGGAATCTTAATTGCCTCGACCGCTAATTTGAAGGTATATCTTCATGTCGGCGAACAGGATACTATATAAGGGCAGCTTTTATGGAAATAGAAACCGGACGCTCGCGAAACAGAGATAGAAGGGGCGAACCGAGCGATTAGCCGGTGACGGAAAAGACTTCTTTTAGCCCGATAACACCGCTCATCAATTTATCCACGGCGGCTGTACGCAAGGTCAGCATTCCTTCCTCAATGGCCTGCCGGCGAATATCGCTATCTCCGGCTTGATCGACAATCTGGCGTTCAATCGTCGATGATATCGGCATAACCTCAAATATACCGACTCGGCCGGAAAGACCGGTATCGCCACACTCCTCACATCCCGGCGCCTCAAAAACGTCGCGAGTGGTGATGCAGGCTTCGGGGACATCCAAAGCTGCAATATCATCATCGGTCAAACGGTATGGCCGCTTGCAATCGGAGCAAAGTTTTTTGGTCATTCGCTGAGCCATAATCAGTCGCGTGGATGAGCTTACCAAATAATTCGGGATACCCATGTCAATCAAACGGTTGATTGACGAAGGCGCATCATTGGTGTGCAGTGTGGAGAAAACCAGATGTCCGGTGAGAGCAGCGCGGATGGCAATTTCCGCAGTCTCTCCATCACGAATCTCACCGACCATGATTACGTCCGGATCCTGCCGCAAAAAAGATCTCAGGGCCGCGGCAAAAGTCAATCCAATATCAGATTTGACAGCCACCTGATTGATGCCGTCGAAATTGAATTCGACCGGATCCTCGGCCGTCATTATATTGATATGTTCGTGGTTGATCTGTTTCAGGGCCGAATAGAGAGTAGTTGTCTTACCCGAACCGGTCGGACCGGTAACCAGAATAATCCCAAATGGCAGTGTAATGGCCTGGCTGAACTGCTTGAGCGAAGTATCGGTAAAGCCCAGCTTGGTCATATCGACCATGAGGGCGTCGGGATCAAGAATACGCATCACTATCTTTTCGCCGAAAATAGTAGGCAAAGCCGAAACGCGCAAATCAACGGTACGTCGATCCAACTTGATTTTGATACGCCCATCCTGGGGCAATCGCCTTTCGGAGATATCCAGTTCGGACATGATTTTCAATCTCGAAATAATGGCGGCCCGGTATTTGAAAGGCAGCGGGGCCATTTCCTTCAGGGTGCCGTCGATGCGATAACGGACGCGAATCCTTTTTTCATACATCTCGATATGAATATCCGAAGCGCCCATGCGCACGGCGTCTTTAATAATTGAATCGACCAACCGGACCAGAGGTTTGTCCTGAACCACCGCTTCGAGATCGCTGGCATTCAGTTCTTCATTTTCGGTCTGAACGATTTCCAGTTCGTCGTCGTCTTCAAGACCTTTAAGGATTTCACTGACACCGCTTTCGTCCTTGTAATAGGCAACGATAGCTTTTTCGATTGCCTTCTCAGGCGATATAACCGGTTGCACGACACATCCGGTGATAAATTTTATGGCGTCAAGGACATAGATATTGTTGGGATCGGAGATGGCGACGATCAGCGTTTTACCAAGCTTGGAAACGGCAATGACGGTGAACTTGCGGGCAATATCGAGCGGAATAAGCTTGACTATATCGGCATTGAGCTCGACATCAGACAAACGCAATGTGCCCATATTGAGCTGTTTGCCGACGAAGTCGGCCAGTTCTTCTTCGGAATTAATAGCCCCAATATCGACCAGAGCCTGATCGAATTTGGCCTTATTATCATCTTTTAAAGTTAGCGCCTTATCCAGTTGATCCTGGGAAATTTTGCCGGCTTTTACCAGCATTGCGCCTAATTCAGCGGACATTCACACACACCTCTACCAAGACTCAGCGTCCCCAAAGCGGCCCTATTACCAGCTTGTTGGTATCGCCGATCAGTCTTTGAAAATATCGTCGAGCTTGTCTCCGGCGGAGGCAACAAAATCAGCCGACACCTTAGGTTGTTCACTCTGAGATCGGTCACCCAAACTGGAAAAAATCTTGGCCAATTCAACTGAGGTCTCTTTGGCGTATAAACGCACCATACCGATAGTGGTCCGGTCGTCAAAGATGACTACAAGAATCGACCGTTCGCCGACAATAGACATATGGATATGGTCTTTACGGCCTTGATGGAAGAGTACGGAAAACTCGGTTTCTCCAACCAAACGGGCAATTTCCCTAGTCGAGGCAAATGATCCGGCCAATAAGGCAGCCAAGGCCGTCGTATCCAAGGAATGCGTAAACCCTTGGCGAGTAATTAGATGACCGTCCTTATCCACCAGTAGAGCGCATTTGGCTTCAGCGCCTTTGAGCAATTTAGTCAACAGAGAATCGATACGAACGATTTCTTCTTCATAGATGATCAGGGCATCATCACTCACGGAGGTATCCTCCCGTTATTTTAATCCAAACAGACGTTTAAAGAAGGACCGTTTCTTGCGCGGAGCTTCCGCTTTCTTCAAGGACGGTTCCATTTTCACCGCGCCTGCCGGGTTGCCATTCAAATTCGATTGCAGATGCGCTTCGGCGGCGGTCCCGCTTACCGGCCCGGTGTCATTAAGGCTCCTCTGGCGCATACTGATTTCTTCCTCGGCAGTGTTTCCGGGAAATGGTCTATTAACAGGTCTCGACGGAGATGCGCTGATTTCTTCGCGCACCGGAGGCCGAGACTTATGGTCATTTTGAGGTGGAGCGATTTCGGGCGGATTATCGGCCGAAGTCACTACCGGAATACCCATGGCCGGCGTTGCATCATTATCGACAGTGCCATAATCCGGAGTGGTCGTAGCCGGAGCAATCGTCTGCCGGGCAGCCATAGGTTGCTGAGGCAGCGGTGCCACTGGTTCCGCTATCGGTTGCGGAGTAGGAACAGGCGGTGGTTCCGGAGCCGGAGCTGCTGCTGCGGGCTGTGGCCCTGCGACTGGCTGTGGCTCTGCGACTGGCTGTGGCTCTGCCACTGGCTGGACCGGTGTTACCGAAGCGGTTTGAACCGGTTCCGTTGATGGAACAGTACCACCGGTTTTGGCTTTGTCCAGTACCAGCTTGAGGATACATTTCAAAGTATCGAAAACCCCGAAACCCTCGGTGGCCGAGGCCTTGAATTCCCGCCAATTATGCGGATTCAAAAGAGGACGCATCTCCTCCGGAGTCATTACTCCGGGAAGATCCTGCTTGTTGTACTGAATGACGATCGGAATCTCATCCAATCTATAGCCGTATTCAGTCAGGTTTTCCTTGAGATTGTTGAAGGACTCGACGTTTTCATCCATTTTGTCGCGCTGAGAATCGGCCACAAAAACGAGTCCGTCAACACCGCGCAAAACCAGTTTGCGGGTGGCGTTGTAATACACCTGACCGGGTACGGTATAGAGCTGAAACTTGGCCGCAAAGCCGTTTATTGCCCCGATATTGATCGGAAGAAAATCGAAATAGAGAGTCCGATCAGCATCGGTGGCCAGGGATATTAATTTACCCTTGGTGTCGGAAGGGACCTTCAAGTGCACATATTGCAGATTGGTTGTCTTCCCCGACAATCCCGGACCATAAAAAACGATTTTGCAGCTAACTTCTCTGCTGGAGTAATTAATCGAGACCATTCTTCAACTCTCAAAAAGCTTCCTGTTTAATCAACCTGCTGATTGCGTTTTTAATTTCCAGTCGAACCAAACCGATATTGACCTCGGGTTCGGTAATCACGACCAGAATACCTATCTTGGCATCACAGAAAAACAGCTTGGCGTTATCGGCTTCGATGGTCACCTGGGTCAGCGGGGCCGATTCGAGACGATCCAGCGATTTCTGGATGTTTGAGGTTATCGAGGCCGCCAGGGCGCCGATAGTATCCTCTTCAATCTGAGTATTCAGGTCGGCGGCAATTACTATACCGTCATTACCGACCAACATACTGCCGGTTATTCCACTGGTTTTGTTCAGGCCGTCAAGAATTTGATACATAGTTATCCTCCACCCTGGCAAATGCCGCCGGGCTGTACCGTTCACTCATATATTTGCGCACCATATCCGTCGCTTGGGCAATACGAATATGAATCGTTTCGTCTATGTCCGGATCGGCTAAAATCATCAGGATCACATGTTCCACACGGCGGAGAATGATCCGCTTGTTTTGAGTGCTGAGATCAAGCCCCTCAGCTTGAGATCTCTGCTGGAATCGATCCAGAATATGATCAATGCCGCTTTCGAGAGAAATGGCCAAGGGTGCCCAGAGATCGCCATCTTCGTCACAACGGCTCATCCGGGCCAGAACCAGTCCCTCTTCGGTTACTAAAAGAGCCATACGCACAGAGGCGATTTCGCCCAGATAGGCAATGGCTCGTTCAAACAAATTTTCATCATCACTGTATAGTGTCGGCCCGGTCGGCTGTTCCACATTGAATTCCTTCAAAACAGGTCTATTAACTGCTTTGGAATTAATTCCCGTGACCGGATTATTATTATTGACTGGTGCGAAATCCTCCGCGATTGGAGTCGGCCGGGATATGCGCTTATTCTGTGGCGGGACCATATCAGCCGCCAACTGTAAATAAACCGCACGCATGATAAATGGTGCACTGGCGACATGGAGCAAAACTGCCGGTAGATATTTAGTGACCCCCAGAGAAAAGGCAATCGAACTTTCGATCCCATACATCATGATTATAGCTAAGCCGAAAACAGCGCCCAAAGCCATGCGATAGACAAAAGTAAGCGCTGAACCTACAATCAGGGCCACCAGCGAAATATCACGGCGGAACAAGTACAAAACGAAGCCGTAATAGACTATCTCGGAAAACATATAAATGGTCGATCCCGAAGCCAACGTCATCCCCATCCGGTTGGGAAATACAACCATGGGAACGATGATGAGAATCAGAGACAACAACAGGATCAAACGCTTTGTGTTATTTTCCATTCTACTCATCCCCTCGCGGAATTATGCGGATAATCGCGGAAGAAGCCCCCCGAGCTTCAACCTCAGTGAACCGAGGTTGACCGAATCGGAACAAACCACGGCCAGAATTTTTCCGCGTACTCCGGATAAATAAGTCAGCGAATTTTCACTTTCAATCAGCATCGACTTCAAATCACCGAGTCCGCATTCGCGCATCTGAATAGTGCATAAGCGGGCCGTTTCGGCGGTTAAGGCCGCAACCAGATCGGTTTTCCCCGGAACATTCCATTCCACCTCGGCCACTAATCCATCGACATTGACCATCAACGCTCCATCAACTCCCGGAGTGCCGATCATGGCCCTCAGGAACTGCTTGTCATTCAAATCGGGGATCGAAGCAGGCTGTTCCGGAGCCTCATCTTTATTGCGCTCAATCGGCGATTCTATGGCCTGAACCTGCTTTTCCTTGGCAACAATTAGTTGCGGTCCGGTTTTGGATTTAGCTGGATCAAAGCTGGTGTCGAGCGGAATTTTGCGGGCGATGTCCAAAAGCTTTTGTATCTGCTCATTGCCGGGATCGGCGTCAATAAGCTTTTCGAGCAGACGGCAAGCCCCGTTGAATTCGCCCTTGTAGATATAAATCTCCGACAGGAGAAGTTCGGCGGCCCGGGTAGCGCCATCCAACTCGATTGCCTTTTCGATTTCGGTCTCGGCCCAATCGTACAATCCCTTATCCATGTTGACCTTGGCCATAACCATATGGGCCGAACCATAGTCGGGATGCACTTTCAGGCCATTCTGACAAATACGAAAAGCCTTATCCAGTTCACCTTTTTTACGATGAGCATCAGCCAGCGCAGCAAAAATCTGTGAACCCGGATTTTCATCCAGGATTTTATTGCACTTGACTATTCTGTCATCAATATTAGTTCGATCAATCATCCCTTTAACCTTAGAATGCGGCCATCCTCTGCCCATTAGTCAGTAACCGATAATAACCGATGGCCGAAAGTGAGTCAAACAAAATCACTTCATTCAAAAACTCTTCTCGTCTGCATTAGGCCGATCAACCAGAAAATCACTGTAACCAGATACAAAAATCCGGCTATATCGATGGTCAGAGCAAACCAGCCCAGCTTTTCTGCCAGCACGAACATCTGTCCGAAAGCCAGAGTAATAAAAGATATCACCAGAAATTGCCATCCGCGCGCCAGAGAGCCGCCTTTTACCAGAGTAAACAGTTTGATCGCCGTAATCAGACAGGCGATGGCGCCAATCAGTATTATCAGGTTAATCATGACCGGAATACTGGCCAGACTGGAAATGGCGGAGGCATGGGCTTTATCCGACAGCATCGGGACCACTGCCAGGGTAAAAAGGAAAAACTTGCGTATCATGAGACACCTGTAAGTATTTTCATGGTTCTTTCAGATTTTCTTATCGAGTCATAGAAATTTTCATCAAGTCTGTATTTCTTTACCAATTCGCGGCGCAAGGCCAGCGGTTCAGAAATTTCCTTCTTAACTCGACCAACAGCTTCACGATAAAGACCCCGACCCAGATGCAGGAGAATGTATTCCAACTGCTGGTGCAGCATGTCTTCCAGCATGGTCAATAGCCGGTGCATACGAACCGAGTCCGGTATTTTGCGTACTTCAACCAGATATTTCTCAAACGACGGCCCGGAATCGGACTGAACATCGCAACCGGGGAAAAAGACCAGAACCCCATGCCGGAAACCGGACATGAACCGCGAATAATTGGGATTGGACACGCCGACCAGGTTTTCAACAACCTGGCGGGTTTTCAGGAAACAGGCGTTGTAAAGCCTGAAGATGACGCTCAGAATTATCTCTTCCTCATCCTCGGCCATAGCGATTTCCTCGCGAGAGGCTTTCCCGGCCCCTTCGACCAGTCCATTGACGACCAGTTTGTATAAGGCCCGACAAGTAGGAAACTCGCCGATCGGTGAAGCCTGAATAATATTGATCATCGTCCGATCGCCATTGATCAAGGCCAGGATTTTAAATTCGTCGAGCGAAAGGACCACCTCATCGGAATTAAGCTTGAAAACCGTTTTGACTCGCAGGAGGACATCGTTGGGCGGTAAAACTTTCTGAATCTCAAGCCACTCATCAATGCGCCGTGTCCCTTCCATGATAATATTCATGGTGGACAGATTGACCAGATAGGGTGCGTTTTCCGGAGCTTTCTCTTCGTTAAACGCAAAATCACCCTCGGACCAACTGAACAGATTATAGACGATTTCCTCAATCTGCATCCGCAGGCATTCGCCGACTTCCTCTTTATCGAATAGGTTCATATCGATCAGCGTGGCGCCCAAAGCTCGACCAGTTTGCTTATGCAAAGTAATGGCTCGCTCAAGGTCCTTTTTGCTGATCTGTCCCCGCTTGAGAAGGAGATTGCCGAGTCGATCCTCTTGTGAATTCACCGAGGAGGCATAAATGATATTCCCATCCCGAAAAGCGATTTCCTTTGTCCGCGAACCTCCGGAGACGCTCAATATCCCGGTTTTTTTACCGGTTGACAACAATTGCAGAACGTCAGGAAACGAAACTGTTTTTATATTTCCTTCTAAACCCATATCATCTTACTGTTAAACGCTTTAACAAATACAACGACATAATTTCCCTGTCGTCAGGCCAGTTCCTTCAATTTATCGGGATTTTTCACCTATATCTTTACTATTAACTTGTCCTTGAACTCAAGATTACAAATTCAATCACCAAAAGCCCGAGAAATATACAAACGCTCCCCCTGGTTCACTATAGAAGTTGTGTAAAACTGCCAATTTGAGGCAATTTGACTTCCGGATATAATGTTATATGCTTCCACCGGATTTTCAAGGAAGATCAGCCGTTCTTCATCACCGGGATCGGTCATTAATGATAACAGTTCAGAACTGTCCTCGGCGAAAAGGATCGCCATGGATTTTTTTCGAGATGAATTGGGGATTTGAGAAGAGAACACTCCACTCCGCTCCGAAACGACCAATCGTATCGAACTATCAATATCTATCACGATTAAACCCGTATCCCGATAGATTCCAAGAACCGAGTCAATTGTTTCAGAACCACCCGACCCAATATTATACCAGAGAGAAGGCAGCCCTTTAGTTCTGTCGGCCGGTCGAAGACGAGGGATATAATCGGTATCGATAATCATGTCCAGCCGACGCTCGGTTCTGTAACGCGGTTCCATAAAGAGAAAATGCTTAGGCATGCTCGAACGGCGATAACGCAAATAGGGCAACAAACTTTGCGAAAAAACATCATAATTATAATCCCCCGCTTGCCGGAAAATAACAACGCCTCCGCCCCGGTCAATTATAATAGCCTGAGTGCTGCCGTTGTTGATTAGCTCCAGATCATCCATGGTTGATGATGGCCACAGGCTGACGGCAAGATAAATTATACCTGTAATCGGTATGGCGCCCAGTAAAATACGCCGAAATAAACGGTTGTTCAGACTGAGGAAGAAAACAACCGTCATAATAAGAGCCACAAACACCAGTGCCGCCGGAAATGGCGGTAACGAAATAGATGTAAACGAGAGGCCGTCAAACCAGTTGACAAAGAAATTTATCGTTTGCAGCAGGCGATCAAGTATTACACCGGGGATGACCGCCGCCACCGGCAAAGCCAGGTTGACTAAAAGCAGGATAACAATTCCGATGACAGCCAGCGACACCAGAGGAACGATGATTAAATTGGAAGCAATGGTTACCAAAGATATCTCACCAAAATAATATGCTGTGATCGGTGCGGAAATTACCGAGGCAATAAACGAACAGGATATTATCAGCAAAACATAACGCCAGATTTCAGCCAGGTGCATTTGCCTGAATCGTTGATTGATGTGAGGGAGAAAAAGAATCAAGGCCCAGGCGACAGCGAAAGACAATTGAAAACCGACATCAAACAAATAACCGGGATCACTCAGAATCAAGATGGCAGCAGTGGCGGCGACAATATTGTTCAGTTCGGCGCGGCGAAATACGGCTCGGGCAAGCAGGATAAAGGCCGCCATGATGGAAGCCCGCACCACTGATGGCTGATTATACGAAAGATGCGAAAACACAATAATCACCACCAGCAGGATCAACAGCCGCAGCTTGGGACGGAATGGAAGGAAACGGAGAATGTATGCCACGACAATCAACACCAAAACGACATTGGAGCCGGACACGGCCAGCAAATGCATCGTTCCGGTACGCCTGAAGGCCAGATAAATATCCTCCGGTATATCCCTCGTTTCACCAATCAAAAAGCCAGTGGCCAGAGCCGCCGGAGTTTCGGTCAGGTTCTTTTTAAAACTATCTTTGATCCATAATCGCAAATCGGCCACGGCCCGACCAAAGATGCTCCGGCGCTCAGTATGAATCGAGATTTTGGCCTGATCACCGACATAGACGGTTCCCCTGACACCTTTGTGCTCAAGATAGCGGGCATAATCAAATCGATCCGGGTAGGGCTCCGGCCGGGGCGTCCTCAAACGACCGGCAAAACTGATCCGGTCGCCCAGCGCAAACTGTGTCGTTTCGGTATTCACCGTGGCCAATACCGAACCCGATGTCGTTCTCACCAGATCGTTTAGAATTATGGAATCAAGATGACAGGTCAGAATGGTCTTGTTTCGTTTAATAATTGGCCATTTTTCTATTTTACCAAAAAAGCGAATGGTTGTCCCGGAATCTACAATGTGGATGATATCATCGGTTGGAAAAGATCGGTATTTCAGATTCGAAATAAAACAGGCCCCGATCAGAGTTAATCCGGCCAGAGGCAAAATGAATAATCTTCGCGGCAAACGAATGGCACAATAGATCAGAGACAAACCGCAGGCAATTGTAAGCCCCAGATATAGATTCGGGCTGAGATTGAATTGTTTCCCCAGTAAAATCCCGACAATGGCCAAAGCCAGAATAATGACAGCCGGATAACGAAAGGCAAACATAAGTTTCAGGCGCAACACCCCCGCCCTGCCTTATTTTTTAATTGAGGTCCCGCTGCTTTTCAAAGATGGAATATTATTCAGAGCGAATGAAACCAACAAATATCCGACCAGACCGGCGCCGCCGAGAACGGCCAGTTTGATAATCCGCGCTGAAAGATCGCTTCCCCAGGATACATACCAAACGCTGATACTGATAAAATATAATAAAAATCCGGTAAGAGCGGCAGCTAAAACTGAACGCAAGAAAACCACAAATACTCGCGTCAGTCGAACACCATTAACCACCTTTGGCAAATTCACCAGTAACAAACCGAAGTTGACCAGTCCGCCCAGAGCCGTGGCCGCCGCCAGACCGGCAAAATCGAGTATCGGAATAAAAACAAAATAACCGGCCAGATTAACCAGCACGGAGATGATTGAGTAACGCATGGGTCGAACAGCATCTTTAAGGGCGTAAAAAATAGGAGCCGTGACCCGCACCCCGGCAAAGCCGATCAGCCCGAAACTGTACCAGATCAAAGCCCGGTAAGTAAAAACAGTATCGGCGGCCTCGAATCGACCATGTTGAAAAAGCAAACCGACAACTTCGTCACCGCAGACGACAAAAAAGGCCGCCACAGGAAAGACGAGAAAGAAACAAAGATGTATGGCGCGATAAAAAGTGGCGGCGATTCCCTCGATATCATTTTCAGCGGCCAGAGCCGACGCTTTGGGCAGGGCTACCGTCCCCAGGGCAACAGCGATCATTCCCAGCGGCAAATGCATTATTCGGTAAGAATAGGTCAGGTATGACACCGATCCGGCAGCCAGCAATGAGGCCAGCATAGTGTTGACAAAAATATTTACCCGCCCGGCGGCCAGCCCGCCGACCATCGGCAACATCAAACGGCCGATCTGAATCAGGCCGGGATGGCGAAAATTGAGACGAAATTTGAAACGGAAACCGATTTGCCGCAAACCGGGAATCTGAATGGCGAATTGGCCCAATCCCCCCAAAAGCACTCCCACAGCCATGCCTATAATCGGCCGTTCAAGATAAGGACAAATTAGAAAAGCCGCCGAAATTACGCCGATATTGAACAGGGCCGGAGCCAACGCCGGAACGGCAAAACGGTCGAAAGAATTGAGTATTGACATGGCCAAAGCCGCCAGCGCCACCAGTAGCAGAAAGGGAAACATGATAACGGTCAACTGAGTTGTCAGTTCGGCCTTGCCCAAAATATCTCCGAAACCGGGAGCCATCAATTTGACCAAATAAGGCGCCAGCAAAGCCCCCAGAGCGATAATCACGGCCAGAATCGTAGTTAGCACGGCAAAACAGATTTGAGCCAGCTCAAAGGCGGCAACTTTGCCGTTTTCATTCAATTCCCGCTTGAAAACCGGCACAAAAGCCGACGAAAGCGCTCCCTCGGCGAATAAATCTCTCAGTAGATTAGGAATTCTAAAGGCGGCAAAGAAGGCGTCAGCCACCATTGTTGCCCCGAAATAGTGAGCAAATACCTGTTCCCGGACCAATCCCAGGATCCGCGAGAAGAAAGTGCCCGAGGCAACGAGCGAAAAAGCTTTTGTAAAACTTGTTTTAGAACTCATTTAATTTATTGACACCTTACCGATAACCGTTATATTATGGGGCTTTGAAATAGAAAACGAAAGGAGATTCTTTGCCGCATCATAAATCTTGTAAGAAGAGGTTGAAAACTTCGGCCAAAGAACGAGTTCGAAACAATGCTGTCCGGACAGTATTGAGAAAAACAATGAAGGATGCTCGTACCAAATTGTCCGCCGATGAGGCGATCGATTTGAAACAGCTTTACAGCCACATCGACAAAGTTTGGTCCAAAGGTATTCTGCATAAGAAAAGAGCCTCTCGGTTAAAATCCCGTCTGGCCCGAGCCGCAGCGCGCGTCAGCACCAAAAGCGCTTAAAGTAAATGTCTGGCCAGCCGGAGAAGACTTGGAGTACCGGCCAAGGCCAACTTGACCATCGAGACCGGATCAATTGACGCTCCGGTCTTTCGGCTTTCAGCCAACTTCAATAAAAAGTCAATAAGGCTTTCCCAGTCCCGATCATTGAATTTTCTAAAAACCGGATAAGCCGCCCTGCAAAACCGTAAATCGCGGCCAATCTGTTCGTTTACTGTTTGGCGATAAATTTTCTGCAATTCATTATTATCGAGTTTTTTCTCAATAGCAGAAATTACGGCCTGAGCCGCCAATTGCCCCGTATGCAAAGCTTTGGCGATACCGGCACCGGCCACAGAATCAAGCGTCCGAGCGGCATCGCCCGCCAGAAGTAAATTCTCCCGGCCAAGCAATTCAAAACCAATAAACTTCGGTACCTGCCCGCAGGAGCGAAATTCTATCTTTGCTCCGGGGAAACGTTTCTCAAGAAAATTATCAAGAAAGTGCCGCAGATCCAGGCCATGAAAACGGGTCGGATTAAGACCAATCCCGACATTAGCCGAATTGGCCGATTTCGGAAAGAGCCAGAGATATCCTCCGGGAGCAATGTTCAAACCAAAATAAAACGAAAAACAGTGCTGATCGATATCGATATTGGAAACGCGATACTGCAAAGCCGATTCGCATTGGTCGAGTTTCAATTCGGTCTCCAAACCAGCCTGACGACCAATCAGCGATTCCACTCCATCCGCGGCGATGACATAATCGGCGGCGACAGTCCTGTTTCCCCGAGTGGTTACTATATCAAGTCTGGCTGGCCCCTTCGGATTCATTTCCAAACCTCTTCCATATGCCTGCGTCAACAGCCTGACACCCTCTTTAACGGCCATATCAGCCACATGACGATCAAAAACAGGACGATCCAGGATAAGGCCCAGGGTTTCGCCAAATGTGCGCTTCCGACAATAGGCATCGCCCACGTTGAATTCGATACCCCGAAGTTCGGTGGAAATAAAACTTGGATTGGGCGGGATAAACCCACTCAAGCCTTCCAAAGTAACAGCTTCGGCACAGGCCAGCGGCTGGCCGATTTCAGCATCTCGCTCTATAAGCAGAACATCCAGCCCGGCTCGGGCAGCCGTCAAGGCGGCGTTGCTTCCTGCCGGACCGGCCCCGACCACAATCAATTGATAATGTTTGTTTAAATCAGACATCTCCATCGGTTCCCGGCCCAATGGACAGGGCCTCCACAGGACAGAACTGCACGCAGAAACGGCAGTCGGAACAAAGTTCCTGCCGAACCTTCAGACTAACCAGATCATGATAAAGAGCCGTCTCGGGACAAAGAGCAAGGCATCCGACACAGACCAGGCAGCTATTATCGTCGATTATCAGCATTAAAAAACCCGGCTGGTATTATCGCAGCCGGGCTTAGTGGATTCAAGTTTTTTTAAT
>JAAEQF010000492.1 GCA_024231695.1 FCB group bacterium
CGGATATCTTTGGTGATGTGAAGGCGGTGCAGAATGACTAATCCGGTAATCACAAATATTGATAATGGTTCCGTCGGTCGGTCCCATCTGATTAACAGTTTCGAACTGCTCACATATGGGGGTGTCGATACAATCGCCGCCGGGACTCTGTTGGGCCGCGTACTTGTTGACGCTGCTATCACGCCGGCCGCTGATGCTGGAAATACTGGCAACGGGACTTGCACGGTGGCATCGGTTACCGGTGTTGGAACAATTCCGATTCCGGGATCGTACAATCTCGAATGTGTGTCTGCTGTGACTAACGGCGGTGTGTTCAAATTGGAGGACCCCCAGGGCCGTTTGTTGACGTCACAACTTACAATGACCGCTGGCGCCGGTGCCGCGACTATTTTTGAGACTTCGGGTTTGATTTTCACACTGACCGATGGTTCTACAGATTTTGCATCCGGCGATATCTTTTTACTTCCCGTGGTTGCAAATAACAAAATGGTACCATTCGCTACTGATGGCGTTCGGGGTGCTGAGATTCCCGTTGCGGTCATGAGCGATTCGCAGACCTCGACCGGCGCCGGTGACCTCCCGATATCCCCTTATATTAGTGGGACGGTAACAGAG
>JAAEQF010000493.1 GCA_024231695.1 FCB group bacterium
CCGCCCAGGGCCAGCACCAGGCCGAAGTAGTAGCCCACGACGACCAGGGCCAGGGCGACGTTGTCGCGCTCGAAGAGCTCCTTGCGCAGCACGAAGCTGCGGTGCAGCAGGTCGTAGACGATCTTGCCGACGACGAACAGGGCGAAGATCGCTACCAGGTAGATGAGACCTGTTATCAGTTGATCGATCGACATCGCAACCTCGCGTTGTGGGTCTTTGTTCTGGGCGCCCGGCGGTCACGTCGGCCCGCAGGAGCCCGGTTGGAATTCTTCCGTCGGCGTCGTCTACTTGCCGCCCCGGCTGCCGCCGCTGCGCGACCGGAACCCGCTCATCCCGCTGCGTCGGGTACGGCTCTGGACCTTGCGCGAGAAGCTCTGACTCTTCGCCTGCTGCCTGGCCGTCTGGCGCTGATGAAACGAGCGATGCGTGCTCTTGGTGTAGCTGCCCCAAGTCCCGTATTTGTTGTTGTGACCGAAATACGGCGTGCGAGCGCTACGGTGACTCTTGTACTTCTTGTAGCGCGAGCGGTAGACCAGCTTGCCGACGTCGCCGACGCCC
>JAAEQF010000494.1 GCA_024231695.1 FCB group bacterium
ATAACCGACACGGACGACAACGGCGGCGTGTTGCAGTGCACTGACGTCGCGCATGGGTTGACCACGGGGCAGTATATTACACTCCATGGGATGGCTGACGCTGCCCATGACGGCGAAACGCGGGTTACCGTGGTGAGCGTGGACGTGTTTGATTGTGATGACATCGCCCATAACTCAGATAGTGACACCGGCAATTGGTCGCGGGGGTCGTCGTTGACCGTCGATTCTGGTGGGGCTGGCAACTATCACATTTCGTATAGTGCCAGTGTTCGCGCTGGGGACAACGGTAAACGATTTAAATTAGAAATAGTGAAAAATACGACTCACCTAGACGAGTTTGCAACATGGCGGAAAATTGCCAACGGTAACGACGTCGGCAACTTGGCCGCAAGTGGCATTGTTACGTTGGTTGAGGGCGATACGATTTGGGCCCATACCAAAAACACGGATGACGATGCGGATTTGATTATCGATTATGCGAATGTCAACGCGGTGAGGATATAATGGGTATTATCGGCGGCGGCGGCGGCGGCGGCGGCGGCGTGGGTCTAACCGGCCCGAATTCATCGGGGGCTTTGGTAATGGTCGCGGGGGATGACACAGATTGTACCGACGCTGATACGTGGTACGTGACGCAGGGCACTTTTATTGGTGTAGGGCTGCAAGACTGCACGGTATCGTCTGCGGGGTTGTTTACGTACACCGGCGCAGTGGCTAAAAAATTTCTTATCAGCGGCGTGTTTTCGGTCATTGTAGACAAGGCATGTACTCTAATGTTTGGGTCCCGTATAAATGGAGTTGATCAACCCGGCGGTGTTCCGCGTGTATTTCCGGCGCAGTCGCCAAACGGGGACGCGGTTCAATTCGGCATCGCCGAATTGAACCCCGGAGATAATTTTTTGGCGATCATGCAATCGGACACAGCTAATACAACGGTTTCTACGGTTACGTCGTTCGGGACGTTTTGGAGCGAATACGTATGATATGGTTATTATCAGACGCCGCGCTAGCGGATATGGATACATGGCGGACAAATACGATTGAGGTCACCGACGCCATGATGGTCGAGGCCCGGGGCAGCATGGTCGGTGGGTCGTTGTCTGTCAAGTCTGGCACCGGAGAAATTGACGTTAAAGGTGTCTTGACCAAGGATTTTGATTTCTTGGCTGTGGTGTTTGGTGGTGGAAACACATCATACGCCGACATTCAGGGCGCACTATCCGCAGCGGAGGCAGACCCGAAAGTCAAGAAAATCACTATGAATTTCGATAGCCCGGGTGGGAGCATCTCCGGATTATTCGAAACAATCAACGCGATTCAGCGGACGTCCAAACCGATTACGGCTGTAATCGATCAAGCGGCATCGGCGGCGTACGCGCTCGCATCACAGGCCGGAACGATGACCGCCACGACCCAGGCTTCTACGGTTGGGTCAATTGGTGTGGTCGCGGGCATGCCGGTTAACTCAGATTACACGGAAATAACATCCACGAAGGCTCCGAACAAACGGCCGGACCCGACGACCGAAGAGGGCCAAGCAGTCATCCGGGAGCACTTGGACGGCGTTCATGATTTGTTTGTGGGCGCGATCGCGAAGGGCCGCGGCACGACTGCCGCTCAAGTTAATAAGAACTATGGCCAGGGCGGGATTGTCTTGGCTAAACAGGCCAAAGCGGCGGGCATGATTGACAGTATCGTGCCGGGCCCCAGACGGTCTAATAAAAAAACCGCTGATTCCAGCGGGATGGAGGTAAAAACGATGGACTTGAAACAACTCAAGGCCGAGTACCCCGCCGTTTTTGATGAGGCGGTATTGGAAGGTGTGAAGCAAGAAAAAGAGCGTTGCGAAGCGCATCTGACACTTGCTGAGGCGTGTGGTTGCCCGGAGACGGCAATTGAAGCAATTAAAGAGGGCGCGGAATTTGGCAACAAATATCAAGCGCTGTATCTGGCGGCTAGTGCGCGCAATGCTGCATTGAACGCCCGCGCAGATGACAATCCCGATACGGGGGCCCCGGCACCAGTAGCCGATGTGACAACCGAACAGGCAGAGACCCAAGCCTTTGAGGATGCCATTGAAGCGGATATCTTTGGTGATGTGAAGGCGGTGCAGAATGACTAATCCGGTAAT
>JAAEQF010000495.1 GCA_024231695.1 FCB group bacterium
ACGATAGAACACCGACAGGTCACAGGACCGGAAGGCGCCGTCGTGGATAACGTCAAAGGTCTCGCCGGGGACGGCCGGAGGCACGTTCCGGGCTACGTACTCAATCTCATATTGAGCCAGAAAATCGGTGAAGTCCTGACTCAGAGAAACCGTCTGCAATACCGGGGCCGTCATGTCCGTTACGACCGACCCGTCAATAAGAGCGCTGTCAAGCATCTCCGGGACCGTGAGCCCCTGTCCGCTCTTCAGGCTGATGCTGTTGAAGAAAAGTTTGCTGACGCCGGTCGGGATATTGACACATTCCGGCCCGGCGATGAATTCCAGTATTCCCTGTTCGACCTGTTCAATTGGCGCCTGACTGGAATCGCCGGAAAGCATATCAGAGCAGTCGTTCTGGGCGACAACCGAACCGGCTGAGGCCAGTACCAAACAGAATAATAGGAAAGCGCCGTGTTGTTTAAAGACGTTCATCACATGTTCCCCCTGCTAACTACTTCTGAGTAAAATAACTAACACTCTACAT
>JAAEQF010000496.1 GCA_024231695.1 FCB group bacterium
AATGGTGACATCACTGCCCACGCGCACACCCAGCCGGATCTCCACGCCCAGACGCTTGACGGCATCTATTTCATCGTTCAGGACATCACGGGGAAGCCGGTACTCCGGGATGCCCACATGAAGCATGCCTCCCGCCACCGGCAAGGCCTCAAAGACAGTCACAGGGTAGCCCTTTTGAACCAGATCATAGGCCACGGTCAGTCCTGCCGGTCCGCCGCCCACGACGGCCACCTTGTCGTCGGGATAGTACAGAGGCGCCGGTTCAATGTCCTTGAGCTTTTCCCGCATGCTGTCCGCGGCAAAGCGTTTCAATGAACAGATAGAGATAGGCTTGTCCACCTCCCCGCGTTTGCAACTGCTCTCACAAGGGTGGGGACAGACGCGTCCCAGGGCCATGGGCAGGGGATTTTCCTTTCGGATGATCTCCCAGGCCTTCTCAACATCTCCGTGAGCGATAAGGGCCGTGTAGGTGGATACATCCTGGCCCGTGGGACATTCTGTCTGGCAGGGCGGGGCGCTGATCCGCTTGCACACCCCTGTGGGGCAGTGCTTGTCATGGATATGGGCCTCGTACTCG
>JAAEQF010000497.1 GCA_024231695.1 FCB group bacterium
GAGTCCAACCTGGAATTCCTCCTCTTCAGCCCAAAGCGGGAGAGGCCGCGCAATTTCTATGTGGAAATACCCGTGTCCGTGGAAGTCAGAGGTGAATACCACGATGTGGCCCGGTTCTTCGATAAAGTAGGCCGTATGGAGCGCATCGTCAATATGCTGGAAGTATCCATGAAACCTGCAAAAACCCTGGGAACCGACCTTGTGACCAAGTGCGTGGCCGTCACGTACCGATTCAGAGAAGAGAAGCCTGATGCAGGAAAGGCAAAAAAAAGAAGGAAAAAAAGATCCAAGAAAAAGGCCCGATAAAAGAATGATACACCATGTTCTTTTACTGGGGTTCCTTGTCACGGCTGTCGGCCTGTGCTTTACCGCCGGTGCGGCAGGGCGCCCCAAGGTCGTTTACAAGGAAGCG
The DNA here is from genome assembly GCA_024231695.1 of FCB group bacterium. Taxonomy (GTDB): domain Bacteria; phylum Zixibacteria; class MSB-5A5; order GN15; family JAAZOE01; genus JAAEQF01. The sequence continues at coordinate 413 of JAAEQF010000497.1, forward strand.
CGGCCCAAAAAAGACCTTACCAAGACCATAGAAAAGAAAAAAAAGGAGACATACGATAGGGGAGACAGGCTGGATCCCTTTGCCTCCTACCTTGAAAAA
>JAAEQF010000498.1 GCA_024231695.1 FCB group bacterium
ATTGACATATAAGAATACTTGTAGTATAATGGGTAAATGGTAATTCTCGATCATTTCGTCAGGTGATAATTACAGGTGCCAACAATTCTGTATTACTATCGGGGGATAATATGCTGGTTCGCTTAAAACTTACGTTGTTTACTGCTATTTTGTCTATGCTTCTGCTCGGTAACAAAGCTCTGGCAGAACCAATGGTTCCGGATCCGGGCGAGCCGGATACGGCTTTTGTAGAATCCAAGATTATACCGCTCGGCACGACCGAGTTTTCACTTGAAGTTGGCATATATAATGATGAAGAATTGCAGGCTTTCGATATCGGACTCATCTGGGATTCACCGGATATCACTTGTGACTCAGTCTCCTTCTTCGGCGGGCGAGCCGACTACATCAATTACAATTTATCCGCAATCGATAATATGGCTCAGCAGGCTCACGCCGGTGCAGTGGTTGTGTCTGAGGACCTTTTGCAACCCGGACGGGGCATAGTCTATACGGCTTATTTCTCAGTTGAACCGGGTGCCGCTGAGCAGATAATCACTATTGATTCCTCCAAATACAGCGTCGCCGGCGAATTAGTTTTTACGCTTGAAAGCGGATACAATATCTATCCGCAATTCGTACCGGGTGTAGTTCCACTGATAGACTGCTCTTTTAAGATTGTTATAGATAGTTTGATCATTTCACCAGCGGAGGGTTCCAGTAGTATTGCTATACCGGATGAGATACCGATTATTGATTTTGATGATGAGGTTGTGATTTATGGATCAGTCGATAACCAATATGGATCCCCAATTGCTGATCAAACAATCGAAATATTTGATGGAGTAAGTTATAACTACGGGCTGCCGGAAGGCGGTCTGTATTATGCGACTACAAACAGTCAGGGAGATTTCTCTTATACTATAGAATCTTTACCGGAAGAGCTAAGGATAGGGCAATTATCCCCATACTGGTTTGCTGTTGGGGATTCTGCAATTCCTTTAATCCTGCCCTTTAACGGTGAAAGCACTCTCTTGGAATCAATAGGTGATACGCTGGCAATTATGCTTTCGGAAATGGATTATTTGCCGGACAGTGCGGTTATTAGTCTTGGAACGCTGGACAATCCATCAACATTGTTATTTTCATCTTATCCGGAGAATCCAACTGACCTTGAAAGCCCGGATAATGACCAATTCTTTGAAGGTTACGCCAATATCTACAGTGGACCAATCGACAGAAATTTTCTTGGCCCCATGGCTGATTCATGGCTTGACCGGGGGCTACGGTTATCCAATGAAAGAATAAATAGTGTGGCCGACCAACTCCACACTCTATCTACGGCAAGTAGTGTACCTGCATGGCAACCCCTGTGCCTTAACGGGGAAGAAAAGTGGCAATCAATCGATAATGATGCAATTGACCGGGTCAATACCGATTTTAATTTTGATGAAGTTAACTGGGTCAGTATTGGAATCGGTGCCGTCACCTGTGGCGTTGGATCGATAGCCTCCGGCGGAACGCTGGCCTGGGCGGTATGTGCTCCCCTGGCCATAACAATTAGCAACGAAATCCTGATAAAGCCAGCTGTTCCGGACTTTTGCGATTTAATCATTCAGGCGGAGGATCCGGAAAAATGTAGGGATATTGGTGAGTTTTCGGCCGATGCATTTGCAATGGTTGCAACCGTACCATTTGGCAAATTGCCCAATAATAATGTCACCATGTTTAATAATTACTTCAACATGTCCAAAGACCCGCTAAAGCAAGCCTATTGGACAAGCCAGTACTTCAACCACCTGGCCGGGCGTATCGAACTCGGTGACGCATTTTTGGATTTCACTCATATCACTACCCAATATTGGCCCGAAGATATTGGTGGATTTAAGGAAGCAGCAGGAATACGTGATCTAAATCTGAATACCCCGGACGTCGGAGCAATTCAGAACATACCTCTCCAGATTATCGTCACGGATAGACAAGGTGCACAACATCAAATATCTCATAGTTATGATGACCCCGATAATCCTACGTCTCTTCTAATAGAAGCCCATTCATCCCGCGCCGCTTATGGGCCGATGACGCCCAATTCTTTGCAGGCACCTATTCTCCTCATACAATCTCAATCGACCACTAATGAATTTGAATGGTCCAGTGTCGACTTGGAGCAGGGAATCTATTCGGTAGAAATCCCATTGATGCAATTACCGGAATATGTCCAGGGCGTAATTTACAGTGCGGTTATTATAGTGGGCAGTGAGGATATATTCAGTAATGACCGCTCAAGTAGTGAGGGATGTGCCTTTGGTATTTGTACCATCGAAGGCTTATCTCTGATCGGCCCTGATGGAAGCGGCGCCATTTTTCCACCCGGATCTATTCCGGGTGACGCAATGATTCAAAGGTCTACTGATTATGTTGGTTCGACGCCAGGTTTTTGGCCGAGGTACAGGGGGGTAATTGATTCAACAATAATCATATCTGAGGCAATGACTGTATACACGCCTGATACCCTTAGCTTAAATGCTGACATTCAAATTCTCATGAAACTTGATTCTGTCTCGGTCTATCCTTTTTTTAATTCCGATAATCCAATAATGATAGGCCGATGGAATCCGAGCATCGAGGGTTGGGATATTTTATCTTCTACAGTTGACACAGCAAATCTCTTAATTTCAGCATTATCGAACAAGTTAGGCGGGTTCGTGGTTCTTTCCATTGTCCCGATTTATCAACATATTTGCGGTGACGTCAACGACGATGGCGCTGTCAATGTCGGGGATGCCGTGTTTCTGATTAATTACGTTTTCAAGGGCGGCCCGGCTACCGATCCGCTGTGTATCGGGGATACTAATGATGACGATGCTGTCAATGTCGGGGACGCGGTGTATCTGATAAATTATGTTTTCAAGAACGGCTCTCCCCCGGTGGAATCATGTTGTTGGTAGAAAGATTATCTGCATGATCAGGCGATTCTGAAAATAATCCACACAAAAAAGCCGCCGGAGGTGATATCCGGCGGCTTATTTTTGATTCTCTATATGCGCTACTGACTACTACTCTTCGGTGAAAGTGATACTGGCGGTCAAGACCAATCCGGTTCCTCGCGGATCGCTATCGGTAATGGTCAGAATCGCCTTGGTGTCGGGAATATTTCCGTCAACATCCGGCGGCGGCGTAGCGGGAGCATTAAAAGTGAACCCGAAAGCCTCGCCAAAAGTGTTGGTCATGGCCGTGGCCGAAGTCACCGTTCCGGCGGTAATGGTCGCCGTCAGGTTGTGATCAGCCAGCGGGTTGCTGTAACGATCCTTAATAACGCAGCTGGCCGGAATACCGGTGGCGTTATAAGGAATTGTTCCACCTACCTTGACGCTTGACTTATCCGAGTGGGCGAAGGACGTTGTCAGGGTCACCGTGACGGTGGTACTGACGAACCCGGAGCGGACGGTTATATAATCGGTCGCACCAATGCCGTCGTCGGTTGCGCCCGGAAGTCCGGAATAGGAGAAATCCTGTTCCAAAGTCGGGGCATTATACTCAACTTCATAAACCGAGGCGTGACAGCCGTCGGAAGTGGCTCCGGAAGTGGCGGAGCCGAAGATGGTTTTGGATTTGACCAGGGTCTGATCTGCGACAAAGTTGTCATTGACATCAAGAACTTGGACCCAGAAAGCATATTTTTGTTTTCCGTCAGCCAACAGGGTGAAAGCCGGAACACTGGCAGTTACCGAGGCCGGAGGTCCGCTGTTGATAAACATTGATGAACAGGCTACCGTGCCGCCCGAAGTTTCCGCCCAGATCCAGACGTCGCCGTCATCCCAGGGAGCGCCGGTTCGGAAAACTACCGTAGCCACGCCGGAAGAATCGGTGGTCATACCGTAGGCGCCGATCACACCTTCATCGACATTGAAGTAGACAGTGACCGAATCCTGGACCGGGTTGCTGTAAAGGTCGGAGACCACAGCGGTGACAATATTTTCCTCGTTGATCAATTCCCAGGCCGGCAGATTACAGTATTGCGCGCCGACAGCGATATTATATGGAGGACCGGCATAGACGGTTATGAAAGTGGCGTTGGAAAGCACCGTGGAGGCGCTGGCCCGCAGACGAATCGTTCCGGAAACGGTTCCCGACCAGATCGGCACCGCGGCCACACCGTTGGCGTTGGTATAAGCCACCACCGGACCATAACCCATTCCGGCGATATTTTCACCGCCATCGGGGCCGTTGGTAATGACAAAAATCACTTCCAGTCCCTCTGGAACGGTATTGCCGTTGACGTCGTAACAGATCGCCTCAGCAACCGTCGATTCGATACCACCGGTATGACGAACCTGAATGCCGGCTTCATCGGCGGATAGTTCTATTTGAAAAATCGAGGCATCAGGCGTCAGTTGAATCGAGGTTTCGAGACTACCGTTAAAATCTCCGCTTCCGGTCACAGTGGCTTTGATATAGGCGGTCGTGGCATCCACACCAGCCATATAATCCACCGCTACCGAACCGGCCTCAGTGTAGGCCACGGCTGGAATGATACCCAACGGATCCCAGCTTTCGTTGGCGTTGAAGTCAAAGAGCAGGGAATCAACGTTTATTGTGAAATAGCCGTTGCCGTCGAGATCTTCGAATCGTTCACCGGCGGTCAGTTTGACGACAGTTGAATCGGGAGCCGGTGTTCCGTCCTCATCGGCAACTTTAACAACCACGATGGCCTCTGACGAACCATCGGCGGTCAGTAGCGATGGCGTAATAGACATGGTCAGATTGCCGGAGGTAGCTGTTCCTGTTCCGGTAACCTCGACCGTCACAAACGATGAGTAAGTGCTGCCGACATAGGCAAATATACTGAGCGTGCCGGGTTGCAACGGAGTGAAAACCGTGCTGGCGATGCCATCGGCATCGGTAGTCGCGGATGCCGGGCTGAAAGATCCGGAACCGTTGGGTGTGACGCTGAAGGTCACTACGGTGCCTTCAATCACAGCTCCGTTGCCATCGGAAACGACTACTTCCACAATAGTCGTAGCGCTGGTTGCCAGAGTGGAAGGCGACGCGGTCGGCTGGCCGAATTGAATATTTACATCACCGCTGCCGGTCGTCGTAACCGGATCTTTTGCTCCTTCACAACCGGTAAGGGCCATGATGGCGATTATAAATACGCATCCGCAAACAAGCGGCAGGAATCCATTTCTGATCTGAAGAGACATGTCCTCTCCTTGGTATCTTTAGTTTCTTGTTTTCGTAATCGGATCGTTCATCTGTTTCTCATTCCGGTTCTTGAATCGGAAAGCCCCCAACCGGAGCCGGGGGCTTTTATGCTTTTATAGTAATGCCTGCCTTAGGGAGTCTCCCCTTCCAGCGAAGCATAATCTTCGACGATCGTCGGCGTCACAAATATAACCAGGTCACGGTTATCGATTCGTTTCTTGGTGTAGCTGAACAGGTTTCCGATAAACGGAATATCCATCAGCACCGGAATACCGATTGTCGTTTCCACTTCATCCTGAGTGGTCAAACCGCCGATAACAGCCGTCTGTCCGTTTTCCACGACTACATTGGTTTCGGCGTTATTGGTGTTAATAATCACGCCATTGGGATCGAACTCAAAACTGGACCGTTCCGGAATCAAATGCATCAACACCCGGTTTTCCGAGGTGATATGAGGGGTCACGCGCAGAAGCGTTCCGACTTCCTCAAACTTGATTACGGTATTGCCCGATTCATCAAATTGCTTGATCGGAACTTTCTGTCCCATCTGAATCCGGGCCTCGGAATTGTCGATGGTCGTGATTTCGGGGTGGGCAATGATCTTTCCCTGTCCATCTGAAACCAGCGCTGAAATCTTAGCTGCCAGATTCCAACCGGATTGAATGGTGGTAATCTTAAATTCACCGGAAGCGTCACTCAACCGGCCATCACTCAGAAACTGGTTGGTAGTATGGCGGGTTTCTTGAACCTGTTCTCCGGTAACGGGGTCAGCAACCAATTCGCCTTTGGCTCCATTGACTGTCCAGTCAACACCAAGTTCGGATAATGAACCGGAGCTGATTTCCAGAAGCTGAGCGGAAATCCTGATCTGCCTTGGAGGCGAATCAAGCTCGGCAATATATTTTTCCACTTCGTTGATATTGTCGGGCACTTCCTGGAGTATAATCGAATTGGTGCGGCTGTCGGCCGTGGCTTTACCCCGAACGGACATCAGTGATTTGACCGCACTCACGATACTCCCGGCGGTCGAATTGCTGATCTTGATGATCCGCGTTTCCAAACCGACGAGATTTACTTGTTCCTGGTGGTTTTTTTGACCATCAATGACTTCTTTACGATAATCGGCGCTGGGCAGAATACGGATATATCCGGCCTCTTCATAAACCACGGCCAGATCATAGGTGCGGCCGATAATTTCCAAAGCCTGCTTCCAGGTTACGGTCCTCACCGAAATTGTTACCGTACCCTCGACGGCGGGAGCCACGACCACGTTCACCTGACCGTAATCAGCCAGAAAACGAATGACCGAGCGGATTTCAGCCGCCTGAAAATTAAGATTTTTAATCGGTTCCGTCGGATCGCTGGTGTCGCCGTACGAAACACTGATCGGCGCCAACAACAGTAACAGCACGCCGATGCAAATCAGTTTATCTATGCCGGTTTTCAGCATCTCAGCTAACCTCACTCTTTATGTCTAATTTTCTTTTTGCATATGTTTGACGATAGTGCGACTCCAACCGTATTCATTGATCTGGAAATAGATCGCCCGGTCGTCTATCTGAGCCACATATCCGTTTTTCACTCGGCTTCCCGGTTTCAGGATATAGCCAATACCGTCTATATCTTCCATCAGAGCCGAACTTTTACCCTCATCCGATTCCAGAATACCGACCAAATACAGCGTTTCGATGTTCGGGATACGACTGAGATCAATAGCGCCTTTGTAACTGCCGACTTCGTTAATCAGCGATTTGAACGGATCACGAGAACCGCCGTTATTGTACTTGGTCACGATCCTCTGCGGGAATTGGACCACCTGCGTTTGTTTCATCTTTGTAGTCTTGGCCCGTTGTCGGCGGAAACGAGAGGTCGTCTTCGGAGTTTCCGGTTTATCGACAGAGGCCAAAACCTGATTTTTATCCTGCTTGGCCGGAGCCGGTTGGCTCTTGGCCTTGGCTTGAGTATTTTTACTTGCCGGTGGCTGGGCCTTGGCCGGTTTTGTCACCGACTTGGCTTTGGGCGCTGCCGGAGTATTCTTGGCGACCGGCTGTTTCTGATGCGTATCCTTGGTCAGGTTGGAAGGCTCGCGGCCCGGAATTGGAGGATTCTGCTGGGGCACATCAAGGGCAGCGAAAAAATTGGCCTTCTGGTTTGTCCTACCAACCAGATCGACTTTTTTCGTCTTATTCTTTTCAGTCGGAGCTTGCGTCGTTTCGGTTTTTTTAATCACAGGCGGTTTGGCCGAAGTTTGTTTTTTCTCGGTTTTAGCCGGTGCGGTTACGGCCAGTTGATTGGCTGAGTTTTGCTTGTCCTGCAACGGAATCGGCTTGGCGCTCTTGACCGTCGTGGTCCGATTATTAGCCTTCTGCTTATCCGTTTTGGGTAAAGTTGCGATAGGCTGGTGATTAGCTTTCGCCTTTACCACTTTGGCCACGGTAACTTTTTCCGTTGAGGAAGTCTGTTTCTTTTTTGGAATGGCCGGGGCCGTTTTAGTTATTGAAGGAGCCCTGGTTTTTGACTTCTGAGCCACCGTTACCGTTTCTTTATTTTTAGACTTTTCCTGGGCAATCGCCGTTTTCTGAATCTGAGCAGACGCGATGGCAGTATAGGGACCCTGGGCGTTCTTTTGAGCCGATGCTGGAAGCTGAGTCAGAGTTATCGGTCCGTTCAAAATCGACGGCCGGGCCTTGCTTTTGGCTTTCTGTTGGGCTTTCGGCTTTTGCACCAACTGGGTCTTTTTATTGTCGACCACACTAGAAGGCTTGGTTGCTTTTGCAGTTTTTGTCGCAACTTTCGGCTGTACCGCCGCCTTGATTTCAGCGGGGCGGACGACTTTGGTGGCTATTTTTGCCGAAGTTATATCATTGGCCGGCTGCTGTTTGGACTGGGGCACGGCGGATACAACCACTTTTGCCTTGTCGCTGTTCCAGGCAGTAAATGTCGCCGTTTTCGGATCGGAGACATATACTTTTAAATGGTTGCCTTCGGATTCAACGCGATAAACAGTTTCATCGGCTATATCCAGAACAACGCGCACAACTTCTTCCGGCTGAACAGCATACTGTGAAGTGCGAATCGAGGTAATAATTGATTTTGGCAGATCGGCAAACATCTTATGCGGAAGGTTATGCCGGGCAGCCAGGCAATCGATTACGATTCTGAACGGTTTCCCCTCTTTGGCCTCCACCGATTGGTGGGCCGAACGGACCTGATCTTCACCGGAGATGGTGAGTACCGTAAAACCATTCTCATGCGTCAAGTCGAGCTTCGTAATATTATTGGAAGCTGCCGGAAGCAGGGACACCGCAAAGAGAACAAGCATTGCCGTTATCGTGATAATTGTATATCTGCCAAACATCGTGTTGGTCTCCAATTATATTTCAAGCTCTTTGAGTCGCTCTTCGCTTTTCACGAAATAGGTTGACAAAGTAAAACTTGCTTTGACCGTATTTTTCTGTCCCACCTCTTCAAGTTCCGATTCGACCTGCTGCTGATTGGGATCTTCGGCTGACTTGACATTCATATTGTCCACATTAACAATGAATGGGAAATTGGCAATGTAACTTATGAATTTGCCAAATTCATGAAATCCGCCTTCCATCTCGATATCGAAACTGGCTACATTATAAAATGTTTCCGACTTGATCGGCTGTGGTTCAATGGAAATGATTTTGGTCCCGGTCAAGGATGATGCCGTATGCAGCTGAACTAAAAATGATGGCACCATTTTAACTTCCGGCAATAGCTGTTCAATCTCGCGATACTTGGCCAGAAGCTCTTCGTACTCAGCCTTGAGCGCAGAGAGCGACTTGGATTTCATCTCAACGTTTCGGAGATTCACAATCATCGCCTGATACTCGCTCTGCTTGTCCTCAATTTGGTTGGCCTGCCTGGAATAGACCCGTGAATACCAGAAATAGGTCAGGATAAACAGGGCAACACAGGCCAGAGCAATCTTTTGAAACTTAGGATCTTTGAAATCCATCTCGCTTTATCTCCCTAAAAACTGGCCAACAAATCCGGACCGGATTCATTTTCCAAAACCTTTTTCAGTTCTTCATCGGACAGATAGTGCAGGGTGGCAGTCAACTTGTAATTATATGCTTTCTGTTCCAGAATTTCGACTTCCTCGATGGCGGCCATTTCGACTTCGCTAAAGAAATGCGAGCGCATTAGCTTGATCATGAAATTGGCCAATGAATTGAGGGTAAACGAATAGCCCTCAATGCTAACCGGCCGATTCAAAGCCATGGTTTCCGGAGCGGCGGTTGCTGTGTCACCCTTAGTCTTTGATGTCTGAGGAACGTCTTCCTTGAGCACGCTCAGCCATGTGAATTCCGGTATCTGGCGAGTTACGTTCTCAAGAACGCGCACCCAAACCGTGCGGTGACGGTCAAGTTTATCAACCGCCTCCATGCGCTGCATGATTTTACCCTTAACATCAATAAGGGCATCCACCACAGAGATATCTTTTTGCATCTGCTGCGTCCGGAACCGGGCAATCTGCATCTTCTCATCAAGTTCCTTGAGCTGGAACATCTGATACATAGTCACCACGGCGATCATGATGATGACGCCGAAAGAGGCGCCAATGGCGTAATAACCGGTTTTGCCAATTCCAGCGCCGCCGGTTTTTTTACGGAATTCCTTGGGCAGCAGATTTATTTGAATCATTTCCATAATCTATTACACCTTCCTCATCGCCATTCCAATCGGAACAGCTAATAGGGGAGCGATTTTTTCCGGTTCCATGCCTTCGAATTTCTCCGGATCGTATTCCACATTGCGCAGTGGATTGAAAATCTCCAGAGCAATCTGTAATTTGGATTGTATAAACTCGGGCAAATAGGGGATCAATGCCCCGCCACCTGAAAGAACCATCCAGTCAAGACTTTCGGTCTTGGCCTGCGACTGGAAATAGTTAAAGGCCAGTTCCAATCCGTTGACGATATCTTCTGAAGCCGAAACAATGGTAGCCTTCAACATATCCTGATCAATTGAATCTTCCATCTGCCCCTGAATGGCTCGGGTTGTCAGTTCATGGTTTAGACGGAATTCCTGCATGACCGCTTTGAATATGCTTCTGGTTCCGACAGCAATATCGCGTGTAGAATGATAGTGACCATCGTGAATATACAAAACGTTGGTTACATCCTGACCGATGTTAACCAGAGCCGTGGTCCGGTTGGGATCGACCTCATAGTTGTTGATATAAGCATTGTAAACGGCAAAGGCGTCGGTATCGACGATGACCGGATTGTAGCCACAGTCGCTAATCAATGACAGATAGCTGCTTAGAAATTCCTTCCGCGCCGCCACCAGCAAAATTTCCATTTTGTTGGTTTCTTCATTGACCCGAATCTCGTGATGATCCAAAGCCACATCTTCAACATCGAAAGGCGAACGCTGTTCGGCTTCAAACAAAATAGCCTGTTCAGCCTCAGTTCCCGATTTCTTGTCAATGCTCAGCTTGTCGGTGATCAAAGCGTGACCAGATATCGAAACAACTACATCCTTGCTCCTGGCTTCGCATTCATCCATAACCGATTGGATATTAAAAATAACTGCCTCACGATCCCGGATTTCATCGGAGACAATGGCTTCTGGCGGTAACTCTCTGATAGCCATAGTATTAACTATGTAGCCGCCTTTGGCATGATTGAGCTTGACCATCTTTACTGAATGCGCTCCAATGTCAAGCCCGATAGTGGATTTGCTGCCTCGTGAAAAGCTCATATATTATCTCTTCTTTTAAGTGCCGATATCCTATCCCATTAGTATATCGTCAAGTCTGATGAATTGTTAACCGGCCATTCGCCGTGAATTTCATGGCAACCTTATCAATTAGTTGGTTACGCTGTTTATATATTTCGGCAATATGGGATCAGGTCTTTACTAAAATTGTAAATTACTTTGGGACAATAAAATAAAGGGCCCCACTGGCAATGGGGCCCTCTGGAGGATGAGAAGGAGGGAACAAAGATTTATTTTTATTTTTTTTTAATATCCATCCAATGACGTCAGTTTTGTTCGACCGGTTGCCGGTGTCAGCTCAATCGTACCGAAATGGATATAATCATCGGGGTTTATAGACAGAAATCTGATTCGGCGAGGAGCCGCAGAATGAGCCGCTCCGTTCGGCTTGAAAATGACCGTGGGAATATAATTACCCAACTCGGCCCAGACCCAGGAGAAGTCGGCCGGCAGAGTGTCCACTGAGACTACCGAATCTCCCCCATCGAAGAGAAACATGCTCGGATTGTTGGTATCGAGAAACAAGGTCATGGTCGTGCCCTGATCATCGAAACTGACGCCATACTGCTGCTTCTGAGAAATAGCCGTGGAGCGAGCCAATCTCAGCTTGGAAACCATATGGCGGCCGGCGTTGCGAAATTCCAGTCGGTGCATGGCGGCCCCAAACTTGGGAAAGGCCATCGCAGACACAATCCCGATAATGACTACAATGGTCATCATCTCTATCAGCGTAAATCCTCTTCGGTTCAAAAACACCTGCTTAACCATTTCAGCCTCACATTTTAAAGCCGCCGTTTGGTCGGTTGTAATTCCGAATACTGCTAATGCAAGTTAAATGCCACTCCATCGATAACCGGCTCAAATCCCTACACGTAACCGCAACCCCTTTGATGCCAGACAGATACAATCAAAAGAAACACTATACCCTCTCCCTGTCCGACCCCGGGAACCTTATTTCTATGGGAATGTTCCTATAGATGTCGATCTAGACCAACTAATTAATTGATTGACAAATCGTGGATTTAGACTAACTTTTCATTGAACGGATTTTCTCGCCCGTCGAGGTATTCCGAACTGAAAGGTGCCAAATGACGATTTTTCGATTTCTATGTATTTCAACCTGCCTGCTTTTTGCAGTACCCTCACTATCCGCCAACGAAGACCCCCTCATTCCTCACTCGCTTACCCAGGACAAGGAAAGCGGAAATATGATCGAAGTGGTCAAGATTTTCCTCGGGCCTCGGGCCATCGACGGCAACGCCAAAATTTGGGTTTTCTTCACCGATAAGAACGTTTTTGACAAAAACCAATTCAGTCGCGCCGCCTCGGAAATATCTATGACTGAAAGAGCTCGGCAACGTCGGATCAAAATGGGCCGCCAAGAGGTTACTTTTGCCGATCTCCCGGTACATAAAGATTACATTCTCGAAATAGAAACTTTGGGAGCAAAATTGCGCCGGCAGTCGCGATGGCTCAATGCCGCCAGTTTTGATATTCCTCTGGAAGCGGTCGATCTGGTAAACAGCCTTCCCTTCGTTTCACGTATACGTCCAATGGTTGGTTTTTTTGGGGAACCCTCAAAAGTTTCCTCTGCCGACAAGAGCATGTTTCGATCAGCTTTTGGCCCCACTGTTTTAAACTACGGCATTTCGCAAGGCCAACTTGATATGATCAATGTTCCTGCCGTTCATGAGCTTGGTGTTACCGGAGCGGGAGTTTTGGTCGGGATGTTCGATACCGGGTTCCGCAAGGATCATATCGCCTTCTCCGATATTATCGCCGATGGTCGTCTGCTGGCCGAATACGATTTTGTCTTTGATGATTTCGAAGTTCAGAATGAGGTCGAAGACGTGAGCAGCCAGCATAATCACGGAACTTATACCTGGTCAACTCTGGGTGGAGAATCGGACGGAAGTTTATACGGTCCGGCTTATGGCTCCTCATTCCTGTTGGCCAAGACCGAAGACCTCCGGTCGGAAACACCGGTTGAGGAGGACAATTGGCTGGCGGCCGTCGAATGGGCCGACTCTATCGGCGTTCAGGTTATCTCCTCTTCGCTATCGTATGGCTATAATGACTGGTACGACTATTCAGATTTAGACGGCGAAACCGCTATCATCACTCAGGCAGCCAACCTGGCCACTTCGCTGGGGATTGTGGTCTGCAACTCAATGGCCAATAGCGGCCCCGGTTCAGGTACGCTGGGCGCTCCAGCCGACGCTCTCGAAATCCTCTCTATCGGGGCGGTCAATTTCAGTGAGGATATCGCCAGCTTTTCCTCACGCGGACCAACCTATGACGGACGAATAAAGCCGGAAGTTTGCGCCCAGGGCGTTTCGACCTATTGCGCCAGTGCCAGTAGTTCGACATCCTATTCATATGTCAACGGTACCTCGCTTTCCACGCCGCTGGTCGGTGGCGCTGTCGCCCTGATTCTTTCAGCCCGGCCATCGCTGACGCCTCAGCAGGTCAGGCTGGCATTGATGAATACGGCCGACAACGCGGCCACGCCGGATAATACCTACGGCTGGGGAGTTATCGATGTGCTGGCCGCTCTCAATTGGGGCGCCGATTTTTATGCTGATATTCAAGTCGGGCAAGTGCCTTTGGATGTAAACTTTTTCGACAGTTCACATATCCCACTTTCAAACCTGACCTGGGATTTCGGAGATGGAGAGACCTCCTCCCTGACGAATCCGAACCATATATTCGAAATCCCGGGACTTTACAATGTTTCGCTGTCTGATTTCACCGATGGCTGGGTAATAACCGAAACCAAGGAGTACTACGTTCTGGCCCTGGCCGACACTCTTGTTTATAGCAGTGATACCGTATTTGCCGGAGATCAGGCAGTGATTGAGGTTTATCTGGCTAATACTCAACCGCTGACCAGCCTTTATATTCCGTATGACTTTGCTGTGGAAACGATGACTCTGGATACTTTCTCGGTCACGGGCGGGCGCGCTTCCGATTTCACAGCCGTGCAGATTGCCGCCGATTCGAGCGGTAATGGAGCCGTTGTGCGTCTTGTGGCAACCGGTGATCCTTTGGCGCCGGGTCAAGGATCTATCCTCAGATTTTTCTTTTCCACCGACCCAAGTGAGCTTGACTGGTCAAGCTTGATCGACACCACTACGGTGGATGATTTCGATCTCGATCTGGCCTCAGATTTTGTCACCTACATTCCGGCCTTTTCCGCCGGCCTTGTGGCTGTCCACAATGTCATGCGAGGCGATGCCAATGCCGACGGTTCGCTAAATGTCGGCGATCCGGTATTTATTATCAATAATGTTTTCAAGGGTGGCCCGTTACCTGATCCGTTTGGCGCCGGTGACGTCAATGTGGACGATGAGATCAATGTCGGCGATGTCGTCTATTTGATAAACTACATCTTCAAGAACGGACCGCCACCGATGACGCGGTAACTAACTTCGGTGATGAATACACCAAATCCCCGCCCTCTTCACGGGCGGGGGTTTCTTGATTACCAACCTCTATCTAACTCCAAAGACAAACCCACAGATTATAGATTATAGGATGAATTGCCGATGAGTCTAAATAGAGGGTTGGTTTTTTTAAAATCTGGGGTGTTTGCAAAAGGGGAAGTATTATGGGCAATGACAAACTGAAACAATGCCCAAAATGTACGGTTTGGTTTGGCATCGATGATATCTGCTCAAATCCGGATATTAAGCCTTTGGGGATGACTTTTGAAAAAGGCAACATAAATCGTAATCTATTTTTCTTTAATCATACCAGTAATGATTGCGGAACGACATTTACTCTAAAAGTCGATGTCCTGGCAGAATTAATTAAAAATCCTACTTCATCTGAAATTCTTGCCGGAGGAGATACCTGCGAGGGTCATTGTTCTGATATCAATGACACGACAGAGTGTTCTCAAACATGCAAATACGCTCCTTATCGACGGTTACTACGGGAGCTAATAGACAATAGAATAAAATTAAAAGAGACAAAGGTTCCTTTGGAATAATCCCTTAAGGTCTATTAATTCGGCCGCTGAGATGGATCAAGGCATCCTCGCCGACAATCGTTTTATCAAGAGTAAAATTCAAAACGCCGTTCTCAGTATCCCATAAGCCGTTGTTCGGCGACAATGACACATATTTAGCCCTGACCTGATCGCAAAAATAATCGTACAAGCCGATTTCGGAATTTGAAAAAACCAGCCCGTACCGTTCGCCGGTGAATCGAACCGAAGGGAATTGTTCGGCAAATAGGCGGCTTTGATACTCCCTGTCAAGTATAGCCACACGAGGACCGAATTTGACCACGCCGCTTTTCATGTCGGCGGCCATCATTATTGTAAAAAGATAACTGTCAGCGTCGGTTCTGACCGACAGGACCAGGCTGTCCGAATCGACAATCAATTCCGGTTCGGTAGTATTGTCAATTTCAATCGGGACAATACCTGCTTTTTCAAACCGCGGCCAATATGCGGCAAAGTCCGGTACTATATCATCCCAGCGAAGTCCACACTTTTCCTCAATGGCCGCTTTGATATTGTCAGAACTAAGTGATCTGATTTCTTTTCCGGTTCCGGACAGATGCCGGTAAAGCGACAAAACTTTTTCCATCCCGGATCTTTCGATCAGATAATCAACGAAAATTGAACTGACCGGATAGGAGATTTCGGGTGTGCCGACTTTGGTATGAAAATCATCAAAGGTCAGGATATCCTGTAGAGGACACATGTCATTGGAAAGTATCAAATGACCGGTATAGGCAATAACTCGCGGAACTCTCCCCCATCGCCCGCCCATGCGGCAGGCCAGACCCTCCTGCATAAACGGAATAGTATAAAGCGGCAGATCACCTTTAGCATAGTTGACCAGCAAATGGGTCAATTCATGCTCATGCGGTAGATGACGGGTGACGACGGCATCGAACTGCAAATTGCCAAGGCCGTGAGCGTCATATCCGGTCAAAGCCTTGAATTCGGTTTCGTCGCAGAGATAATAATCGATACCTTCACCGGCTAATTTATTCAAGGCCGATGGCGACAGGCCCAATTCATGTCCGCTTGATTCAATGAATCGATCCAGTTCAAGACAGGCAGGTCTGTTGATCATTGATTTATCCGAATGATAAATATTCGCATATTTGGTTCTGGTCGTCAGCCAGCTGCGCGTTTTTATATGAATCGCCGGAGCCAGTTTCCAGCCGAAGTCTGTCTGCAGGGCATAATAGTAACAGGTCAGGCCCTCGGTCGGGTCACCAGCTTGAATTGTCAATAAGGCCCAGTCGTCATGATAGTCCACATCGGCCACCGTTACTTTGGATTTCAGCCGACGGATAGTTTGCAAATTCAAAATTAAAGGTGAGGCGCAATCGTATTTGAGAGGCACATCAGTATAGGTTATGCCCAGTCGTTTTGATTTTTGAATTGATTCATCCAGCCAACATTCTGCGGCGGCAATCAGGTCTTCGGAAAGCAAAGCTTCGACATACAGGTCAAACAGATCTGCGGGATTATCAAATGTTGCGGCAGCCAACAGGCCGGTCGGCAAAATGGCTAAAATCACAATTAGACTTTTTATGGCGGTCATGTTAAAATCCTCCGGAATTGACATACCTTCTATGCCGACAGGGCCGCTTCGGTTCCAGTCTGGATTAGAAAATTATATTTGAACTCTGCGCAATAGGATCAGCATTGTGGGCAGCCTGAGATCAAGGCCTCAAAATACTGTTACACTTTCGGTGTATTATTCGCCGGGTGACAAATTAAATTTAAACTTCCACCCCTTCGTGCTCAAGCAGCCATTTTTTTGTCGGCAGGCCGCCGCCGAATCCGCCGAGGCCGGTAGTTGACAGAACGCGATGACAGGGGATAATAATTGGGATAGGATTGGAACCGTTTCCCCCGCCGACCGCCCGGGAAGCTTTTGGCTTACCCAAAATCCGGGCTATCTCACCATAAGTTTTTGTTTTCCCGAAAGGAATCGAGTTGACCTCAAGCTGAACCTGACGATAAAAACCGGCCGACCGAAGATCAAGCTTGACCGTGAATTTGGTCAGCTTGCCCGCGAAGTAAGCTTCAAGCTCAGCAGCGGCTTTGAAATTGAACTCTCCCCCGGCTTCGATAGTCGCCTTGGGAAAATGTCTATCAATGAACCACGTCAACATTGACGCCTTTTCGTTGGGAAACATAACTCGACACAATCCCTTATCGGATGAAAGGAGGGTCAATTTCCCAATCGGCGAACCGATTTCATGTCTGTACAGCTTCTCCATGATCCACTCCTTACAGACTTTTCCATAGGTAGAGGGCGGCCAGCGAACGGTACGGTCGCCATTTCTCGCCCAGTTCAATCAGGAATTCGGTATCCGGCTTCCTGTTCAAGCCATATAGATTTCTGACCGCCTGATTGATGCCGGAATCGCCAATCGGCCAGGCGTCGTGATGCCCCAGGCCGCGCATCAATATATAGTTGGCCGTCCAGACACCGATCCCCTTTATCTCCATTAAAGTATCAATTGCAGCTTGATACTCCATCAAAAATAACGATTGCAGATCGAGCTGTCCATCACATATTAACCGGGCCAACCCCAAAAGATAAGTCGCTTTCTGGCGCGAGAATTTGAGGTCTTTTAAGGTCTGGAAATCAAGTTGAACGATATCGGTGGCTTGTGGAAAAAGATAGTACTTTTCACCTTCGTGGACAAAGGACCGATTGATATGTTTTATAAGGTTGGACTTGATCTTATAGGCGAACTGCAGATTGATCTGTTGTCCAATTATGGCCCAGGCTGCGGATTCGAAAATAGTCGGCGTCAATATCGGTCGTAAACCCCTAAAACGGCGGACCACTGTTTTCATTTCTTTATCAGATAAGCGCGAGTAAAACTTTCTGATATCAAAATCGAGATAGAACATTCGGGATAGAAAGCTCCGCAGGGCAGGCAGGTTTTTTATCTTTCCCGGCGATGACCAGTTGATGGTAAGAGATTCACTTTGAGGTTTCTTGTCAGTGGCAACATTTATCAATACCGGCCTGTTTTCAAATTCAAAGGTCCGGATAAATAACCGGTCGTCAAAACGATCAACCAGTTCGAAGCGACTGCGGCGATGAAAAGCCAATGAAGAATTAATATCATACGGCCCGGTCGGCCGAATAATGAACTTTCCGCAGGTTGGCATATTTACAGGCCGAACAGCTGTTTAAGGTCGCTAAAGCGCTCAAGAATAAAATCCGGTTCGGACGCCCCAAAATCATCGTTGCCGAAAGGTGAACGAATGGCAATGGCCTTTATACCGGCGGCATGGGCCGCTTTGATATCGTTGACCGTATCGCCGATCATAATCGAGTCGGCGGTGTTGCCTTCTAATCTGGCCAGGGCCAGTTCGACAATATCGGGCGCCGGTTTAACGCGTTTGACTTCGTCCCCGGAAACGAGCGCGGCGAAATATTTTCCCCAACCAAGTTTTTCGACGATGCCGGTGGTATGTATCGAAAACTTAGTGGTGGCAATCGCCATCGTCAGGCCTTTCGCCGGGAAAAGCGGTAAGACTTTATTAACGCCGGGAAGCGGAACCGACGAGGCAATCATCGATTCACGGGCGTTTCTCTGGAAAGCAGCCTTGAGTTCGGCAATGGGAGCATCACAAAACGAAGGGAACATAATATCCAGCGGATATCCAATAAATCGCTTGATCTCTTCGGGAAGACGCGGCTTTTGGCCCAGAGATGTCAAGGCATAATTGGTCGCCTCAATCACTCCCTCCGAGGAATCAATCAGGGTGCCATCGAGATCAAAGATGATATTTTTGATACAGGCAAGTTGTCGGTCGTTTATCATACGGCATATATTATTCGGAAAATTGATAGATGTCAATCATGTTCGGATCGTAATTCCAGCTGTTGTCAAATTAATGATTTCGCCATTTTAGAGGTATATATGCATAAGACTGCATAATTAACGCGTACGGCAGGATCTATAATAATTTTGGTGACCTTGACCGGGCCAGGCCGGCGGCTTCCGTTAATATATTAACAATCAACAGGTTAAAAAGGGCCGCAAAACTGTTCAGAATTTGAAACCATTGTAACCCCTTAGGCGTTAAATAAATAGCGAGGCGAGGCTATTGTCGGACGTTTTTTTGCTTTGCCTGAGGTGGGTAGATATGCTATGTTTGAAATTCTGGGATTGACCGGATAGATTCCTTTAGGAGGCCTTTGATGACGCAACTCAAGAGATTTTCCCTTCAGGTTGTCGCCTTGGCAGTATTTGGGTTTGGCTTGATATGGATGTCGGGCAATAGCGTAGCCGTTCAATCAACGGATGCGGAAGCTAATAACCTATATGTCAAGCTGCAAACGGGCATGGCACAAATACATGATGGCCTCCGAGCCGATACGCTCAATATCGACGCCAGCGAAAAGCCGGGCGCGGATATCTCTGGTGAGCCGGATACTCGGGAAACAATATTTAAAAATATCAAGCTATTCAACTCCATGGCTTATCATATCAAGAATCGGTACATGGAGGAAATCGACGCCAAAGACCTGATTCATGCCGGTATCCGCGGGATGCTGGAGAATCTCGATCCCTTCTCGGTTTTGATGGAAGAAAAATCTTATGACCGGTTAATGGAATCGACCCACGGCAAATATGAAGGTCTGGGTATGCAGATCGACAGCCGCGACGACCATATTCGTATTATCTCTCCCATAGAAGGAACACCCGCCTATCGCAAGGGTCTTCAGGCCGGCGATGTTATCTGGGAGATCAACGAACAATCGACGCTCAATATGAACACGCAGGAAGCCGCCAACCTGATGCGCGGCACGGCTGGAACCTCAGTTGACCTAAAGATTAAACGCACCGGCGTGGCTGACCTTCTGGAGTACGAAGTCGAACGGGCTGTGATCGAACTTAAATCGGTTAACTATTACGGTTATTTCCCCGGCACCAATATCGGCTATGTTCGATTGTCGAGGTTTGCCGAAGAAACCGGCAATGAACTCAATGAAGCGATCACCGATCTGAAAAGCCAGAAGGATCTCGAAGGCCTGATTTTCGATTTGCGCTCCAATGGCGGCGGACTTTTGCATCAGGCGATCGAAACGGCCAACCTGTTTTTGGAAAAAGAAAAACTGGTAGTTTACACGCGCGGACGGATGCCTGAATCGGAGCGGCGGTATTATTCCGAACATGAACCGTTGATGCCGGAGGGCAAGCTGGTGATTCTGGTTGACGAAGGCACCGCCTCTGCTTCCGAAATCGTTTCCGGAGCAATTCAGGACTGGGACCGCGGCATCATCATGGGGGAAGGCACTTACGGCAAAGGTCTGGTTCAGCAGTTATTCCCTGCCGGCGGAGATCATGGTGTGGCCCTGAAATTGACCACGGCCAAGTATTATATTCCCTCGGGCCGCTGTATCCAAAGACCGGAGCGCGATTATAAGCATGGTTCTGAGGCCGAAGCAAAAGCCGACGCTGAAGAGGAGGAAGGCATCTCGGACAGTATGATAGTGTCCGACAAGGAGGTCTTTTTCACCAACGGCGGCCGTACCGTATATGGCGGCGGCGGGATTCTGCCGGATTTCGATATCGAACGTGATAGATGGTACCCGATTGAGATGAATTTGGAGCGGCAGTCAATGTTTTTTGATTTCGCCGTCAAATACAGTGTGGCTCATCCGGAAATCGATGAGAATTTTGTCGTTACCGATGAAATCCTTGATGAGTTCAAGATCTTCATCGAGGAAAAGGATTTCGATTATAAAACGGCCCTTGAGGTCTCACTGGACAAGATGAAAGAAATCGTCGAGGATGAGGACAAGCAGGATTTGTTTACCCCGTCAATGGACAAACTGACTAGTTTGGTTGCTCAGGAAAAAGAAAACGATTTCAAGTTTTCCACCGATTATTTCAAGCGTTCCATCAAACGCGAAGTAATCAGCAAGCTTTATGGTCAGCGCGGTATGTATGAACAGATCATCCTTAAGACTGATCCGGCGGTCAAGCAGGCTTTGGAGCTTATTCGCAGTGACAAAGAGTACACGCGGATCATCGAAGGCGATGAAAGCACGGCCGAACTTTAGAAACAAATTATAAAGACCAGGCAGCTCGGACAAAAAAGCCCGCTTCATAAAAGAAGCGGGTTTTTTGCATTTTTGATATATATTTCTCCACCGGCAGAAAACCCGGGAAGGCTATTAGGGAGTTTGTTCGCCGGTAGTGTCCACATCCTCAAGAATCGGTATGTCGAGACCCGGTTCAATATTTTTAACCAGCCAGAGATCATTTTCTTTATGCAAAGTAATGGTTAACGGCTTCTCGGTACTATCCGGGCCGGGCGCGAAGCAGTCGATGCGAGCGGCGTCGCCACGATAGACGATCCGCTTGCCGGTGAATCCAGAGAATTCTCCCGTACCATCAGAGTAGATAAAGTCAAAGAGCGAATCGGCCGACAGGATTGTCCGGTTGGCATCAGATGAGACAATCGAATCGATATAGACGGCGCTGCGCAGTTTGATCACCTGTTCCAAGGCAAAAACCGTTTCCTTGATTAGCGGCAATTCCTCGCGCGCTAACTGCTTTTCCCGGGTACAGGCGGAGAGAACGGCAATTATCACAATGACAAGTAAAGTGAAACCGAGCCTTTTCATTTTTCATACCTCACGCTGACACAATCCAGACGACCATCAGCCGGTGGATGCCCGATAAAGTACTCACCCAAAACCACCCGGCAGATATAATCGGCCAGATACGGGTACTGGTAGGGCTTGATAAATCCAATCTCAGCTTTGGCATTTTCAATCAAAGCCAGCAGATCAACGTTGATTTCCTTGATAAGTTTTTTCTTTTTGGCTCGTTTGATAATGTCTTTGATCTGCCCGGTGGTAACTTCAGGAATCGTTCCGGCGGCCGAATCGACGGCAGCCATCATTTCCTCCATCACCATCCTTTCGATTCTCAATTTGGGATTGGGAGATAAGGTTGCCAAATACATCCCGTTATCATGTTCATAGGCGGCCAGACTCAATTTGGGCATGAAATAGGCGCCTCCCTGCACAACCCAGCGTGGCTGATTATGCTGAATAATATCCTCGGTCGCTTGATCGTAATGAGAGATATCGAAGCCTTGTTCGGCAGTGATCCATTGTTCACGCAAAAGGGCCAGGAGGATTTCCAATTGCAGAGCCGGTATGTCGGTCAGAGTGGGATCAAGGCCAGCCTTATCCAGAATTTTGGCCAGATTTTTACGGCCTTTATTATCAAACCATTTGGCAAATTTCGCGGCAGTGTTCCTGATTTCCGGCTTCAGTTTGAATCCCTCCATTTCGGAAATGCCAAGTACACCGGGGTCGATTATATTATCCGGGAAAGGAAACAAGCCCTGATCGGTCAACCGTTCTCGTACCGATTCAATATACTCCTTATCGACAATCAGAACTTTCTCAATCTTGCTGACCGGCATCTGACGGGACAGCATGTATAGAAGCAATCGCGGGAATTCAAAATTCAGCATCGGATAATCGATTTGCGCAAAAGCCGGTCCGGGGTTATGTCTTCGTTCGGCGAAAAGAGAAGCATCCTGGCTGCTATGAAAAACCGAACTGAAAGATTGACCAACCGAGTCGGCTTTTAGTTCCGCCGTGGATGTTTGCGGGTAATACCAGTAAGCATACGCTTTGGAAACGCCCCGACCATATGATCCAGGCAGCTCGAAATCGAGTATAACGGTCTGCTTTTGATGGGGCGGCAGAAACAACACAGTGTCTTCTTCGTAGAGGTCGAGGCCGGATAGATAATGATCCGAGTACAAAGTCGCGATGGTCAGTCGAATCTGAGCAGTATCGGCTCCCTGATTATCGAAAGGCACGATGAGTTGGCGCATCCCCCAGGCAATCCAGTCCATTTGCATATTTCCGATATTAACCTGCGCCGCAACGGCGCCGGATAACAGTCCCAGACCGGCGATAAATGTTATTATCCGCTTCATATTTATTTTTTCCTTCCTGCCAGTTGCCCGCAGGCGGCGTCGATGTCTCCGCCCCTGCTTTTACGCACCGTCACCGCTGGGGTTCGAGGATACAGAACCCGGGCAAAACGATCAATATCCTCATCGTCCGGCCTCTGGTATTCTACCCCATCCACCAGGTTATAGGCCAGAAGATTTATTTTGCAGGGAATACCTCGTATCAATTCGGCCAGAGCGAGAGCATTCTCATCCCCGTCATTTATGCCTTTGAACAAAATATATTCGAAAGTCACTCGCCTCTTGCGGACGGTCGTCCATTCCCGAACCGCCTCCATAATTTTCGGTAATGGGTATGATTTGGCTACCGGCATTAGTTTCCGGCGGAGCTTATCATTCGCAGCATTGAGCGACAGAGCCAGGTGAACTTTGGAGCTTGATTGTGCCAGCCAGCGGATACCGGGAACAACACCTGACGTGGAAATGGTAATTCGCTTAGCGCCGATCATCAGCCCCAGCGAATCGGTCATAATTTCGATGGCGGCCATAACCCGGTCATAATTGAGCATTGGTTCGCCCATACCCATAAAAACCAAATTATCGAAAGCCTCTTCCCCATATAAATTGCGGATAATCAACGGCTGGGCCAGGATTTCGCCAACGGTCAGGTTGCGATCAAAACCCAGGTACCCGGTAGCACAAAACCGACAGCCGAGAGCGCAGCCGACTTGTGAAGAGACACAAAGCGTCATCCGTCCAGAAGAGTCGTCTTCAATCAAAACCGACTCGATCATTTTTCCATCAGCCAGCCGGAATAGAAATTTTTCTGTACCGTCGGATGATTTTCTGCTATCGGCAATTGATGGTAGATCGACGCTGAATTCTCGATTCAACATGGCCCGCAAATCGAGACGAATATCGGTCATTTCCGAAAAGTCGAATACCCGATGTTTGTAGATCCATTTATAAAGCTGACGGCCGTGAAAAGCCTTTTCGCCCATATCGACAAGGGTCTCTTCAAGTTCAGCCCGGGTCAGACCGAATATGTTCAATTCCGTATTCATTTGCTGTTGCAATTTACGTTATGAAGAGAATGGCAGCAAGGTCAAAAACAGGCGAAGCCTGCAGACTTCGGCTGATTTTGGTTCGGGCTTCGCCCTCACCCGAAAGATAGGTCATCTACACGACAACCCGACTTCGTCTGTTTTTGGTTCGGGCTTCGCCCTTACCGGAAAGATAGGTCATCTACACGACAGTCCGACTTCGCCTGTTTTTGGTTCGGGCTTCACCCGCTCAGCGGAGATTGATCATGCTGACGGCAGTCAAAAAACAGCCCCGCCGCCGACAGCCCGAAACAGGCTTCGCCTGCAGGCTACGCTTGTTAGGCCATGTCTTTGAGCTGTTTTTCGATTTTGGCTATTGATCGGGCCAGTTTATCGACTTTTTTTGACAAGGATTCGAGATCCTTGCTTTTGACCACGGTGATTTTTTTCATAGCCTTGTCGATTTCACCGGTAACTTTGGTTTTGGCTTCCTTGGCCGACGATTCTGCTTTGGAAAGAAGTTCCAAAACCGCCTTTTTCTTTTCAGATTTCGACAACTCGCCAGTTTTGACCAAAGAATCTATTAACTCCTCGGCCTTCTTTTTGGTCAGCGAGGCGAAACCGATCCCGGCCAAAACGGTGTTTTTGAGAATACTCATCGATTTGTTACCTCCAAGTTTGATAACCGTCAACAGAACTTCGCGGGAAGCGGCAGCGCTGCGCCAACTTCCGGCCCGTTCGCTGATGACGGACGTCAACACGGATATGGTTATGTCTTTCCCGGTCGCCGTATCTATTACATTGAACTGTTCGTCACGGCGAACCATGTCTTCCAGATCGGCCAGAACGATAAAACATTTCAGGCCGGTATGATAAAGACGGCGGTTGCGATAGCGTTTGATCAAAATCATATTGAAATATAGTGCACTGCACAATAAAGTCAAGATAAAAATACTCCGGCGGGATTGTGGCCGGAGTATAAGTCTTGCTTAGGCTTTGCCTACCGACAGCAGAACGATATTAACGATTTCCAGAAGTCTTTCACAACTGAATGGCTTTTTGATGAACATGTCGCCACCGGACTGGAATGATTTGCCCTGGTCGTCTTTGGAATCTTTTCCGGTCAAAAAGATAACCGGCGTGTCGGCCATCTTAGTGTCTTCTTTGATCTGGTTGCAGATCTGATAGCCGTCTGTGCCCGGCATCATGATATCAAGTAGAATCAGATCCGGTGTAAACTCCTGAGCCAGTTTAATGGCATTCTGCGGTTGATTTTCAACGCGCACGGTATATCCGGCGTTATCGAGAAAGGCGTGGATAATTTCGGTGATTTCCGGTTCGT
Source organism: FCB group bacterium (assembly GCA_024231695.1). Taxonomy (GTDB): domain Bacteria; phylum Zixibacteria; class MSB-5A5; order GN15; family JAAZOE01; genus JAAEQF01. The sequence goes on from JAAEQF010000498.1 coordinate 25,274, forward strand.
CATCAATTACCAGAATTTTGGCCGCCCTGACTGCTGTCTTGGCTTTCATGCAACTCTCCCGCTTTTAAGTCTGTAAAAACCCGGTCGGCGGTCGTCAAAGAGACTGTTCAACCGGTTTACCTTCTTGGTATCGGCCAATTTAGGATTGATCTTAACTACCTTGAAGGCCTGCTCGGTGCGGGAAAACCGAAGCAGCCGATTGCCTTTGGGTTCGGTGACCTGGGATAGGCCGGTGAAAGTGTAGCTCTGGCGTCCGTTTTTCTCAAGGCCGACGCGGTTGGCGGTGGCCGTAAACAGCCCATTTTCCAATGATCGAGTAATCATCGAATCCTGACAAAAAGACATCACCAGATTAGCCGGATGACAAATTATCTGACTTCCACCCAGGGCCAGAGTCCGGGCAGCTTCGGGAAAAATCCAGTCGAAGCAGATCATCAGCCCCAGTTTAACCCGCCGCCATTCAAAAACATTGAACCCGGTATTGCCGGGGTCGAAGATATTTTTCTCGCGATAAAACAGATGGGTTTTGCGGTAAAGATGATGATCTCCTTCGGGGGTGGTCAAAACGGCCGAATTATATATTTTATTCCTCGATTTTTCAGCCATTCCCCAGACGATAGCTCCGCCGGTTTTGACGGCCAGATTTTCAAAAAATACAAAGGATTGTCCGGACCGGCTTTCAGTCACTTCGGCCAGTTCCCGGCGGGAAACAAAATTATAACCAGTGGTGGCCAATTCCGGCAAAACCGCCAGATCGAATTTTTTACGAGTCAGATATTTATTAATCGTGGCCAGGTTTTTGTCCACCTCTTTCAGTTGCGGCCTAAACTGTAAAATCCCGATTTTCATAATAATCTCCGTTTTCAACAATCATTTGGGTGCGCCTGAGCCCGCCGGGCGTAACAATTATATTGCGGTAGTAACCGGAGGTCACTATTTTCACGCCATGACGGAGCTGGAACAAAAGATAAAGATTGTCACCACCAATCGCAAGGCCTTCCATGAGTACGAAATAATCACTCGTTACGAGGCCGGAATTTCGCTGGTCGGAACCGAGGTCAAATCTTTGCGGCTGGGGAAAGTGCAGATGTCCGACTCGTATGCCGTGGTCGAGGGCGGCGAGGTGTTTCTGATCAATCTGCATATCAGCCAGTACAATATGGCTGATCGGGAGAACCATGATCCGATCCGCCGCCGCCGTTTGCTTTTGAACAAACGAGAAATCAGGAAACTCTGGGGAGCAACCAACGAGAAGGGTTTCACCATCATACCCTTGAAGGTTTATTTCAAGGGACCGCATGCCAAGGTCGAAATCGCCACCGCCCGAGGCAAAAGGCAGTATGACAAGCGCCAGAGTATCGCTAAACGGGAAGCTGATCGGGAAATCGAACGGAAAATCAGGGATAGCCATAAATGAAAAACATCATGCTCATCCTGATCTGCATTATTTTTCTGGCGGGAATTGTCGCAGCCGAGGAAATCAAGGTCAAGACTTCCGGGGGCACGGAAAAAATCGATGGATTTAAAGACGGAAAAACCCTCTATTACAACCTGTCGGGCCTAAACGCCATTCTCAGCGGTAACCTCGACTGGATTGTACCGGGGTATTCGGTCGGCCTGACTCTGGATACCAATCGTTTTCGTTTCACTGTCGGTTCGCCCTATATCAATTACAATGATTCTTCTTACGGTATAATCCTTCCGATCAAAATTCGGGGCGGATCAATCTATGTTCCGGCAAATACATTTTCGCCGCTTTTGAATATGGCCCGACCGGAAAATATCTCCTGGGATAACGACGGCAAAACTCTGCGGATCGACGCCGAGTGGTACAATATCACCGATATGACGATCAACGCCAAACAAAACGGTCTGTTGATCGAGATTTTCATGACCAAGGCCATGGCTATCGAGATTTATGAGAGCGAAGGAAACTGGCTGAATATCGACCTCCCGGAAGGGCGGATTAATCGCCCGAAAATACTGGCGGCCATAAACAAAAAGCATGTTCGAAAAATAAACGCTTTTCAGTTCGACAAATCGGCCCAGATATCATTGCGTTTGCGGCGAGGTTACAAGAATTTCCATCACTCTTTCAAAACCAATCCGGGACGGTTACAGATTGCGCTGGAAGACGCCCTGTTCAATCCCGATACTCTCGCCTCCGGGATGACCCGGATCGGACCGGATGAGAAAATCGATGTTATCGTTATCGACGCCGGTCATGGCGGCAAGGATTATGGCGCTATCGGCCGTAATAAGAAAACTCGGGAAAAAGACGTCAATCTTGACATCGCCAAGAATCTGGCCAAGATGATCCGCAAGGAAAAGCAGTTCAAGGTAGTCATGATCCGCACCAAGGATGTCTATGTTTCACTGGATGAACGGGCCCGGATCGCCAACAAAGCCAAGGCCGACCTGTTTATTTCGATTCATTGCAACGCCTCGACCAAACCCTCGGCCCACGGTTTCCAGATGTTTTATCTGGCTCCGGCCAAAAGCGATGCGGCCAGGGCGGCGGCCCAATTGGAAAACGCACCGTTTTTGCTGGATGATCCGGCTATCGACAAAGAGGGCGAAGACAACCTGGCCTTTATCCTCAACGATATGATTCAGACCGAGTTTATAACCGAATCGGCCGATCTGGCCTATATGGCCGATATAGAGATGCGCAAAAAAATCAAGGTGAAATCGCGTGGA
>JAAEQF010000499.1 GCA_024231695.1 FCB group bacterium
CTTAATCAATTGGTCCGGGGTTCGAATCCCTGATGGCGTATTTTTTTGCGGGCCAAATTCAAATTATCTGATCTTATGCCATTACTGTAATCCGAGCTAATGTCCATCAGTATCTATTAAGCCTTGCATAAATACAAAACTAATTTACTCCTGTTTGATCTATTAATCGCTTGGATAATCACTATCCTACATGTATATTGTCATTGTTGATATCACACCAATTGAACCTTACATCAAAAAACAATTACTGGATCAGGCGCAAGGAATTGGTCTGATTTACCGGCTTAAAAATACTTGATGCGTTTTAGGCACCTTATTCATGGGATGGGGATAGTTATGAAAAAGACAAAACAGATTACGGCCATAATGATTGCCGCTATCCTGGCAATCATCATATGGGTCAGTGATTATTCTAGTCCAGCGGCTGCCGGAGATATTAATGCGCCGAATATTCCCAGCGAAACGGAAGGAACTATCCAAACAATCTCCCCCACATTGCACCCACTTGGAAGGGCACTGACAATTGATAATGGCTCGAACGCCGAATCATCAAATCCGATGGCCCCCTGTTACACACAGGCCTATAACAATGCTCCGTTCTATAGCTGGCCGATGCCATTCGGTACTTATAATATTGATGAATATGCTGTAAGGTTTTCTACCTGCGAGGCGGAAACCTTGACATCGGTTGAATTCGTAGTCTTCGATCCGCAGGACGACAGTTTTGGGGATGATGGTATCGTAGTTACTGTTTATGACGATGACTGTGGTGAAGTGGGCGATATACTAATAACAGGATATTTAGCCCCCCATAGTTATACGGCGGATGCATGGACGAAAGTTGATCTGGGACCAATTGTTATCCGAGGTGATTTTTATGTAGGCCTGTCGATTCCGGAGACAGGACTCGAAACTCTTGTATCAGACGATGGATTCTCCGGCACTGGTCGATCTATGTATTATAGCAACGGTACATGGTATACTTTCCTGAATGGTCTTAGCCTTGATGTTAATCTGTTATTGAGAGCCAACCTCTGCGAGGAATGCGGTTCGATTGACCGATCCGTTTCCAGCTTGATTCCGCATATTGATCAATCAGAAAGTCCCTGGGTTCTCGGTGAAGGCGCTATACACAGCAGACAGGCAACATTTCGAACCTGGAACAAGTTTCATCGCACAATCAGAGTTAAACGCCTGCGCTGCCAGGTTGAGGGAGATTTCCCGGGCAATCTGGCTGAGGCAACGTTGGAATACCTTGTCAATCCGAGCTACATTGCCGGCGTTGAATGGACTGATTATGATCACCCCGGGCTATTTGACCTGAGGCGATCAAAACCGAAATGTGATCAAGATCCTTGTACGGATGGTGCCGATGACGGCTGTCGGTGGAAATATCTTAATAACTGTGTAATTCTTGAAGACGATCCACCCAGCGAACTTTGCCTGGAAGAACCGGTAAATGTAAATCTAAGAGTTACCGATATGGATTTCAATTGGCTTAAATACGTTTTGATATTCCTAATTCTGATAGTGGCAGTTTTACTGGCTCTTGTATTGGCAACCTGGGCCATTGTTACCGGCGACTTGACTCCCTTATATGGACTTATATACTTCATGGTGTATGCGGCCGGTGCACACGGAGCGTCCTATGCGTTTTTAACATCAGATATGATAACCGGGATCCCGGATTGGACGCACCCAAAAACGATTGGTGAGTACGATGGTCCGGCCATCTCTATTCCTGCCGTTGAAGGCACATATTGCCGGTCGCTGGAATTGAAAAACACTATCAGGGATAAGCCGGCCTTCGTTGAACTCGAAGTGACGGTCACGAATTTGGGACCCAATCCGTCATGGCAAATTGACGATCCTTGCAATGGCTCAAAGATTATAGACCGCGCCCCCTCTCCAGAGAGTCTGTATTTTGTCAGTTTCGGAGGTGCGAGTGAAAAGGAGATGCAGATAATTCTGAATGTGCTTACCGACATTCCGGCTAAAAGTCTTCTTAATCCCGATCACTTTAAAACCTATTTGGCTTCCAGCCGGAAATTTGCTGTTTATATAGACACCAATAACTGTATTACCGATGGATGTCAGGGACCTGATTGTTGCGGCGCTGAGTATAAGGTTGAATTTGTGCAGACGTTGCTCGGAAGTACTCCTGATACAGTAAAAACCGACGTAACGACATACAAGTGGGGAACGGATTGCTGTGTGTCGCCTGTTCCGCCGGAAGGTTGGATTCCATTAAGTGAAAAACCTTATGATATTCTTCCGGCTCATGATTACCTTTACGCCACGATAAAAGCTGAGAGCATTGGAGATCCTGCGGAATTCATGTTCTGGGCGGTATCGTATCGCGACGACGTCATGCAAGACATACTTCCGGCGGATGCCTGTGAACAACGGACATCATTCGTCCGCACTCCAGTTCATATTTGCCCGGAGGTTGTCGGCTATAACATCTCGAAGTTAGCCGTCGGCCAAATCGACCAGCCAGTGTATGTGTACTTTAGCGAGGCCATGAAGGACATCGTCCCGTCCGACGTAGATATCAATCCATCTGTTCCGGTTTCGCTGGCACTGGATGAAACTTCCAACATACTTATAATCTCCCCGGTCACACAATGGTCGCCGGGAGAATATACGGTAACTCTTCACCCAACTATTCAAGATCTGTCCGGTAATCTCCTTAATGGCGACCGGGAAATAATCGGGTGTGGCGAGCCATACAGTTTTGATTTTTGCGTGGAAGATACTTTGTTTTTCCCCAGTGGTTCGGACGGCGTCAGAGAAGAAATCTTCGATACCGGCGAACATATTTATGCTAATTCCAGCGGGGGGAATTTTCCGCCTAACACCAACTTTGACATCTATCTTATTTTGCACAGGGATGTTGAAGTCGGGTTAGAACTCTACGACCTGACCAACACCGGGCCAACTAATCTTACGTCCTCGGCGACGGGAGCTTTCAACCTCATCGATCTTGGCACTATCGTTTTCCCCTGTGAAGTATCGGCCATCGCCGATTTGGATAACGATACCATCTATGATTCCACAGATATAGTTATGGGTCTCTGCGCCGGCGGTATCCTGGCCGGCAGAAGCTGTATCGATGGCTTGGATGGTATAGTCGGCTGGTGGACGGGAGAGGAAACCTCGAACAGCAGCCAGACTATCGATTTTGCTGAGGCAAACCATGGCAGACTTAGCGGAGGTGTTAATTCGGTAACGGGTATGGTTGGCCAAGCCTGGGAATTTGACGGTATCGATGACTATATCGAAGTCCCCGACGCTCCCGAACACAATTTTGGCGAAGCCATGGGTTTGGATACAAGTGATTTCACGATCGAACTCTGGATGATGACTGCCGATGTTACCGGTGTTAACATCCTTTGGGATAAAAGGATTGTGACTACCTATGCCCAGGGTTGGTCGCTTTTCACATCCGGCGGCGTCCTGGGATTCCAGTTAGCTGATGGTGTAGGCTCACCCATCTGCTCTAATAACACCGGTACATCCTCCTGCACAAACTACACGTCCGGAGTAATCGTGGCCACCGGTGCCTGGCGCCATGTGGCTGTTAGTGTTGATCGCGATGGTTTGGGAAAATTCTATGTCGATGGCCAGGAGGTCGCTGACTTTGATGCCTCAATACGAGAAGGGTCCTTGATAACAACCAACCCAATGAGATTTGGATGTAGTTCCAACTCGCCACCCTTCAGCTTTTATATAGGGAAGATTGACGATCCGGCGATATACGACCGCGTTCTTACAGCCAGTGAAATCGACGCCATTTATTCGGCCGGCAGCATGGGCAAATGCTGTACCGATGAAACCGACGTCAGATGCGATTGTTTTCTTGCCGGTGGCTGCGACGACAATTGCTGTGATGAAGCTGGTGATGCCAATAACGACGGACCGGTTAATGTCGGTGATGCCGTCTATATGATCAACTACGTTTTCAAGGGTGGCCCGGAGCCGGAGTGCAAAGCCGAAGGAGATGCCAACGGAGACTGTACTTTAAACGTCGGCGATGCGGTTTATCTCATCAACTATGTTTTCAAGGGCGGTGACAGTCCTATCTGCAACAATGAATGTGTGTGGGATTGAGAATAACTATCTAAAAGAAAGCCCCGCTATTAGGCGGGGCTTTTTATATTTTGTGTAACCGGCAGTTTACGTGGTTTCCCGATCTTTTTGATCGGTGTTCGTATTATCATCCCCGGCTTCGCTCCACATTGAGCGGAAAAAGTAGCCCAACAGCAAAAATACTCCGCCAAAACCAATGAATAACAACACCCGCCAGATCGTTTCCAGTTCGGCCAGATCGACTATAAACAGTTTGCCCACC
>JAAEQF010000500.1 GCA_024231695.1 FCB group bacterium
ATGCCGGAGAACAGGCCCGCCCCTTTGGTGAGGAATGCAGGGAGGCCGGCGGAGAGTGCGGGATTGGTGAGGCGGTTGAGGCGGCGTTCGGAGAGGACGCACACCATCGTGATCGCTGCACCCGCCATGTCCATCGGCAAAGAAACCGGCGTACCCTGAAAATTAGCACCCGATATCTGTATGTTCCGGTCAGGAAAGAAAATAGGATTGTCTCCAACCCCATTCAACTCAATCTCAACCTGAGAACGAGCAAACGCCAACGCATCATGTGCCGCACCAATCACCTGCGGCGTCGAACGCATGGAATACGCATCCTGTACCTTGCACTTCAATTTACCCTCAACCAAATCTCCACCGGCTACACACTTCCTGATCGATTTGGCCGTACGTACCGCTCCCTTAAAACCCCGTACCTCATGAAGCAAAGGCGTATACGGTTTCATATTGGCTTTCAACGCCTCCAACGACATCGAAGCCGCAATCTCCGCCTGCTTCAACCACCGGTTGACATCGTAAATAAATATAGCACTCATGGCGGTCAGTACATTGGAACCATTGATCGTCGCCAACCCATCGCGCGCTTTCAATCCGGGAACAGGAATACCGGCCTTGTCCATGGCTTCCGCACCGGACATTAACTCACCGTTATAATACGCTTCACCTTCTCCCATAAGAACCAAAGCGATCTGCGACATCGGCGCCAAATCGCCACACGCACCCACAGACCCCTTCTGACAAATAAAAGGCGTAACACCCTTGTTCAACATATCTACAAGAGTCTGGGTAATCACGGGTCTACAACCGGAATGACCCTTGGCATGAACATTGATCCGCCCGGCCATGGCTCCCCGTACATACTCGAGTGGGGCCGGATCACCAATACCCGCGGCATGGTTGTAAATCAAATATTTCTGGAATTGCTTGACCTGATCAGCGTCCAATACCATTTCGGAAAATTCCCCGATACCGGTATTGACACCGTACATGATCTCATTTGCCTGGATTTTTTTCTCCAACATGGCACGACACTTTTTTATTCTTTCCACCGCTTCGGCGGGAAGCTCGACCTTCTCGTTATGCCGCGCAATTTGAACTACTTTCTCAATTGTTAAGCTTGAACCGTCTAAAACAATCGCCATTGATATCCTCCTATGAATAATGAATCCCTATATGGAATCGACTTAATCTTATTTTATCTTCAAAATGTAAAGATAATTATAGCACAGGGAAAGGGTTATTTCA
>JAAEQF010000501.1 GCA_024231695.1 FCB group bacterium
TATCTCTTTGCTTTTACATATATAGTAAAACGGAGCCCGGGATCAGGCTCCGTTTTTTTATTCCGGAAAATTATTTCAGTAACAAACCGAATATTTAATACATGCCCCGGCCTGATTTGCTGACTAGGAGGATCGAACTGAGAAAGAGACGGTCAAGGCCGCGCCAGTAGTTTCGGAAGGTCGGGTCCTCGGCAAATAGGATCGCATGCCCCCGCCCGAAGGGAATATCCATCATGTACGGTTTCCCTGCGATCTGCTCCTCTGTTTCGGGCCAGGTGTAACCCATGATGTGCGCGTTCTCCTGAACCGTAACAACGTTGACGCCCTTTTTCGTCGTGCTGAGGTAATTCTGGGTTCTGAACTGCACGGCAAGACTGCCGTTATACGACATACCGAGATAGTAATCGGAATTGATATCCGCCTTGAAGATCGATCCGGGAATGATGCGGACCGGGACGCCCTCTTTTTCTTCATCGCCGGACGGTATCTTCCGCAGAACTTTGACATCGGTAACATCTTCAAGATGTTCGACAGCGAACTGCGCGCCGCCTTTCAGGCCGACAAACGTACCGCCGTTTCCGATCCACTGTTTCAGCTTCTCCGCGCCGCGTTTTCCTAGATACTGTGCGAGACCGGACGATGAACCGTCGGGAAAAACGATCGCTGTGTATTTCGCAAGATCGACGCGCACGAACATATCTGCCCTTACAGCAGTAAAATTGATCCCGAAGCGTTCTTCTAGCAGGTGCCATACTGCGCCGTATCCAGTCGAACTGACAGGAGAATTTGTAAGGACTAGAATATTAGGCTTTACGAGATCTACGACGTTTCTAGATCCGAGTGAGATCCCTTTATCGCCCCACGCGGAATTAACCGCGTAAATTTTCGCGCCTGTCGCTTCGGCAACGTGATTAACACACTCATGCAGCGTTTCCTTATTTCGCTGGACCCGGATAACAAATGTCCCTTTCATGAAATCGATGCCGCTGTTTGTGAACGGCTTTTTGGCGAGTGCAACTTTGAATCCCTTCTGCATCAGGCGTGCAGCTGCCTTTATACCGTCGTCAGTCTGCATCCCGATAAGGTACGCGTATCCCGCTTTCCCACCTATTACACTGCCTTTCATTTCTGGTTTTTCAGTGACAGGGCTCAAATTATCCATACCGTCATCTTCCGTAAACGCGGCATCTACACCGTACGTCAGCGGAAGCGCCCAGGAGGTGACGTCGTAAAATCCATGGCGCTCTTTCTGGACCGCAGTACCAAGTTTCTCATTACGTTTTTCGACCTCCGCCACAATCCTCAGAAATTTATCCTCGAGTTTCGGATCGGGTTCGAAGAGTACTTTGAGCAGTCTTTTCTGCGGCTGTGCCGCCGGGATAACATAACTCCCCTCCGGGAATGTTCTCCGTTTTGATGCCCTGTCAAAATAGGTCTGCGAACGGCGCGACTCAAAATCGGCATCGCTCCGGTACACTTCGATCCCGTGTTCCTGCATCAATCCGACGAGCGCGTTCAGTCGGCCGGCATCCTTTCCGGGAGGAAGAATATAACGTTTCACGTTTTCAGAAGCGACCTCTTCCATACCGGATTTTCTGAACATGTAAAAATCATTCAGGATTCCCTGCCGGTTTATCGACAGCACTTCAAGCGTTGCCATGTTTGATGTAAAATGATGATGTATACCGTCGCGCAGCGTAGTGTATGATCCATCCGTCAGCTCGTAAACCATGCCTTTATTGCCGCCGCCGTCGGTCTCATACGTTGTGCCGATCGCGCCGTTAAACGACGGGTAGGAATCAAAATATCCCGGATAATACATATCGAACGTTTCGTCCTTCATGAACGTCCAACCGTATTTATCAAAATAGCTGGCGTTATTTTTGCCGATCTCATTCAGCCATTTCAGCGTTGACGGGGGATAATTCTCATTAACCGGGGTCACCGGAGGTGCAAAGAAATAGGTATCAGGAGTGCCGTGGTTATCGACCCAGACCTGCGGATTCCAGTGGCGCAGTGCCTTCGCCGCCTGCCGTGTTACGTCGATCGACAGCGCGAACGCATCCCTGTTGACATCTATGGAATAGTGATTCTGATTCGTGTTCATCAGCCATTCCCGCTGGTGCGACACGGCATCGGGCGACGGGCTTCCATGTTTCCCGACAGTAACAGATTTGATCCACGTAACATACCTTTGATACGCATCGGGACTAAGACACGGATTGATGATCACCACGACATTTTCGCAGATAGAACTTGTCAGTTCATCCTGCCCCGCGGCTAGCTGGTAGGCAAGCTGCATCGATGCTTCGGACGCCGCGTTTTCATTTCCGTCGGTGCCGAAATTCATCCATCCGATCGCGGGAGAATTCTGTGTGATCTCCTGAGCCTCGGCATCGCTGATCTTGCGCGGATCGGTCAGGCGTGCTACAGAAGAGCGGATCTCTTCAAGCCGGTTCATGTTTTCGGGCGAACTGACCGCAACAAGATACAGGCCGCGGCGTTCATCGGTCTGCCCGTATTTAAACACTTTGACACGGCCGGTTGCATCTTCGAGCGCCTTGATGTAATTTATAACCATGTGGTAATCAGTATAATACTCTCCGACTTTGTGTCCGATCACCGATTCCGGTGTCGGGATCGAAGGATCATATGTACTCCCAGGCAGCCATTCAAATGATTGTCCGAATGCCGAAGAAGAACACAAACACACAAACATCAGTAAGATAAGCAAGCGTTTCATGATGGATTCTCCTTTACTATAAATTGAACGGAAAAACTCTTTATACGTATTAATCGGCTGTATGCCGGAATGTTAAAAAGAAAGGATTCCGGATAAA
>JAAEQF010000502.1 GCA_024231695.1 FCB group bacterium
CCGCTGGGATCGGCGATCTCCGGCCGCTGATGATGAACGAGCTCGCCGGCCGCGTTGAGGACTCCCCAGGCCGGATCAGCAGAGCCGAAGACCAGCCGCCCGTCGGCCAGGGCTCGGAGACCCATGACGGTCGACCGCGGTCCCGGGAGGTCGCGGTAGGGACCGCGGCCGGCCTTCGTCCAGCGGCGGATCGGGTTCATGCCTGTGCCGTCATCGTATCGCCCGGCCGTGTAGAGGACGGCGCCGTCGGCCGACCAGGCGACCGCGTTCAGATCGAAATTCGTACCATCGGAGTCCGCGCTGAAAAGGAGCCGCAGGTCCTCGCCCGACAGCACGTCGACGCGGGTGCTGTCGAAGTATCCCACGACGATCCGCCGGCCGTCGGGAGAGAAGCCGATGCCGTGCGGCCGCTGACCGCCCGGAGCGGAGACGGTGACGGCGAGGTTGAGATCGGGGTCGTAGAGGCGGACCTTGCCATCATAGCTGGTGGTGACCAGGCGGCCGGCGGCGTCGAAGTCCGCGCCGTAGCTCGAGTCACCGTACGCGGTATCGCGCTTGACCTCGCCGCCGTCCCGCACGCGGAAGACGCGGATGCCGTTGGCGCCGCCGAGCGTGGCGACGAGAAGCCTTCCGTCACGGCTGAACGCCAGATGTTTGACCACGTTGGGCAGGCCGGCGATCCGGCGGCTGAGGCGTCCGGTTCGGCGGTCGAAAAGGTAGATGCTAACTTTGCGGTCCCACG
>JAAEQF010000503.1 GCA_024231695.1 FCB group bacterium
TCAATGAACTGGTATCCGCGCATTGCGGTACAGGACATTCCTTCCTGGGAGCCGAAGCATGGCTATACGTTGATGGCGGATTTGATCAAGTATTGTGTGAAGAACGTTCCGGCCTGGAACACGACGAACATATTTATGTATGGCTTATCAGAAGCCGGTGCCACCCCTGCCGATGAGCTGGCCTTTGGTCTGGGCTGGGGCAAATCGGTCATAGAGGCGGGCAAGGCGGCCGGGCTGGAGCCTGATAGTTTTGTCGGGAGGCTAGGGTTTCAGATAGGGATTCAGATGAATTTTTTTGAAGAGGTGGCCAAGCTTCGGGCCCATCGAAAGATGTGGGCTCAGCTGACGCAAGAGGCCGGATGTACCAAGCCGCAATGCATGCATGCCCGGGTTCATGTACATACGAGCGGCAATGTACTGGTCGCCCAGCAGCCGTTGAACAATACGGCCCGTATCACGATGCAGATTATGGCGGCCGTTTTAGGCGGAGTCCAGTCGATTCATTCCTGTTCCTATGATGAGACGATCGGCATTCCGACGGAGCTGTCCCATCGGACGGCCCTGCGGTCACAGCAAATCATGATGTGGGAGAGTGGTTTACGTGATGTAGCCGATCCCCTGGCCGGTTCGTATTATATAGAGTGGTTGACCGCTCAGATGGAAAAGGAAGCCAAGAAGCGGCTGGCCGAGCTTGAGGAGCATGGCGGATATATGAAGGCCCTGGAAGACGGTTGGGTCAAGCGTACGATCGACAACAGCGCCTATGCCACCAAGAAGGCGATCAAGAGCGGCGAGTTGAATATGGTCGGCGTAAACAAGTATGTTATGGACGAAGAAGAGGAGCATCAGCCGTTCCGGATAGATTATGCGATCGAGCGCAAGGCGATCGAGCGGTTGCGGGCCTTTCGGGCCAAGCGAAGCCAGGCGGATGTGGATAAATCGCTGGCAGATTTGACTGGGGCCTGTGATAGCGTGAAAGGCGGGCAGGGCGATTTGATGCCTGTCTTGGTGGAAGCGGCCAAGAAGGGCGCCACCAACGGAGAGATGATGGAAGTTATGCGTGGGGCCTTTGGCTGGTCTGTAACGGAATAGAGCCGTAGGGCGAACAGAAAAGAGAAAAAAACATATAAACGAGATGGAGGGTGCGAATTATGCCCGATCAAAATATCAGGATGTTGTTGGCCAAGAAGAAGATAGACGTTCATGGTCGCGGGGCCAAGCTGTTGGCCCGCGAGCTGCGTGATGCCGGGATGGAGGTAATCTATTTCCGATTTGGTACGGTAGATGAGATCGTCAATGCCGCCGCCCAGGAAGATGTGAATGTCATCGGGGTGAGCATAATGACCAGTGGGCATTTAATGGTAGCCGAGAAGTTGATACCGGCGCTGAAGGAAAAAGGATTGACCGATGTCCTGGTCCTTATGGGCGGCGTTATCCCAAAGGTAGATTTTGCCGACCTTAAGAAAACCGGTGTCCATGAGGTTTTTCCTCCCGGCCTGCCTGGTGAAACCATTGCCGATTATATTCGTGAAAATGTCGGTAAGGTCAAATTGAGCTAGCAAAAGAAATTAGGGGTCAGGTCTACACTCTTGACATGCCCCTAACTAAAAAACAGGGGGCATAATAAAACATAGACAGCATGTCAAGAGTGTAGACCTGACCCCTGCTGTGCCTTGCAATGATGTAAGGATAAGTTAGAAAGGAATGATAAGCATGAGCTATGAAACCATTACTGTAGAGGTAAAGGACAGTGTTGGCCGCCTTACCTTTAACCGACCGAAATATTTGAATGCCTACAGCCAGCAGATGTCTGATGAGTTGGTAAAGGGAATTGACCAACTTGCCAATGATCCCGCTGCCAGAGTCATCGTTATTACCGGTGCCGGCCAAGCCTTTATGGCTGGTGCGGATATCGGCGGCATGTTAAAGGGGTGGGCCCATGCCGAGGGCGGGGCCGCTGAAGTAGAAGAGATCTTAAGTCATCACTTTGCCCCCACCAAACTTGAACAATGCCCGAAACCGGTTATCGGTGCCATTAACGGTTTTGCTTTTGGTTTTGGGTGTGAGATTGCCATCGGATGTGATATTCGTATCTGCACCCAAAGCGCCCAGTTCGCCCAGCCGGAAATCACCCTCGGCATTATGACCGGTGGCGGTGGCAGCCAACGACTACCCCATCTGGTCGGTTATGGAAAAGCGGTGGAAATGGTTCTTACCGGTGACCCTATTACGGCAGACGAGGCCTTAAAATATGGTTTGGTAACCCAGGTTGTCCCTGATGATCAGCTTGAAGAAGCCGTAGCTGTCATGGTTAAAAAGCTTTTAAAGAAATCAGACACCGCTCTTCGTCTTTCCAAAGAGGTACTTGTTGCGGCTCTCAACAACGGGCTTTATGACGGTGTTGCCCAGGAAGTGAAAACCTTTGCCAGCATATTTGAATCGAAAGATGCCAAAGAAGGTATAGCCGCCTTTTTAGAAAAACGAAGACCTGAGTTTAATAAAGGTTAAAGAATGCCGGCAGGGCGTTTAGAAATGAAAAGGTTTAGGAAACGATCTGCCGGAGAGGGTCAATAGGAGATTTAAATATGGATTTTTCTTGGACCGAAGAACAGATCTCCATGCGGAATCAGGCCTATAAATTCGGTAAAGAAATCGTTGCTCCTAATTCTGCCGAAATGGACGAAAAAGAAGAGTTGGATTGGGATGCTTGGAAAAAGGCGGCGGAATTCGGTTTTCAGGGGATGATGATCCCTCAGAAATACGGTGGCGTCGGTTTGGATCCTCTTACAATTTGTTATACCATGGAGGGGCTTGGCCATGGGTGCCGTGATGTCGGTTTCTTAACTTCTTTGGGCACCCATATGGTTATCTGTGAAATCCCGATTCTTGAAGCTGGTACGGAGGCTCAAAAGGAAAAATATCTTCCTAAGCTGGTCACCGGTGAATGGGTCGGCGGCTTTGGTCAAACCGAACCCGGGGCCGGCAGTGATGTTGCTGCTTTGTCTACTACGGCGGAGAAGAAGGGTGATGTTTATATACTAAACGGATCGAAAACATTCATAACCAATGCCCCCATCGGCGACCTTTTTGTTGTTCTGGCTACGGTCGACAAATCTAAAGGACACAAAGGGATTACCGCTTTTCTCGTTGAAAAATCATTTGAAGGCTTTCAGGCCGGGAGGAAGTTGGAGAAGATGGGCATGCGGGCCTCTCCTACTGGGGAGCTGGTTTTTGAAGACTGCGTTGTTCCTGAGGAAAATTTGCTTGGCCAGGTCGGACAGGGCTTTGCCGTGGCTATGAGTACATTGGTCTGGGAGCGTTCGACCATGCTTCCGGCCCTGGTCGGCGCCGCCGAAGCCCGGTTGGAAGAAGCCGTCCGGTATGCCAAGAATCGCGTTCAGTTTGGGAAGCCTATCGCCAGCTTCGAGGCGATTCAGACCAAGCTGGCCAATATGAAGATGCATCTGGAGCTCTCCAAGACGATGTTTTACAAAGTTGCCTGGTTGAAGTCTCAAGGGAAGCCGGCAACCATGGAGGCCTCTTTGGCCAAACTGTTCTTCAGTGAGACCAACCGTATGGATGCTTTGGATGCCTTCCAGATTCATGGTGGCTATGGTTATATGAAAGAATATCCTATTGAAAGGGATGTCCGGGACTGTATCGCCAACACCTTGGGTGGCGGCACCAGTGAGATTCAAAGGATGATTATTGCTCGAGATGTGTTGAGTATGTACGAATAAATCTAATTAATATTTAAACAAGGGAGAAATAATATGTCAAAATTAGTGATTACCTGTGCCGTTACAGGCAGTCTTAGCCAAAGAGGAGATGGAAAGGGGCAGAGTCCATATATTCCGGTAACGCCTGATGAAATCGCCGAAGATTCAAAAAGGGCCTGCGACGCCGGGGCTTCCATCCTGCATCTTCATGCCCGGGACCCCAAAACCGGGGCCCCGACGGCCGATCTCGATATTTTTTCCGAGGTGGTTGAGAAAACCCGTGCCCTTTGTCCTGATGCTATCATCAACTGTACCACCGGCGGCGGTATGGGGATGACCGATGAAGAGCGCATCGCCATCGTGCCCCGTGCCAAACCGGATATGGCTTCTTTCAATATGGGCTCCATGACTTACGGCATGTGGAATCCCGCCGCTGAAAAGTGGGTCCTCGATTATCCCTGGGCCAACTCATTTGAATCAATGACCTATTTCGGTAAGGTAATGAAGGAAAATAACGCGAAGCCGGAATTAGAAATTTATGATGTAGCCATGCTGAATAACGCCAACCTGCTTTTTGGTGCCGGCGTCCTTGAGAAACCGCTTCATTTTCAATTCGTAATGGGCCTGCCCGGTCAGGTGATTCCGGCTACTCCTAAAAACTTAATGCATCTCGTTGAATCGGCCAAGCTGGTCCATCCTGACTGCACTTTCTCCGCCTGTGCCGCCGGCCGAGGACAGTTCCCCATAGTAACCCTGGCAGCAATTCTAGGTGCTGCCAATATCCGTACCGGCATGGAAGATAACATAAATATTTCCCGCGGCGTATTGGCCAAGAATAACGGTGAGCTAGTCGAGAAAACCGTCAGGCTGGCCCAGGATGTGGGCCGGGAAATCGCCACGCCTGAAGAGGCCCGTGAGATTTTGGGAATCCGTCCTAAATAATAGAAAAAGGTTTAATAATAGTACTATAACATATTAATTATTATAGTTTATTTTTATTTTAGATAACGGATTCTCTTTTGTGGAGCAGCCGTTAGGCCCATTTAGCATAAGGAAAGAAGGGAAAAGACCATGTCAGACTCTATTTTTAATCTAGAAGGAAAGGTGGCCATTGTAACCGGCGGCAGCCGCGGTTTAGGTAAAGCTATGGCCCTGGGATTGGCCGATGCCGGTGCAGATGTAGTTGTAGCGAGCCGTACCCAGGCTGATCTGGACAAGGTGGCCGAAGAGATTAAGGCCAAAGGGCGTAAGGCGTTGGCCATCGCTATGGATGCGACGAATTTTGATTCTATTAAAGCTATGGCAGCAAAAGTGGTAGAAGAGTTTGGCAAGATTGATATCCTTATTAACAATGCCGGCTTCGGAACTACCGTTCCATTTCTGAAAATCGCTGAAGAAGATTGGGACCGCCTGCTGAATATAAACCTCAAGGGTTATTTTATGGTAACCCAGGCTGTAGGCGCCTATATGTTTAAGGCTAAAGCAGGCCGTGTGATCAATATTTCTTCTGCTATGGGCGAGTCTCCTATGCCTTTTATGGCTCATTATGCCGCTTCGAAGGGCGCGATTAATGCCATGACTAAATCTTTGGCCCAGGAATGGGCAAGGCGTGGTATAACTGTCAATGCTATTGCCCCCAGCTATTTTCTTACCGATATGAATAAATCCGCTCACGAAGATGAAATGACCAACAAATTAATCATGAGCAAAACACCTGTTGGGCGCTGGGGAGAGGCCAATGAACTCGTCGGCCTCACGGTTTATCTGTCTTCTGATAATTCCGCCTATTTAACAGGCGCCATTATTCCTGTTGATGGGGGTTGGGCTTCGGCCTGATAATATTGGGATGATTGCCAGGGGTTTTCATTCGAATACCCGTTGTTATATATTGTCTCGAAGACGATTTCAGAAAAAAATAAAAAGTAATAATTATGGATATCGTTGAAAAGATCCAGTCCGGTGATGTTCGAGCCGCCGCACGGCTCATAACCAAGATCGAAAAGCGTGATCCGGAAGCTATTGAGATCATCAAAGAGGTTTATGCCAAAAGCGGAAAAAGTCGTTTGATCGGTGTTACCGGTCCCCCCGGCGTCGGTAAAAGCTGTCTGGTGGCGGCCTTAGTAGGAAAATTTCGCGCTAAGGATATGACGGTCGGTGTTTTGGCTGTAGATCCGTCCAGCCCTTTTTCCGGTGGGGCCCTTTTAGGCGATCGCGCCAGGATGAGCGACCATAGTTCTGATTCGGAAGTCTTCATTCGTTCTCTCGCCTCAAGAGGCGCCTCCGGCGGGTTGTCGGCAGCTGTAAATGATGCTGCCGATATTTTGAATTTGTTTGGCAAGGACATCATTTTGATCGAAACGGTCGGCGTTGGCCAGGGAGAGATTGATATCGCCAGGATCGCCCATACCGTTCTTCTGGTCCTCATGCCCGGCTATGGTGACACTCTCCAGGCGATGAAGGCGGGCATTATGGAAATCGCCGATCTTTTCGTTGTCAATAAGGCCGATAAACCAGGGGCTGAAAAAACGGCTTCCGAATTGGCTGGGGCCCATAACTTTTATTGTCCCTCAGAGGCCGAGACCATTTGGGCGCCGCCGGTAGTAAAGACATCGGCTACCACCAAAGCAGGGCTGGATGAGCTGGTTATCGAGATTTTTAAACATTTTCAATTTCTAGAAGACAATAACATTATTACTGACAAGAATAGGGAACGGCGGACAAAGCAATTTTTAGATATTCTTTCCCGCCAGATCCTTGACGAGTTTATGGCAGAAATGAAAACTGATCCAGCTTTGCAGAGATGGGTTAAAAAGATCGGCGATCTTCAATTGGATCCTTATAGCGCTTCAGAACAGGTAATCGGGTGGATGAAAA
>JAAEQF010000504.1 GCA_024231695.1 FCB group bacterium
AAGAATTATCACGACGTCGCAGAGAAGTCAAGTTCTATAGCCTTGCGTCTGGCTTTAGAGAAAGGATAAATTCGTCATGAAAAGGCGAAAAAGGTTCAAGGCTAAACTGCGAGATCTGGAAGTAATCGAGCAAGCCGTTTCACGCCTAGAGCCCGAAGGTAAGGAAGCCTGGAAAGAGTACCTCTCTTTGAAAAACAGTATCCGGCGTGAGAATAACCCGGATAGAAAAGAACGTTTGATGGCCGAAGCGCTAGAACTCGGCAGAAAGTACGGGTTTTAAAATGACCGATAACAAGCAAAAGAAGCTGATTAATTGGGAAGATTTCGAAAGGCTTATGTTCGGCGTAGCGGCTTGTATTAAATGCGAACAAAAAATAGCATGTCAACACCTCGATATAGAAAAAGCTCTGCCCACCTGTCCCCTCTGGGCGGGGCTGGAGGATGCGAAGGATTGCCACATGCCGGATGCGAAGGATTGCCACATGCCGGATATTACATGGGATAAAGTTAAAAACAAAAAATGGTAGACAATGCCCAAATATAAAATACATCTAGGAGAGAACCTCAGTGGTCGTTACATAGAAACAAAATATAAGGGGTACGGGCCTGTTTCTGTCTCTGCAGATGATTTCGAGACATGCGAAGAGTCTGTCTTAAACAATATCCGTGTAATTCATTTCCCTACATGCGAAGAAGGACCGGTGTATTTAACTCACTATGGACTTTCTGAAAACGGATTCATTGTGGAATGGTTCCCTTTAACCAATAAAAATTTACAGATAGGAGAGGAGGACAAGCTCAGATTCAAAAAAGGAGATCTAAGACTCCCTGCTTTTATTTTCGGTAGGGAGATCATCGAAGACAACGCACTTGAAGAAAGCGAGAAAGAAGAGAAACAGAATGAATTTTGGAGAAGCAATTGAAGCACTGAAACAAAACAAAGAAGTGTGTGTGTGTGTCGAGAAGGCTGGAACGGAAAGGACATGTATCTTTATTTAGAGGAATGGAACGCAGATGAGCACGAAGATATAGGTCTAGAGCCCTGTATCACAATGTTCACTGCCGATAAAAAATTACAGCCTGGATGGCTTGCAAGTCAAGCAGATATGCTTGCGGAAGACTGGCGTAATCGGTTCTAAATATAAAAAGGCCGGAGCGGCAAACCCCAGGCCTAAATTTTGGTTGGTATATTCACCATCCATGAACATGATGAATATACCTTTTAGCTTACCCACTGTCAATAACTAATTCCTCCAAGGCTTCCGTACCGTCCAGAACGAGCTCTTCGAGCGCTTCCGTACCGTCCAGAACGAGCTCTTCGAGCGCTTCCGTCCCGTCGATAACTAACTCATCCATTTTTAGGCCTGACTCGAAAGATTACCGGGAACTGCCTCGGCAAACGAAAATCACAAAAGCCATTATGGGCCTGTTTAAAATCGAACTCCGCCGTATGTTCACCCACGGTAATATCGCCCTCTACCCATCGAATAACAGCCACCTCTAAATCGGTTCCGTCGTAGACTAAATCTCTGGTAAAGAACTGGCCGTTCTCCTTCTTGAAACGTAGTTTAATACTCGTGTAATTATCTGTGCTCATCCCTGTAAACCGGACCGAAGTGTACTTTGTATCTCCTTCGACCATAGGATAAATTACTTGACGCTGCATGTTATCGCCCCACTGCCGGCTGGATAATAAAATTACCGGTTAAATGCACATACTCCTGACCGCTCGGCCTGATTCGTCTAATCTCATATACCCATTTTTTTGAATCATCGGCAGGAGTTACCGCGGCATTTATCTCGGCCGTCGTAATATTGATCTCGTCTACTCCATTTTCGCCGTCTTCATGCTCACCCGCGGCGAAAGAATACTGTAGCTTCGTAGTGCCTGCGTGCTCGTCTTTGACCGTTATCTTCGTCGCATCCAATGAAATATCCACTACATCACTATTGCCGTCCAGATAGAGAAACTGAATCGCGTTATCCATGTCCCGGCTAACTTGCAAATCTTCGACAGAGGGCATTAAATTGACCAGATTAATAAATGTCTCTTTTTGCCTACATTCCATTTTATCTCCTTATCGCCAACCCTTTCGGCCCGCTTACTGTCAAAACCGATCCTTTCGGCCCTTCGGTGGTTAATATCCGGCCTAATACGTTCGATGTCGTGATCTGCCCGGGTATTTCTAAAGAACCGGTCAAGTTATCCAGCTCGGTAAAGGCGCCCTGAAGGATTTCAATAAGCTTCAAATCACCTACGAGCTGATCCGTCTCTTCGAAACCGCCTGCCAAGGAAATTATCTGTGGCGCAGTCAGGTCCCCTGAAAGATCGTCCGTCTCGGTAAAACCGCCCGCTAACTCGACAGCAGCCTCTAAACCGGCCGAAAGGTCGTCAGACTCAGTAAATGCCGCGGCCATTTCTACCGACGTCTCTAACGCGGCCGAAAGGTCGTCAGACTCGGTGAGTTCGCCCGCTAGCTCTACGACGGCATCCATTGAGCCAGCTATATTATCGGTCTCGGTAAGCCCACCCGACAAGGAAACTACCGCATCTAAAGTGCCGGATAGGTCGCTAGATTCCGCAAAGCCACCTACAAGGCCCGCAGCTATCTCAATAGACCCTGCTACTTGATCCAGCTCCTCGAAAGCTCCTACGAGCTCGTTAGCTGCCCTTAATGCACCAGAAAGGTCGTCGGATTCTTCGAAGGCACCGGCTAGCTCTACTATGGCTTCCAACGTACCGACGACCTGATCCAATTCCTCAAAGGCGCCTGACATTTCCGCCTCAGCATCTAACGACCCTTCGACCCGATCAGACTCTTCAAAGGCACCTACTAGACCCTTAGTTAAGCAAGCCAGTCCTTCTAGATCGTCCGTTTCTTCGAAAGCTCCGGCTAATTCTACCGCCGCATCTAAGGTCCCGTCCAGATCATCCGTCTCTTCGAAGGCGCCGGCTAGTTCGACCGTCGCGCTTAAAGAACCGTCGAAATCGCTCGATTCCGTGAAAGCGCCGGCTAAATCTTCAAACCCTGCAATGCTTAAAGTCCCGTCAAGGTCGTCCGTCTCCTCGAAAGCTCCGGCTAGCTCTACCGTCGCGTCTAAAGTCCCGTCCAGATCATCTGTCTCTTCGAAAGCTCCGGCTAGCTCGACCGTCGCTTCTAATGAGCCTATTAACTGATCCAGCTCCTCGAAAGCTCCGACTAGTTCTCGAGCATTAAGAAGCGTCCCTTCGAGGTCGTCCGTCTCTTCGAAAGCGCCGGCTAGCTCTACTGTGGCACTTAAAGAACCATCGAGATCATCCGTCTCTTCGAAAACACCGGCTAGTTCGACCGTCGCGCTTAAAGAACCGTCGAAATCGCTCGATTCCGCGAAAGCGCCTTCTAGTGGAACATCCACCTCAATACCGTATGTGATATGTGAGGAGATCCATTGATTACCAAAAGATCCGCCTGCATCTGTAGGCCAAGTGCCGGGATAGGCTACCAAAGGACTACCGTCTAGAGCCGTACTATTCCAACGACCCCTGGCGGATTGATAATCCATTACCGAGGGAGCAGAGCCAGTATATTTTATATGTGTTTTATTCTGATCGCATTTGATAACTACCCAGAGAGGTGTGTCCTTGGGAATATCTATTTCTTCGGTGGTTAGAGTTATCCAGGCATTAGTGGCTGATCCTGTTAGCTGGCCGAAATCTTTTAAAAGAGTAGCACCTATAGGACCTGTTGCTAAATCACCCCCTGTATAAACAGCAATACGGGGCTGAGTCTCGTGCTGCGCGCCTACATAAATAGAGACCGAATGGATATGCATCCCGTCTATATTAGGAGATAGACCTCCCATGGCCCGCGTCCAATTGACTTTTTGTGTTGCAGCCTCAACAAAAGGAAGTCCCCAGGCAACTTGTAGAGCTAAAAAACCCGATAACTGATCGGATTCTTCAAAGGCGCCGGCCAATTCTACCACTGCACTTAAAGAACCATCTAGATCGTCCGTCTCTTCGAAAGAGCCAGAGAGCCCTCGCGCCGCTTCTAGATAGCCGTCAAGATCGTCCGTCTCGGTAAGAGTACCTACGAGACCTCTGGTCAAAAAAGCAATGCCCGAAAGATCGTCGGATTCTTCGAAGGCGCCGGCTAGCTCTACCGCCGCGCTCAAGGTCCCATCTAGATCATCGGCCTCTTCAAAGGTGCCGGCGATAGCAGTTTCTTTGCTTAAAGTCCCGTCAAGATCGTCCGTCTCTTCAAACGCTCCGGCTAGCTCGACCGTCGCATCTAAGGTCCCGTCCAGATCATCCGTCTCTTCGAAGGCGCCGGCTAGTGCCCTGTCTCTTGTTATGGTACCTTCTAGATCGTCCGTCTCTTCAAACGCTCCGGCTAGTTCGACCGTCGCATCTAAGGTCCCGTCCAGATCATCTGTCTCTTCGAAAGCTCCGGCTAGTTCGACCGCCGCTTCTAGGCCTGCCGAGAGATTACTTGATTCTGTGAAAGCTCCGGCTAGTTCGACCGTCGCATCTAAGGTCCCGTCCAGATCATCTGTCTCTTCGAAGGCGCCGGCTAGTTCGACCGCCGCTTCTAGGCCTGCCGAGAGATTACTTGATTCTTCGAAAGCACCGGCTAGTTCGACCGTTGCCTCTAAGGTCCCGTCCAGATCATCTGTCTCTTCGAAGGCGCCGGCTAGCTCGACCGCGGCGTCTAATGAGCCTGACAGATCGTCCGTTTCCTCGAAAGAACCTGTTAAAAAACGCTCTTTGTTAAGTGTTCCGTCTAAGTCGTCCGTCTCTTCAAACGCGCCGGCTAATTCTACCGTTGCGTCTAAAGACCCTGATAGATCATCTGTCTCTTCGAAAGCACCTGAGAGAGGGACGGCTTTTGACAGAGTACCATCTAAATCATCATCCTCGGTAAAATCTCCTTCGAGAGGGACACCGATAGTCAGCGATCCAGAGAGATCATCTTCTTCTGTAAAATCTCCTTCTAGTGGAATAAACGCGGCCTTTATCTCATAAGCTAGTTTCCAGGTGTACCAAAAATCAGCGAAAGTTCCCGAATCTGTAGGCCATGTAGAAGGCCAAGCGACGTCTTCGTCTTCATCAACTTCTCCACCGGAGGCAAAGCGCCCTTCTGCGCTTTGAAAATCCATCTCCGTTGGCGCGGGAGTCCCTTTATAACGCACACTAAAGTTGTTACCCGTGCCTTTGACACAGACCCATAAAGGGTCTGTTTTATTAACGGTTATGTCATCGCCTTCGTGAAGTAGTTCGAACCATGTATCATCAGCTGACCCTGTGGTTTGACCGAAATCTTTTAGTAAAGTAGCATTATCGGGCCCTGTAGCCAGCGATCCACCTTGATATACTGCCACTCTAACCTGACCGCCGTGATTATCTCCGATAAGTATCGACACAGATCTCAAGATCATGTCATCTTTATCCGGTGGATCGCCTCCCATCGCCCTAGCCCAGCTATTTACATCGGTATTAGTGCCTCCATCGAAAAGATAACCCCATTCGCATTTTAAAGTGAAAGGATATCCATCCGATCTCTCCTCGCTGTCATTAGTGACATAAACCCAGTTCTGGCTAGAGGTAAGGCCTCCTTGAACAGCCGTTATAGTAATCTCAGTATCTGTCCAGGCAGTGACAGTTTGCTCAACGATAGTTGTGCTCGCGCCATATGTCGAAGCATTACCGAACTCGACCTTTCCGTTCGTACCCTGGGAAGATTCAAAAGTATTTCCTTCGACAGGAACGCCTGTGTCTCCTGGACAAACGGAATCAGCTACGCCTATACTTGTTACGGCTATTTCAAGAGGATCTGTATTGTATGTCGCATAAGTCGAATACAGATTTGATGAACTTTCCGATGTGAAACTGGCAGGCCAAGTACCATATGTGACATCATAATATTTCGAATCGCCAGAAGAGCCGCCACTATCTCTCAGGATCTGTACAGCGGAATCATTCCAGGCACCTACAAGATAATTCTGATCAGTTACTGATATACCGCCTGAGACATCAAACTGAACAAATGCATTGGATCCGTGTCCTGTAGAAAGCTCTTCGGACTGAGGAGATTGCAATACACAGGGCGAAGCATCTGTATATAAAGCACATTTCCATTTCTCGCCGGATGACCAATCGCTGCTGATACCTACATGTATCGAGGTGACCGTGCCGACTTCTCCCGGACCGACATCCGCCCTACCTATTATTGTAGAGTCAGCCGCGTAAGTAGTCCCTCCTAGAGTCGTATAACCAAAAGTAGGATCGACAATGACCGGATATTTCGTCTCTTTGTTGTCAACAAATGTCTGCGGAACAGTAACCGTGAGCGTTTTCTGCTCTAAATCAAGAGATAAATCGCACCAGACCTCACAGCCTTTTGCATCAATCGCTTTCGGCCTGTCAATGTGGCCTATCTTACCGGTCCGGTATGTGTTATTTTTCTTCGGGCCGTAAATCGCAACAGACCCGATCTTATTTTCCGGCAGATAGAGTACAGTATTACCGTCTTTATCATAGGCATGTGTCGCGGTCGATTTTGTCTTGTCAATCCGCCGCTTATCTTCTGGCGAATCGAACGCTTCTTCATCTAAAGGCAGCTGGTAAATAAGCCGGACGCCGTCATCAAAGGCTAGATCGAACTCTATCTTGTTTGACTTCGGTTTAGATTCCCAAACCGTTTCAATCTCTAGACCGCCAAGCTCACGGCCTTTTTTCTCATCTAAGCAATAGCACTGAAGATGATAATCCTTGCCGCTATCATTAACCTTTAGGCGGTCAATATTCTCTAAAGTTTTTTCTTCTTCGAGGGAGGCAGCTGTCGGATTTCTAGATGTTAATCTAACACCGAACTCGTTCCATTTTTTGAAATGGAATTCGGTCTTACATCCAATATAATCTCCGCTTGTGCGGTCAATGATCTCTACGCGTGAGTCATCATCGAGATCCAAACGATAACGGCCAGCCTCTTTCCTGACTAGTTTTTTATAGATCTTGTCCGTCATCTAACGCCGCCTTAGGGATTAGGTCTAGTAAACTCTATATGAACCGCAGCTATTAGGCGGTAGCTGATGTGATCGTAATATCTCCAATCGCGAAAGAGGGAGTGTCGTCGGTATCAATGGTTTTAGAAGCCGTCAAAGCACCCCATGCAAACGCGTTGCCAACTGTGGCGGCGTCATACATTACAAAGTGGGTGACCGTACCCCAGGAAGCCGTGGCTTTCGGGAACGTGATAACAGAACCGTTGTTTTTCACGCCATTGGTAGCATCCGGAAAGTTCGTTTGGTTGTTCGTTTGAGATACTCGAGCATATGCGCCAGAAGCAGGTTCAGTAATGTTGGTTCCTGCATCGGTCGGAGTAGTCGTACTTAGGCCGATATACCACGTGGTCAAGGGAGTGTAGTCAACACTACCGAAAACATGATCCAGAACCAGATCCTTGAGCGAATTAATATACGCCATTTTTAGCCTTCTTTCTGTGCCGACGTAACAGCCGACATATTTCTTTGTTCGCAGACAGCTCTGCGAAATTCTCTTTCTAAAGTTAGTTGCTCAGCGAAAAACTCCCGCTGTAGCTTCAGATCATTTTGAAAACTCTTTACCATCTGTGGCAATGTTTTCTTTATTAAAAACATAACGAAAAAAATTAATATTCCTGTTGCTCCAAAATCTCCAATCAACCCAGTTAACTCAGTAGGCATACAAAAACCCCCTCTGTTCAGCCTATGGTGGCAGTATTGTCATTTCAACATACTGGAATAAAGTTATCCAGTAGGTCTCCGTTACACTGTCCCATTGGCATTTTAACACCCATCCGTCATCAGTTAGAACCTTCGATGTCCACGAAGCTATAGAGTTAAAATCACCCGATCCATCTATATCTACGGTAACATCATAATCAGAGTTTCCAGTTGCATTTATAACAGTAAATTCATGTCCATTAGAAAGGCCTGCCCCGGGTAATGAGACAGTAGCCGCACCCGTAGACCTCATGACTATAGTATTATCGGCAGCTGTAGCCGTGTATGTAGTAGCTTTGAGCTCTATACCGGGATTAGAAACCCCTGCAAAAGCAACGTAAGCGCCGTCTTGTACACCTTTAAATAGATCGTCGTTGTCATCGTAGATAATATCGCCGTTTTGTAGATCGACCGTAGGAAGAGTCTGAGGAACCACCTTTAAAGCGGCATTCTCATCGTCCGATCCCCCGACCGTCCCTGCTTCAGCTACGATGCCACGCCCTACCTGCCCTGTTCCTGTATGCGGGCCACCCTTCGCGTAGAGACCTGTGCCTGATACTTTGGCATTGTCTGAAGCCGATCCGCCTTGTGCATAGATGCCTTCCGCGCTATCTGCACTGCCCGCGTCTCCTCCTGCCGCGCCCGTGGATATAATCCCCCTCTTTGTCGTTGATGCAGTATCTCCTGCAACAGTAGCCCCCGCAGCACAAAGAAAAGCAGGATATACAGTCATGGTAGGCTCGCTGCCGTCAATAAAAAGAGCGTTGCTTCCATCAATCGGATTAAGTATCTTGAAATCATCAGGACCGGAAGAGCCATCGTCAAAACGCTCATTAAGCCATTTGAGCCAGTTCCCTACTGCTTTAGTTCTCCAGTTTTCAAAAGAAGAAGGTGGCGCGGCCTCAAATACATGGCCTGCGTTTTTCTGGGCCTCGGAAGGAGTAGATATATTGCCCGTCGTATCCGCCCACCGCGGAACAAAAGTCGGTTTTGTGTACGTTGCTGCCATATTATCTCCCTAGAGCGTAGTAGCCCAGTGTCCTATATCGTATTCATAAGGCACGTCGTATCTGAAAGGCGTCCCTGTATGTATTATCGTATCGACACGGATAGCCGCCCCGCGCCCCGTATTCGTTATATCTTTCAGCAAATCAATGTCACCCGGATCTAAAGAGATAGGATCCGTAATATCGATCACAAAAGCCGCCGGGAAATCTTCCGTGACCGTCATGTCGACATCGCCTAGCACCGCTTTTAGTAAGGCGATCATCTCATTAATAGTGCCGCCCGTTTTAACAAGAAGAGATCTGGCGGTTATTGCTTTTCGCATCTGCGCATCTGATCGAGGTCCTCTAGCCTGATTGTGGATGGCTGCTGTACCGTCTAACTGATCTCCTTCTGCCTCGGTCATGTCCTTAACACGCCGAATATCCGCAAAAACATCTTCTAGCTCTTGGATTTGAGTAATAAAAGCGGATAAAACCGCCCTAATTAAGGTCTTGTTTCTAAAAACGTCTATTAGTTTCGCGTAAGCTTCCTCTAGATGATCTGTTTTATGTTCGATCATGAGCCCTCTAAGCTTCCCGCTACGGCTACGACAGTGATGCGCGAAGTGTCGAACATGGCCAGCTCAGTCCTCGCAATAGGAAAATTACCCGAAGAAGTAGGAGGATCCGAGGTATCCTGTAATACAGAAGTAACATCGATAACGCCCGCGACACCTTCCTCACTGTCCATTACAAGACCGCTGATTTTAGAAGCTACTGAATCGTGGCCGATAGCAAGGTCTGTTCCGTATCCTGTAATTACCGCCTTGACTAGATCTTCCCCGTCCGTAGGATATAGGCTCAGATCAACGGTAATTGAGATGACTACATAGAGCTCTACCTCGGTAGGCCTGGAATATTTTATCGTGTGGTTCGTGCCTTCCGAGTCCGCAATCACAGAAGAGAGATCTCCGTGTGGTTCGATGCCAGCGTCCTTTTTATCAAAAATAGCCTGTGCAATATCGGCGCCTGTGCCTCCTACGGCTAAAACTTCGAAGCTTTTTGCAGGCAATCCCCAAATATCAGGATCTTCTAATGTCCAGTTTTCTAGAGCAATCGCCTTAGTGACATCCTCTACCGCCCTTACATTGCTCAAAATAGATGCCAAGGTACCCGCACCCGGGCGCCTGAGTACCTCAATACGATATTGACGGAACGAAGGATCTGTCATTTCGTCCTGTCCTAGAACCGCATCCAGTGTATTAAATCCTTTGATTAAATCCGTAGAAAAGCCCAGGTATGTATTGGCAGATCCCCTCGTAACCTGTACCGCAGATCCGGTGCCTTCTGTATCACTATATATTCTGACCTTAGTACCTACCGCCGCGGCCGATGCACCTGTCAAATCACTATCCAGAACCGCCGCTACTTCGATAGCCGTGCCTGCCGCCGGTATTGAAAAATCGATAGTGGAGAAATTAATCTCTTGTTCTTCTCCCTCGTCAATTTCAACATATAAGGTACGAGGAGCGCTAAAATCATATGTCTCAGCGGTGTCGTTAGTGATAGCGGCCGCCGCACTCCATCCGGATATTGAGGTTACGATAGTGTCAATAGTACCTGACAGGCCTTGAATAGATCCAGTATCGGAAGATTCGGCAGTAGTCGATACCGTCGCATCTACACCGGACACATTTGATACTTCGACCAGTGTCTTGAATACCGCGCCGTTCTCGCCAATACTTACCTCGGTACCTACTGGAATCGTCTTGCCCGTCGCCAGAAAAAGATGATCTAGGGTGACGGTACTGGCCGCCGCGGCAGGTCTATTGATTGCACTTAAAGAAGCTACTTCGTCCAATGCCGATCCGGATGCTGAGTCTGGATAGGGCGATTTATACGTCTCTTCGGCTGTTTCCCAGAGCTGGGCTATTTTATCCGAAAAAATACCGATAGTCTGGCCCATCGGTTCGGTTGCGCTCAAGTCCAACGACTGGCTG
>JAAEQF010000505.1 GCA_024231695.1 FCB group bacterium
AGGTCTTCCGCGGGGACCGGCCGCGCCGGTCCTGTGCCATCGGCTCGGTGAAGTCGAACTTCGGGCACCTCGACGCCGCCGCCGGCGTCGCCGGTCTGCTCAAGGCGGCGCTGGTGGTCGAGCCCGGGCGGATTCCCCCCAGCCTGCACTTCCGCGAGCCCAATCCCGAGATCGATTTCGACGCCGGTCCCCTCTACGTCGCCTCCGAGCTGGTCGACTGGCCGGAGCGGCCGACTCCGCGCCGCGCCGGGGTCAGCTCCCTGGGCCTCGGCGGCACCAATGCCCACGTGGTGCTGGAAGCGGCCCCGGAACGTTCGGCGCCGGCCGCGGCCTCGCCGTGGCAGCTGGTGGTGCTGTCGACGCGCAGCGGGAGCGCCCTGGAGCGGGCCGCGGCCGGTCTCGCCGAGCACCTGGAGCGGCATCCCGAGCTGCCGCTGGCCGACGTCGCCTGGACCCTCCAGGTCGGCCGCCGGGCCTTCGAGCACCGCCGCATCGCCGCCGCCGCGGACCCGGCCGACGCCGCCCGGGTGCTCGGCGGCGGCGATCCGCCGCGGGTGTTCTCCGCGGACGTGGCCCAGGACGCCGATCCGCGCCTGGCGTTCATGTTCTCGGGCCAGGGCTCGCAGCACGTCGGCATGGGGCGCGGCCTCTACGAGACCGAGCCGCGCTTTCGCCGCGAGGTCGATCGCGTGGCCGAGATCCTGGCCCCGCGCCTCGGGGTCGACCTGCGGCGGCTGATGTATCCGCGGCCGGGCGAAGAGGAAGAGGCCGCGCGCCAACTCGAGCGCATCGATCTCGGGCAGCCGGCACTGTTCGTGGTCGAGCATGCCCTC
>JAAEQF010000506.1 GCA_024231695.1 FCB group bacterium
CACCATCCCATTCTACAATCTTGAGAAATTCAGACAATACAAAGACAACCTTGTCCATGATTCTGATCACCAGTTCAGCTATCTGATGTCCGCTCTATTCACCCCCGTGGACATGACTGATTACGAAACTGATTTCGTCAGTTGGAATGAACTCCCAGGTGCTGTCCCTCTCAACCGCCCCAACTGGCTGACTTCAATCGTGCCTGAGCCCCACCCTCAACTGGACGCTTTGGCAGCTATTGAAGAAATCGAGGACATCCCAAGATATGCCACCTCGCAGACCCTCCAAAGTTTGGTTGGTGCTCACTACGCCGATCCCGAGGAAGAAGAGGAGGAGTGCTATGGCTCTGAAGGTGGCGACGATGATGAGGATTACGATGAAGAAGGAGAAGAAGAAGGTGGAGAAGAAGACTATGGTGACTATGACGAAGAGGAAGCTGGTGAGGAATGGCCTCCTAGAGACAAGCTGAAATCAGGCGCCATGGAAGACAGATTCTTCCGCGCTGGAGAAAGCCTCCGCGGCAAGTACTCAGAGGTCGAGATTGAGCAGTTCCTTAAGCTCCTCGGTATCAAAGC
>JAAEQF010000507.1 GCA_024231695.1 FCB group bacterium
TAAACCTATGAATGAAAAAGAATTTTTGGCCTTTTTGGAAACAAACCCAGAAGCGAAAGCGTTTTACGATTCCGGGATGGAGTACATTAAAGCCGTTGACGAAACACGGCCAGACCTGAGCGCTATCGGGCTTTGTGATATTCTAGCACTCGCACCGACGGCGAAAACAGAACATGAAACAGCTCTTGAAGATTCTCGCAAAGAAGTCGAAGCGGGAAAGCTGACAGCGGAAAACATCAAAAACGTCGCTGATATTATCAGCTCAACTGGATACGGCGAAAGCATTAAAGCCGCAGGTATCAAAGTCTTGACCGGGGAAAAAGATCATTCCGGGTTTGAAGATATGGTTGCATTGGCAGATGAAACAGCCGAGCAGATAAAATCATTAACAGCAAACGGCGAACAGCCTGGAGACACACCCGCAGATTCATCAACAGCGGAACAAGCAAAGCAA
Source organism: FCB group bacterium (assembly GCA_024231695.1). Lineage (GTDB taxonomy): Bacteria > Zixibacteria > MSB-5A5 > GN15 > JAAZOE01 > JAAEQF01. Next base: position 455 of record JAAEQF010000507.1, read on the forward strand.
ACCAACACCAAAACCGCCGCCGCTTCTTTAAGCGCCGCAATTAATAACACTGAAAACAAGGTGCAATAATATGACTGAAAGCAAATTGACACTTGAGACATTTCCGTGGGATATGGGCGGGAAGGGAAAGGTGAATGACGACAAAACGATTTTACAAGATGGGACTCGCACCGCTGTACTGTCAACATTGACGGTAATGGCAGAACAGTCAAGCGATGGGAAACTTATCCCACTGACAGAGCTTGATCCAGCACTTACAGCGGCCTCAATGCTGTGTGGTGCAAACGGCGGGAACCTGGCAGCATGGCAAGCAGTCGGGGACGGTAGTTTTACAATCGAGGTTGACGGGGTTTCTCTTGATGTTACAGGTCTTGTTTTTACAGCGGTTGCAGCGCTGACAGACATCGCCGGTATCATAAACATCGGGCTTTTAGGCAGGGCTGTATGTTTCTATGATGAAGTCGGCGACGTCTTCACGTTCGTAAGTCTAAAAACCGGCCTACCAGCTTCAAGTATCACAGTATTAACAGCTGGATCAGCAGGTACGGACATTTCAGGGACAGGTTTTCTAAACGGGCTAACAACTGTCGGAACCGTAACAGCCGCAACAGGCGAAGAAACAACCGCAATCCCAGCAGGTATTTTTATGTCAAACGACATTGCCGCCGCCACAATAGTGGCCGGTGATGTTGACGATCAAGTTTTATTGGTCGGGTCTGACAAGATGATCGATGAGGACATGATTGTTTTAGAAAACTCTTTAACCTTGGCCTCCGTTGTAACTTCGACAGGCAAGACAATCAGACAGCATCTGGAGTTACTTGGGATTTACCCACGGACCGCCACAAACGATCAGATGATTCAACCAATCGCATAAGGAGCGACGAAATGACACAAAATGTAAATGATTTGACCGCCTTTTTCGTCAATTCTTTTTATGACGATTTGCCAAAGGTGAAAGCCAGCACAGGATTTTTGAGCAGATGGGGCAAAGGGCCAGGATCGATTACGGTAAGGGTAAACGATGCACTTGAATTCTCAATGGACATTGTGAGAAATAAAAAAGTGATCGCTACTTTATACCCAAGGAGCCACGCCGAAGCAATGACAAACCTAGGGAGCAATGTAAGAACCAGGACAGGCCAAACATTTGAAAATGTAGCAAGGGATTTTCCAATCATTAAATTGCTGGCAAATGTCAGCTATGACGAGGTGATGAAGTACCGCCTCCCTGGTGAGCTTGCAGTTCGAGAAGACCAGAGCGACGGTTCGGCATTAATCACAAAAGCCGGGATTGAACTAGGCCGAAGCGTTAAAGTCAACATGACCAGCGCAGTAGGTAGAATGGAACTTATGGCCGCACAAGCTCTTAGGCTTGGGATCATAACCCTCGACGACGGGTCAACGTACAATTTCGGGCGAGCGTCAACGAATACCGATACCGTTGGAACCCCATGGAGTACCACGGCAACAGCCACGCCATTTGCTGACATGTCAACTCATTACACGACCGTCAGGCGAAACGGGAAAGGCGATCCTAGGGCCGTAGTTATGGCCGGTGATGCATTCAACGAATTTCTGAACACTGCCGAAGTAATAGCCAGCGCCGACAACCGAGACATAAGTTTCGTAAGGGCCGGTGCTACTGAATTCACAGCTTTGCCTGTGCCTGATTTTGTCGGGGATATGGAAGCGAACGGATTCAGCTACATGGCATTTTACAAGGACCTGCAAACCGGGCGAAAAATGTATATCTTTGTCTATGACGAGGACTATCAAGATTCATCCGGGACATGGACAAATTACATGCCAGCAGGGAAAGTGCTTTTCTTTGATCCTGATATGAGGCTTGACAGATTCTTCGGTCCTCGGACACGTTTTAATTATACAACTCCGCAGGAGCAAATGATTCGCAGCATGTTCGGAATTGAATCAGCAATCAGCATGCCGGAAAATCTAGGAAATGGAAATATTGAATCTTGGATGTTTCATCATGACGACATCACCAACGGCGATCAAAAAACGAGCATTGGGATTGAATCATACACAGGCCCAATCTACGCACCGACAGAAGTGGACAGCGCTGGTGAATTGACTGTATAATAAACAAGGGCTGATTATATCGGCCCACACAAAAAGGTAGAGATGGAACAGAATATTTTTTGGATAAAAACAGGCGAAACGTTCGCAGGAAATGGCGTCGGCTCAGACATAACAAAATATCTTGAGGGCGATCTCGATAATGACGGGAACATCGTAAAAGGGTCGAGGCTTGAAGGATTAAAACTTGATGGGAAAGTCAGTTTTGACGAACCGCTGACCACGGAAGTTGCAGAGGAACAAGAGCTTAATCAGTTAAGAGCAACGATCAAGGATCAAACTGAAAAGATTTCAGAGTTGAAAGCTTCTGCAAAAAGTAAGGCGAAAATACCCGCAAGCGTTGCTAAAAAAATCAAGAAACTTGAATCAGAAAATGAGCTGAACGTTGATATTATCAAAGA
>JAAEQF010000508.1 GCA_024231695.1 FCB group bacterium
CCACCATCATATGAATATGCGTTGGCATTATCACATATCCGACTAAAGACAAATCTAGCTTGGTTATTGTCTCAAACAACTGAAGTTCTATTTCACGAGCTATACATGGCGACTCAAATATAGGTGGCCAGTTATAAACGGTTGTAGTAACAAATACCAACGCAGAACCAGATAGGCCTTTTAAACGTAGTACAGGCATACTAGTAGTATAATTGATACACCTTTTCTATTCAATCACATGTTGGCGCACGAGGACGTACGCCAACCACAAAATCGTCGTCTGCCAAATCAAAATCAGGCTCCGCCTGTGTGCGAGATAGCGCAACGATCGAGCAGAGAAACAGGCCCCGCCTGTCGAGCAGAAAAACACGCCAGCGTGCGTGGCCCACCGCGGTGCGGTGGGTTCCTGCCTCTATGATTTATACTTATAAGACGGTCTTAAGACGTCAGACACCCAACCTAAAGCTCAAATCCCGGCGATTTCTCTTCGGCCAATATTTCAAAATATTCCGAACGCGCCTCTTTGGGAATCGATTTCCCCTCCGGCAAACGCAATACTTTAATTTTCACATGATGACGGCCGGTGATTTCGATTATATCATCGACCTTGACTTTGTGCCCCGGCTTGCCCCGGCGGCCGTTAATCTTGACATGACCGCCGTCGGCCAACTCCTTGGCCACCGTTCGCCGCTTGACCACACCGGTATCGGAAATGTAATTATCGAGTCTCATTTTTTCAGACCTATATCCCGGACATCGACATAAACTTTCTTCTTGATCTCGTCCACCCAGTCGCCCACCATTTTTTGTGTTTTTTCCTGCCGGGCAATGTTGCGGATAATATCAAAATCCTTGTCGATATCAAGGGATCGCTTCTCTTCCCGTTCCAATAGTTTGAGAATATGATAGCCCATCTGCGACTGCACCGGCGAAGTAAACTGCCCAATCTCGACCGCTGCCAGCGGTTCTACAAATTCCGGTCGCAGTTCATCGAGAGCCATCGCTTCCCGCTCGCCACCGACGCCGCGCGAGGCATCATCGTCGCTGTGCAGCTTGGCCGTTTCCTTGAAATCGGCTCCGGCCAAAAGCTCCTGGTATAGTGAATCGGCCAGAGTATAGGCACGTGCCGAATCGACCGCCGAGGGCGCCATCGGAAAAAGAATATGGCTGACATCGACGCTGTCGGTCAGCCGGGTGTGGCTTTTTATAATATGCCAGCCGTACATCGTCTTGACCAAACCGGAGATAGCGCCGGGCTGAAGATTGAACGAGGCTCGGCCGAATTCCGGCAAAACTTCATCACGCCGAATAAATCCCAATCTCCCACCGACCACGCCGGGAAACTGCGTTTCAAACTCAGCGGCGACATCGGGAAAACCTCCTCCGTCCAGCGCCCGGACCCGGGCTTTTTCGGCGATCACCCGCACCGAATCATCAGTACTCTCAGAAACCTTGAATTTGAACAGGATATGAGCCAGCTTGACCTTGCCCGGAAGTTCCGGTAATGAATCACTCGCCCTATGGTAAAAATCCTCAACTTCCTGACGCGAGATCGAAACATTGTACATTTTTGTATTGATGATTTTTTGCTTCAACAACTGGTCCCGAATCTGCGGCCGATACCGTTTTTCAAGTGTCCGTTTGGTCAAGCCTTCCTGCCGAAGTTGTTCCAAAAATGCCGCTTCGGTCGGAAAACGGGAGGCCAGCGAGGCAATATGCTCGTTGAGCCGATTTCGTATCTCATCTTCGCTGACGACGATGGTAGTATCTTCGCGAGCAGCCGACAGGATTAATTCGTCGTTAATCATCTGGGTCAAAACATTGCGCGCCAATTCCTCGGTATCAACCTCGGAATTGGGGTCCACTGACATAAGATACATTTGTACCTGATTGGCCAACTCGGAATTCAAAATAACCCGATCGCCGACTACGGCGGCAATCCCTTCCACCGTTTCAGCTCCGGCCACTCCGGATAAAAGCACGGCCCCGATAATAATCAGGGCCGTTTTCATAAAAGTGTCCTTCATATTTGTTTAACCACCTGACTGAACTGTGTCGGCCTGAGCATATTTTTTCTCGTTTATACTCTCGGCCAGAACATCCTCATAAACTTCAATGGTGATCCGTTTCTTCATGTCCTTGATCCAGTCCTGGAATAGCACACTGCCTTTTTCCCGGGTCAATATCTCGATTATGGTCAGACGCACCGACTCATAAGGCTGCAATTCCGCCTCCACTTGCTCCTTGATCCAGATCAGCGAAAATTTGCCGGCATTCGCAATCGGCCCGGCCATATTACCGCGTGTCAGAGATTTGGCCGCGCTATATAACGCCGGATATTGGTTGCTGAAAATTATCCCCAGATCACCTGATGTTTTCTTATAACCGGGACGCAAAGTTTCCTTGGCGGCAACCTTCTTGAAACTCGAAAATGAATTGATTGACTTTCTAAGCTTTACTGCCGTTTCCTCGTCATCCACCTGAATTTCATAAAGATGGAAACGCAAAGGGACAGTCATCTCTTCGGGGTGAGTAGCGTAGTATTCCTTCACATCAATTTCAGTGATATCGACATTGTAAGGAATAGAATCGTTACGCAGGATATCGGCCATGGCCAATTCTTTGAACCTGAGCAGATTCTTTTTGTAATTTTTGTCATTCTCGAACCCGCCGGCCTTGGCTTCCAAATTCAAAATGTCCATAAATTGCATCTGGAAAACAAACTCCGCCAGAGAATCATATTGGTCGAAATCGGGACGGCGATCAGGATGTACACGGCGCAGGTTGTTGAGATAATCGCTCAACAACAACTGCCCACCCTCGTAACGGCCGAGAACCAGCGCACCCTCGTCCTTGTCGATCTGGGCCGGATCGATATTATTTCGCGGTCGCGCGCGCCCGCCGATACTGTCGGGATAAAGATATTGCAGCTTGTTAAGGACGAATTCGCAGGTCGGCTTCTCAATCGTTATCGGGTATTGGTCTTTCAACTTTTTGGCGTATTCGGTCATCAGCGTCCGTTTGTGACGTTCGATAATTGAGTTCTTAATTTGGGCTTTGGACTCTTCGTATCCGGGGCGATGCTCCACATCACGTCGTTCCACTACCTTGATGATATGATAACCAAATTCGGACTTGACCGGTGCGGATATCTCGCCGGCTTTCATTCGAAAAGCCGCTTCCTGGACATTATCCACCATCAATCCCCAGGTGAACCACCCCAGATCCCCCTGGTTTCGCTGAACGCTGGGATCAATGGAATACTCGGCGGCCAGTTCCTCGAAAACGGCCCCTTCCTTAAGCTTGTCCAAAACCTCCCGGGCGGTCGAATCACTTTTGACCAGGATGTGGGAAGCCTTGATCTCTTCGCTGGTGCGCGTATACCAATCCTTAATCTCCGCTTCCGAAGGTCTGGCTTTGGAAAGGATCTTATCCTCATAAAGAGCATCCAAAAGGAACTTAATTTTTTCGCCCTCGACAACCTTGAGTACTTCCTCCTGGTTCTCCAGATTCTTCTCATAGGCTCCGATAATCAACAACTCCTGATTTATCAGAGTGTCCAGATAATCACGCCGGGCATTGCGCTCGGCTTCGAGCGATACAAAGCGGAAGCCGGCTCGGTCAAAAAATCTGTCGATGTCTTCGGCGATAATTTGCCGGTCCCCAATTTTGGCGACCACCAAACCCTCTTGTTTGCCGCAACCAGTAATAAATACAAGCATCATCAGCGCTGTCAGGCAAAGAAGTGTCATTATCGATTTTCGTCTCATCATTACTCCCCAAATCTCAAGTATCTAATTCCTGCGACTTTTACCACCCGACACCCGCGTGGTTCCGCCTTCTTCATGGTAAACTTTAAATATAGACACCTCTCCCTGCCTGAGCAAGACCTTTTTGGATCGGTGCCAGACCCCCTTTCACGTCATCCCTCAAACTATGGGCCGTTTCCCATATTATTCTCCGCTCGATTTCTCATAGCGGCAACCTCGACGAAAGCTAACCCATAACTAGGCAAACACTTACACCCATTCCCCGATTAGGGCATGGAGTTTGCAAGTAAACTTTCCATGACAGTTGCTTTCGACATAGCCAGCTACCCCTTCTTCAAGCATGGCGATCTATTTTATCCGGCCGTGGCTTCTATTTTGGCCATAATAAACTGCGGCGGTAAAGCGGTCATTTTCAGTTCAACAGGTAAAGTCTCCAGCCGCGAAAAACTTCTCATCGAGAAGTTGACCGACTCGTTTAACGGGAAAATAATTTTCTCCATGGACGATGGCGGAGCGGACATGCATATCAGCTGATTAAACCATGAATGCTGAACAGGGAAAATGCCAAATCTGCGGCGTGGAACTGCAGAAAATTGGGGAATTGTGGCTTTGCCCCCAATGCAATGATCACCAGAGTCTGGATATCGATTCCATCAGCGAATCGTTGTCTGTCTTTGCTGATGAAGACCGGCGACTACTTATTGAATGTCCCGGAGCAACCCTCTACCTGCCGGGGACCAATGAAGTCACCGCTGGAGCGCAGTTTTTGGATGCTCAGGATCCCACCCGGGGGCATAAAATCATCAATCGTCCGGTTTACGGGCCACAACATGTACGCCGTCGCTGGATCAAAAAAGAGGACGCTCATTTGATTCGCCGTTGCCAATCATGTCAGGATCACACCGTTAGAATGAAGCGCAAAGAGGGTCCCGATCTATATATCCCCAGTCTTAAAAACCCTCAAAGACCTTCTCACGGTCAACGATCTCATTATCGAAACACCAATCCTCGCTAACCCTGTTCGCCGCCGCAACACTAGCCACAACTTTTTATGTAACAATAAGTTAAAAGCCTCTCTTTTTTGCATTTAAGCGGTTTTTTCCTTGCCGTTCCCTTTAATGTTGGTTATCTTTATGGACTGTCGCGGTTTGCGACAATTACGGAGATGAGGACGTGGGGAAACAACCGGTACGTCTGGGAGGACTGATCGAAAGACTAGTCACCTCTCTGGGGCAAGCCGACAAGTACCATGGCTGGCAAATCGTCACCCGCTGGAAAGAGATCGTCGGACCGGAAACGGCTCGACATTGTCGGGCGATAAAATTCTCCGAAGGGATACTGACGGTGGTCGTCGAAAAAGACGTCTGGCGACAGGAATTGGAAATGCAACTGGATGATATTTTGGCCAAGATATGGTCGAAACCGGGCGGCAGAGCGGTCACCAAAATAGTTCTCAGGGCCGGATCGCCGATGGAGTACAATGATGAAAGCTGATACCAGCAATAAAGAAAAGAACAACAACGGCAACTACGATGCCGCAACCATTCAGGTGCTCAAAGGACTGGAGGCGGTCAGACGCCGGCCGGCCATGTACATTGGCGACACCTCCAATCGAGGACTGCATCATCTGGTTTATGAAGTAGTTGATAATTCGGTTGATGAGGCGATGGCCGGATTCTGCGATCATATCCAGGTTTTTATCCATGAAGATCAGTCGATCACCGTTATCGACAACGGCCGTGGTATTCCCGTGGACATACATCCGACCCAGAAAAAATCGGCGCTGGAAGTGGTCATGACCACTCTGCATGCCGGTGGCAAATTCGAACATGATTCATACAAAGTTTCCGGCGGCCTGCATGGTGTCGGTGTTTCCGTCGTCAATGCCCTGTCGTCAATGTGCAAAGTCGAAGTTGCCCGCGATGGCGAAATCTTTTACCAGGAATACCTTAAAGGCGATCCGCTGGCCAAGGTAAAACGAATCGGCAAACGGAAAAAAAGCGGCACCAAGACTATATTCATGGCCGATGACACCATCTTCAATAAAGTCGATTATTCCTTTGATGTCCTCGCCGGGCGTATGCGCGAATTGGCCTTTCTCAATCCCGGCCTGCGCATCGATCTCAAATCCGAACGACCTGACCGCGAAAAGGAAGACTCGTTTTGCTATAAAGGCGGACTGGCTTCCTTCGTCGAGTATCTCAACGAAAGCAAAACCAAGCTGATCCGCAAACCGATCAGCTTTCAAAAAGAACTGGAAAACGTTGACGTGGCCGTGGCCATTCAGTACAACGATGGCTACAGCGAATCGGTTTACTCTTATGTCAACAATATTCACACTTCCGAGGGTGGATCGCACCTGGTCGGTTTTCGCACCGCCTTCACCCGGACGATCAACAATTACGCCCAGAAGAACAATATTATCAAAAACGGCAACGTCTCGCTGATCGGTGAAGATAGCCGCGAAGGTTTAACTGCGGTGATTTCGGCGCGAGTGGTCGATCCTCAATTCGAAGGACAAACCAAAACCAGACTGGGCAACAGTGAAGTCAAGGGCATAGTCGAACGAGTGGTCGGCGAATTCCTATCGGAATATTTCGAAGAGAATCCCTCGGTCGCCAGAAAAATCGTCGAGAAAATCGTATCCGCGGCACGAAGCCGCGAAGCGGCCCGCAAGGCGCGTGAATTGACCCGCCGCAAAACGGCTCTGGACAACGCCGCCCTGCCAGGCAAACTTGCCGATTGTGCCTCGACCGACCCGGAGGAATCCGAAATTTATATCGTCGAGGGTGATTCGGCGGGCGGGTCGGCCAAACAGGGTCGCGACCGCCACAACCAGGCTATTCTGCCTCTGAGAGGAAAAATCCTGAATGTCGAAAAAGCCAGGATCGATAAGATTCTGGCCAATACGGAAATCAGATCCATGATCACGGCTCTGGGCTGTGGTATCGGCGGCGGCGATTTCAACCCGGACAAGATCCGTTACCACAAAGTCATCATCATGACTGACGCTGATATCGACGGCGCGCATATCCGCACCCTGATTCTGACTTTCTTCTTCCGCTACATGAAAGAATTAATCGAACGCGGATATATCTACATCGCCCAACCGCCTCTCTTTCTAATGAAGAAAGGCAAAGTTGAAAAATACGCTTATAGCGACGACGAACGCGACACTATTGCCAAACAGATGGGTGACAACAATATCACCATGCAACGCTACAAAGGTCTGGGTGAAATGAACCCGGATCAATTGTGGAAAACGACCATGAATCCCGAAACTCGTACCCTGCTCCAGGTCACCATGGAAAGTGCAGCCGAATGTGACACGCTGTTTTCGACCCTGATGGGCGACGATATACCGCCGCGGCGTAAATTCATCCAGGAAAACGCCAACTACGTCCGCAACCTGGATGTGTAGAATTTCCGATTAAGTATCGCTAAAAACCGGCATCGAACATGCCGGTTTTTTTATGTTTATAATTCTCGATTTCAACCCTATTTTTCGCAATTTACATGGCCCTTGCCTGCGTTTAATTTATGGGATTTCCACCAGGCGGATTGAGAGGAAAGGTTAGGGAAATGCACAACGGGAAGAAGGTCGTCTTTGTCAGCGGGGCCAATCGTGGTATCGGGCTTGAATTCGCCCGCCAGCTTTCGGAAGTCGGCTATGTCGTCATCGGCGGATATCGCGATCCGGAAAAATCTCAGGATCTACTGACCCTGTCGGAAACCCTCAGCGACTTCAACGTCTTCCGCGGCGATGCCACCTATGAAGAAGATATAAAACGGTTGTCTCAATATATCCGCGATCACTTTAAAAAACTGGATGTCGTCATAAACAATGCCGGCATAAACTTGAAATACGAATCCACCATTGATGACGTCGATCCTGACGATATTATGGAAAATTTCAGGGTTAACATCATCGGACCCTTTCTGGTCGGAAAATACTTGCGGCCGTTGATGAGCAGCGGCAACGGTTCCAAAATCATCAACATCACCTCACAGATGGGCTCCATCCAGATGAGCAACGGAGGGTCCTTGCCCTACCGCCTTTCCAAAGCAGCCCTGAATATGCTCACTCGCAATCAATCCCTCGCCTACCGGGATTTCGGGATAATCACCGTCGGCCTTCATCCCGGCTGGGTAAGAACCGAAATGGGCGGCCCCAAAGCGCCACTGGACCCGGCCGAAACGGTTTCGATGATGCTCGGCGTCATCGAAAATCTGACCCCCGAAGACAGCGGCGCCTTCCTCACCTACGACGGTCGCGTTCTGCCATATTAGAACCGGATACAATCGCTATTTAATCTTCAAGCAACTGCTGGCAAGCCCTTGCTGTTTTGGGCGATTTTATTATATTCTCGTCATATTATCATGAAGAGACTAGCACTTACCGTCATAACCGCCGCCGTATTGCTATCGGTCGTCTTGCCGATCGAACCGGCTCACGGCCGACCGGGATTCACCAAACCGGTAACCATCAACCTCTATTCCAAACCTGTCGCCGGATACCCCAATGTCAGTATCGAACGCCACAAAATCAATCGCCTGGCCCTGGCCGTAACCAACAATGGCTTTTTCGGCACCGGGTCCTACGGCTCCAATCCGATCGATCCGGAAACCGGACTGACCATGCTCGCCTGCGAATACCCGATTAATTCCAATGTCGAATACCTGTGGGTGGGAGCGCTCTGGTTCGGAGCCGTCGTCGGCCGCGACACGCTGGTTTCTGTCGGCGCCGGGATGTATTATTTCGATATGCTCGAATTGTGGCCCGACGAAGGCGAAGCCGGACGCATGATTCGCCGCTCGACTCAACCCTATTCACATTATTACTCGGTTGATGCCGTCTCCGAAGAGGACATCATCGCCGAATATTGCGACACCCTGACCAACACCAATTTCGTCAGCATCGATCCTTACGACAACCGGCCCCATCAACCGCTGGGAATCAAAATCACGCAGAAAAGTTATGCCTGGAGTTATCCATATGCCGAAGACTTCATCCTCTTCGATTTCAATATCGAAAATATCGGCCCCTTCCCGCTAAAACAGTTTTATATCGGTATCGCCGTTGATGCCGACGCCTATCATACCTCCAACGAGGGTTCATCCGGCAGTTGGCTGGATGATATTTGCGGCTACCGGGAAGTCTTTCCCTCGACGGTTATCCCCAATTACGACGACAGCATCCGCGTGGCCTGGGTGGCCGATAACGACGGCGACCCCAATCCCGGTGTCGGCGCCTACGATTTTTCCTCCTGCACCGGTGTGACCGGCATCAGGATCATCCGCACTCCTTCTGACAGCCTTGAATATTCCTTTAACTGGTGGGTGACCGGTTACACGCCCTCCCTCGATTGGGGCCCACGCCAAACGTCGACGGACAAACCTTATCGTGATTTCGGCCCCAATTTTGGTTCCCCTCTGGGTGACCGCAATAAATACTATATGCTCAGCACCCGCGAATTCGATTACGATCAACTGGAAGCGGCCATGGCCCATTCCTCGGAAGGCTGGATGAATCCACCGGCTCGTGCCGAAGACTTCGCCGATGGCCACAATTCCATCTACCTTTTCAGCTTTGGCCCTTTCGACGTCGCCCCGGGCGAAACCCTGCCGGTAACTTTGGCCTATGTCGGCGGCGAGGATTTCCATCACGATCCCGATGCTTTCGAAGATCTCTACCAACCGCATAATCCCGGTCCCTATCAGGATCAACTCGATTTCACCAGTCTTGGACTCAACGCCACCTGGGCCGACTGGATTTATGACAATCCCGGATACGACACCGACAACAACGGCGATTCCGGCGGATTTTTGTGGAAATGTGAATGGGCCGACTCGACCGCCTATTACACCGAAGACGAATTCCCCGACGATAGTTCCAGCGACCTATGCGAAAAAGTGTTTATCTCCGGTGACGACGAGCCCGATTTTCGAGGAGCGGCTCCGCCCCCGGCCCCCATTCTCAATGTCTCCACCGATTTCAGCCGCCTGATCGTCCGCTGGAACGGTCAATTGACCGAAAATTCCATCGACGTCTTTTCCAAAAAGAAAGATTTTGAGGGATACAAAGTTTATTACGGCGAAGATAATCGTCTCTCCGATTTTGTCCTGCTGGCCACCTATGACCGCCGTAATTATAATCTCTATTATTGGGACGAGGTTCATCTGCGCTGGGAAGTAACCGAAACTCCCCTGGACTATGACTCATTGGTTACTTTGTTCGGAAAAGATTTCGACCCGGACCAATACAGTGAGCAGAGCCCGCTGGCTACCGATCATCCCCGCAACAGCACCGGCCGCTATATCTATTTCATCCCCCAGAACTGGAACGAATCCGACCTCTCCGACCCCTACCGCATTCATCGCATTTATCCCGACGCCGACCCCGATGATCCGACCGATACTACCGCCGCAGGCAATCATCGCTTTTATGAATATGAATATATAATCGACAACATCTCCCCCACCCGGCCGGTTTATGTTTCCGTGACCGCTTTCGATTACGGCAGCCGCACTCATTACCTGTCGGCTCTGGAAACCTCACCGTTGACCAACGCCGTCTATGCCTGGCCGCAAACCTCGTCGGAGGAAGTCGAACGAGATGGATTGGGAGTCACCGTTTATCCCAACCCGTATCGGATTGATGGCGGCTATGCCCAAGCCGGCTTCGAAAACCGCGACCGGACCAAATCGGCCGAAAGAACACGGAAAATCCATTTCGCCAATCTGCCGGCCAGGTGCACCATCAGGATTTTTACTCTCAATGGCGACCTGGTGCAGAAAATCGAGCATGATTATGGCGAGAGCGGCCCCGAATCGATGCATGCCACCTGGAATCTAATATCGCGCAACACCCAGGCGGTCACGACCGGCATATATATCTGGTCGGTAACGTCGGATATGGGCGAACAACTGGGCAAACTGGTGATTATGAAATAGGAGCCCGCAGAGTTACTTCCCTACAATATATCAGCATTTATCTGAAAATTAAAAACTCAGTACAACTTTTTCAAATCGGTATTTTTATAATAGGTAGCCAGAATCGAATCGAACTTTATTCCTTTGGCCGCCAGACCCCGCGCGCCCATCTGACACATGCCAATCCCGTGACCATACCCCCGGCCGCGGAAAACAACTTCGCGGACTTCACCGTTGCCGTGTCGTTCGATATCCAGATCGAAATTGGCCGACCGCAATATCGCCTTGGGATTGTCGCTGCGCTTGATCACCCAGCGAACTTTTTCCTTGTTGAATGTAAATCTTCCGTTGGTTGTCTCGAATGTGATCGAAGCCACTCGCCCGCCTGGCGTACGGCCATTGATTCGAATGTCGGTCAACCGCCCGGCATTGACCTCCCGGCCCCGTTCCTGCGCCAGATACTGCTCTACGCGCAAAATAATCTGATCGGCCGTGAACCGTTCCCGCCAGGTATAATATTTGGAGATCTTGCAGGCTTCATCGTCATGCCCGCTGACCAGATACGGTGCAGCCTCTTTGTCCCAAACGTCCTCAATATCATCGGTCGTTCCGCCGCAGGTCGAATGATAATAAGCGCTGATCATTTGATCATTATAAACGGCCACCATCCCCCGCGTCGCCTCCACCGCCTCGTTGACCAGTTGGTTTTCGATCTTGATTCCACCGTAAACCTGATCGGAAATATCCGCCTTGAGATCATAACCGCTTTCGTCGCCGTATTGCCCCAGATGTGCCATGGCATACGTCCGGGCTGCCACCGACTGAGCCTTAACCGCCTCCACTTGCTCTTCCGGCGTGGGGCCTATCTCCAGCGGCACAACCCCTTTCAGATAATCCTCGACATAAACGATATTGACCAGCCGAATTTGACCCGATGAAGAAACAAATTCCAACAGGCCGTGATAAGCCTTTTTATCGTAAGTCAGACCGTGGTTCTTCGTGCGTGAGGCTATAACCATCCGGTCGATTTTATAATCAAGATTCTGTCCGGAATGAGTATAAAGGCCAAGCTTCTGATTTTCAGCCTGAACAATTACCGGCTTGCGCGAATAATAGGAAATTCGTTTACCGTTTTTAAAACAATTAATGGCCATCTCGCCGCCGTCTGAACCGCCGATAGTATGCTTGCGGGAAACTTCATCAAGTAGAACCTTAACAAATGGCAAACGCGATGAGGGCGGAGCAACATCGGTCAAATGCGGCACCCGGCCGCATCCCCATAAAATAACAATCAAAAATACTAATATCGACAGGCGAGCCAGATTGGTTTTTATATTTTGCAATTTTTTCATAATCTACCGAAACTTTCCCTATATATCGGTCTTTTACCCCGTTATTTTATCATAATATCAACAATATCTTAAACTTACATCGGCGGAAGCGACAGTTTTCCAGCCACACCGCCAGCTTCCCCCCCACTGATATGCGGCAAAGTCGATGGTACCCCCATAATAAAACAGCCACCAAGAAGAGCAAAACTGACCGCCTCAAGCAAATCGCCGTCATAACCAAGTGTCTCAACCGATTGAACACGAACCGGATGGATTAGTTTCCGCAGACAATCGACAATAAAACGGTTCCTTCGCCCGCCCCCGGTTAAAAATACCGCTTCCAACCTTTTATCCTTCAACTGCGGCCGGATCGACTTATAAATCGTCTGTGCCGTGGCCGCGGCAATCGAAGCCACAATGTCAGCCCGATCGGCTTTCAGGCCTCCGGCCGCATGAATCAGGCGAGCCAGAAGTTTTTGATCGAATTGCTCTCGCCCGGCCGAAATTCGCCGTCCCTTATTCGCCTTTTCGATCATGGCCATAATTTTCTGCAATGGCTTCCCTCGACCGGCTATCCGGCCGTGGAGGTCATAGCGGCGATTATAAAACAACCGGCAGGCCGTATCGGACAGGATATTCCCCGGACCACAGTCTCCGCCGCGTATCTGACTAATATCCCCACCAGCCGGATGATAGCTGTAATTGGCAATTCCCCCGATATTGATTATGATCCGGCTCCTGGTCTTATCACCGAAAAGCATCTGGTTGACAAACGGCGTCAACGGCGCCCCCTCGCCTCCTCCGGCAATATCCGCCCGGCGGAAATCACTCACAACCGGCAAACCGGTTCGGCGCGCGATAACGTCACCGTCACCGATCTGAATAGTCGTCCCGGTTCTAAAATTCAGGCAGGCTTTCTTCTGCGGATAATGCCCCACGGTCTGGCCATGCGATCCGATCAGATTAACCCGATGTCGACCTTTGCCAATAAATTCCGCCGCCGCTCGGCCCAAAAGATGCCCAAGGGCAATATCCAACCGAGCCGTTTCTTCCGCGCTTTTGTCTTCCGCCCGAAGATATCTTTCAAGCTCAGTTTTGACTTTAGCCGGATACTGCCTCACCCCCCCATCAACAAAAGCGATTTTCGGCTTTCGCCCGACAAGACTAAAACGAATCAACGCCAGGTCGATGCCGTCGGCCGAAGTGCCCGAATTGATCCCAAGAATATTCAAACGCTTTCTTGACAGTAATTTCTTCAGCATTGCCACATCTTCCTACCAACTCAAATTCTGCCGGGTTTTCTCCGACGCTTTTTTCCAGTTTCCGGCATTGATAACCAGCACCTCTTCCCACGAAATCGGCCTTATCCCCATTCCAAGTTGGTCACAGAGAGTTAACAGCTCCGCCCGCATGGTATGCACATCTGCCATTGTTGCCAGAGAACTGGTAAACGCTTTCTTAATGCGCGGGAAATATCCCGCTTCCGGTACCAGGCCATTTTCCAGATAATAAAACAGCCACTTTCTCGTATAGGGCTGAAATACTCCATTTTGAGCATATATCCACAGAATCATATTTTCAGCCGCCTGACGAAGAAGGTGGGCCAGATTATAAACCTGCCCGCGCGCTTTCCATGTCGGGTACATATAGTTTAAAATCTCATCTGTCCAATGCCGATAATCGGTTACCATCTTCTTCCGTTCCACTTCGGGATAAATCACCCGGGCCGCTATCAAATCAGCGATTCGATCATCGGTGTCATAAAGAATGATCGAACTCTCCAAAGTCCAGCGCAAAGCCTGCGACCAGTAGACCGAGGGTGTTTTATGGCGCAAGGCTTTCCTATATGATTCCACTGGCGTGTCATATTGAATGCCCTTGTACAAAAGCTGACCAATTGCTATATACGAATCAATTTCTTTGGCTTTTTCCTGCTCGGCATAAACGATCAGATCAAGATCGGAAAACTCGTCGCTGTATCCACGGCCGATTCCGCCGGTGGCCACGATTCCAACCACACCATCAATTTTCGATATTTTGTCGGCGATTATCCTCGCCGCCCGACTAAAACGCCGGTTGAGATTTTTGCTTTTGTAGCATAGACGCGCCATGTCAATCTCCGGTATTATTTGAAAGCATCCGGCTCTTCCCATAGATTATAAGTGGTTCCAAACGGATCGCGAACGTAGCAGTCCTGGCCCTTGCCTTCCCAGCAGATTACCTGGCATCCGGCGGCAACCAGTTCGTCACGGGCCTTATCAAGATCAGGGACCAATAGTTCCAAAACCAGTTCACGCGATTCGGCCTTGTCCACAAAGAAGCGGATCGGGTCGGTATTCATTTCGAACGCCTGCCCGACCTTACCATCAACCTCAAAGCCAAGAACTTTCCGATAGAATTCGGCTACCTGCTCCTGAGCCGGATGGCGCAGATTGATACAGCGACTTAATTTGAATGGCATGACTGTTTACCCTTTTTTGATTGGCTGCCGGATAATCGTCTTCCACTTTTCCGGAGCCGCTCGCCTGATATCACTGAGATATATCTCATGATGTTTGCCTCCGGGCCAGAAACCCTCCAAAGCGATATGACGATGCAGTTTTTCGATTGTCGGCCCTTCTTCGGAAAACGGTCCAACATGCATAATTTGAACCGATTCCCCTTCGCTGTAATTTTCAAAACGGAGTTTATCCAGAGCTGGCGGGTTTTTCTTTTTCCACACTTGCTCGCGGGCCTCGGCCACCATCTCTTCGGAAATCATTTCCGGCTGCATTATCATCAACGTCCACTTCCAGGCGTCTTTGTTATTGATGTCGAATTGTTTCATGTCATCGGCCCACCACAATCCCTCGGCCGGCATGACGCCATAGTCAATTGCCAGTGGTCCTTTCTTGACCATAAATTTCAAGGCATAGGCCATCGCAAAAAGCGCCTCCATCGCCTCGCCGAAAGCCGGCACGGAATTGGGATCACCCTCGCCGTCAATCATCAGAAAATTCATCGCCGGGACTTCCACCATGACCGCCTTCTGCGATAGCGCCCGATAGAGCTCTTTCAATTCCTTCTTGTAGTCTTTCTTTTCCATTATTCTCACCTGTTCAAAACTGCTTTAGCTCTACACCCGATTTTCCAGGAGTATTGATATACCTGTCAGTTGTTGTGTCAGGTCTTGATCCCGTCTTGACGGGATTGTGACCTGACGCTTAAGTATATGCTCATCCGGGCCACACATACACTAATCATGATAAAAACGCCCCCTTAAGGCAATCTCTTAGTTCACGGGGATTGGATTTTTTGCCGAAAGGCCCGCCCTCGCCGCAAAGCATCTTTTTGTCGGTCATTATCAAAGCGGCCATCCGACCAGGCCCGCTCGAACAGTTCCAGTTCTGCTCTGGTCCTTTCTATATCCTGCCCAAAAATCAACAGATCGGAACCGGCCTCAAAACTTTCAACCGCGGCGCCCGACGAGGCCGCTTGCCTTGCCCCTTCCATCAACAAATCATCGGTAACCACCGGCCCCTCAAACTCCAGCCGGTCCTTCAGCCAACCCTGAATCATCATCGCTGAGACGATGGCCGGCCGCTCATCGACTCGCGGCGCCGACAGATGAGTTACCATCACGCCATCAACTCCGTCGGCTATAGCAGCTTGGAACGGGAGGATCTCCTGCTCAAAAAATTCCGCCTCGGTCAAATCGGAAACCGACAGTACCTGATGCGGATCACCGGAACTTCGCCCCAATCCCGGAAAATGCTTGGCGCAACAGGACAGCCCGTGGGCATGATGGATTTCTATCGCGGCTTTGGCAAACGCCGTCGTCAACTCGGGTTGATCGGAAAAAGTCCGGCTGTCCAACACATGCCCCTCCTCGAAATCCATTAGATCAACAGACGGAACCAGATTGAAATTCACACCGGTTTCAAAAAGCCTCTCGCAAACCCGGCCCAGGTCACTGCAATATTGAGGAAGTTTGTTGTGATAGGCGTAAAATCGGGGCGCTTCAAGCATCGGGAAACCGAGTTGAAAACGGCGCACCCGGCCGCCTTCCTGATCGACGGCCACGATAAGATTGTAATTGAGTGACTTTTTCAGGTCTTTCAGCCAGCTTTTAAGACTGAATTGATCCCGGCAATGATCGGCAAAAAGTATCAGCCCGCCGATTTTCATATCCTGAATTAAATAAAGGGTCTCGTCGGAAGGTATCGCTTCGGGAAATGAAATGACAAAAAATTCCCCGATATGAGTTTTGGCCCTGTCCATACCGGCCAATATATCAAAATGTAAATGATTATCAAACGGAACAGACTGTATTTTTACCCGAACCCTTGGCTCGATACATCGCCTGATCGACGGCGTTGACCAATTCCCCTTCGGTCAAACCATTTTCAGGGAAACTGCTGATACCAACCGATACGGTCACCTTGAGCTTGGGCATACCGTCGCCGCCGCCGAATTCGGCCGCCTCCACCTCTTCCCGAATACGTTCGGCAATCCGCATGGTCTCCCGCTCAGCCGTGTTGGGCAGAATAATAATAAACTCTTCTCCCCCATAGCGACAAAGGATATCGACGTCACGGACACAATGGCGTATAACTCCGATCAGCCCCACCAACACATGATTGCCGACCTCATGGCCGTAATTGTCATTGAATTTTTTAAACCAGTCAATATCAAGCATGATAAGCGACAGCGCCTGATCATAGCGCACCGCTCGCTTTTTCTCTTCCTTGATCTTCTCCGAGAAATAACGATAATTATGCACGCCGGTCAACTCGTCGATAATCGTCAATTCCTCGGTCTTCCGGTGCAGGATCGAATTCTCCAGAGCCATGGCCGCCGATCGCGCCAGTACCGCCAAAAAGCGTTCATCCTGATCGCTGAAAGCTCCCTTGCGCGGCGATTCCGCCGTCAAAAGCCCGGTCGTCTTGCCGTAGGTCACCATCGGCACCAGCATCACCGACTTTGCCGATTTGAGAAGCGGTTGATAATCGGTACGTCCCGTAATATTGACTACCCGGACCGGTTCGCCCTCGTGGGCTACTCGATAAGCCAATTCAAACGCTCCTCGCGAAACAGCCTTAAGCCTCGTTGCCTTTTGCCCCCCTATCAACCGGCCACGATAGATAAGATTCTCGCCCGGACCAACCAGCATTATTCCCAGCGCCGGGTAATCAAGAACCCTCTCCCCGATTTTCAAAATTTCATTGATGATCTGATCAAAATCAAGAATACCGGCCAGAGTACGGCTGTTGTCATAGACCATTTCCAGTTGGACCTGAATCTTCTCCAGTTCGCTGGTGCGCTTGTTGAGGGTATTGAACAGTTTCAGCAAACGACTTTCACTGCGGCGTATATGTTCGGCGACGTAATTGACCATAAAGGCAAGAAACCAGATCATGAACAGCCGCAGAAGAAGGTTGATCGGACTCACTGCTCCGACCGTATCGAGATTGACCATCACATAAGCAAAAGTCAAAACTCCGGAATAAATAAGTATCGACGACGAGGACATTATATAGGCCCCCAGCGATACCGACAGGAAATAATAAAGATAAAAATCGGACGCCAGACCCCCGGTATAACTGGTCAACAGAGCAAATAGAACCGTGTCCAAGGCAATGTTAACGAAATAATTGACCGAACCACCACCACCGCTACGACGACTAAGAACCAGCGACAGCGTTAAAAGCACTACCTGAACCGCCCCGATCAACAGAAGCGGAAGCAATCTGTTTTCCGGAATTGTCGCAAATATCAAATACGAAACGATACCCGCAAGGATAACGGAGCGGGAAATCAGATGTAATGATTCCACGCGGGGTAGTATTGACCGTGCATCTCTGTGTAATATATTCATATCCGTCCATGCAACAACTGTTCACTTTGTTATCGGCCATCCGGCTGAAAATTTTAACCCCTTAAACCGTAATAAATTAAGTCAATTGTCGCGATAATACTTGTCGGCTTTCAAATCGACCTGCTCCAGACTTTTTCCGCGACCCCATTAGCAGTTTAAATCCAAACGACAAAACCGATTGGCCCGAAACCAATACCCCTGTTTTTTAATTGCCAAATCACTCAAAGCATGCCTCTTTGGGAAGGAGATTATAGTTCAGTCAACGAAATCGAAACTTCTTTACCGAAAATCCGTAAATTGTAAACGGATAAATGGGAGAAGGTCATGAGGATACGCCAAAATAATGCCGCTGGGTTCGCCCTGATGACACTGGCCTGCATAATGTGTCTGGCCTCTGTAGTATCGGCCACCGTTTTCACCGACGGCAATCGCTATTTCGTCCCCGTCGGCGATACCATCAACGACGATGTCTTTGCCGGTGTCGAGGAAGGTGTTTTTGACGGTGTCATCGCTCATGATCTGTTTATCGGAGCCAAAAAATATATCGTCTCCGGTGAAATCTTAGGTAACATAAATTCCGGTTCACAGTTTGCCACCATCAGAGGACAAATCGGCAATTCGGCCCGGGTATTCGCTCAGAATATCATCATCGACGGCACTATCGAAAACAACCTGCTCGGTTTTGGCGAGGTTATCGATTTATCCAATTCCAGCCGGATCGGAAACGATGTGGCTCTTTTTGGATCGGAAGTTTCCGTTTCCGGTGATATCGACGGAGACCTGCTGATTCATGGCGGTCAGATTATCATTTCCGGTAAAATCGAAGGCGATGTTGAACTCGAGGGCCGACGCATTTCCATCGTGGCCCCGGCGGAAATCACAGGCGACATCAGCTACAAGAGCCGGGACAAGATCAAAATCGACGACGACGTCATCCTTCATGGCGAAGTGGATTGGGATAAAATCAAGGACGAGGAAGATGATACCACCCCGATCAACTGGCTCTTAAAAATAGTCCTGTTTTTATGCGCCCTAATCACCGGCCTGATCCTCCTGCCGCTGTGCAGTCATCACACCAAAATCGCCGCCGCGCAGATTATCGAAAAACCGGTGGTTTGTATCGGCGTCGGCTTCATTGCCATCTGTATTGCCCCGGTCGCTTTTGTTATTCTGGCCGTAACCGTCATAGGTGCTCCCGCAGCCATCATTTTGCTATTTGCCTTTACGATCTTTTTCTATATCGCCAAAATCTATGTGGCCATCGCCTTGGGCCGCCTGACCATCCGCGCTTTCCGTAAAGGCGCCGATCCCAAGAATGGCTGGTCGATGATCCTCGGGCTGATTATCCTGATGATCCTGTTTTCTCTGCCGACCATCGGTTGGATACTTTATTTCGCGACTGTGTTCTTTGGCATCGGAGCCATTTTGATCGGTATCAAAAGATGCCGCGAAATGGCCCTCTCCGCCATCGATTCACCTTGCGACCCCAACAACGACAAACCGATAGCGTAGTTTTTTAAGACTCAAGTAAGGCGGAAGTCCCCAACTTCCGCCACAGGCTCGCCTGTTTTTTCACTGTCGTGTGGATGACCAAAGCAATTGGGTGCCCCACAGCTTGCTGTGGGATTTTGCCCACAAGCACCGTCGTCATTGCGAGGGAGACCGTCCGATAGGGCGGGCGACCGTGGCAATCTCAATCCTTCATACACATATCTTAACACGATAAGCGAGATAGCATAAGCGATCGAGCAGAGAAACGGGCTCCGCCTGTCCGCGCCGTCAGGAATCCCTTCCTGACGGTTTTGTGGTTGGCGTACGTCCTCGTGCGCCAACTCACGTTACCCTACACAGAATATAGTCGCCCACAGCTTGCTGCGGGGTGGCGAGGCCACTCTTTGACTGTCGTCAGTATGATCAAAGTCCGCTTTGCGGGCGAAGCCCGCCAAAAACAGACTCCACCCGTCCACGCGACAGCGAAAGTCAGTGGGCATTTCTTCAACGAAGTGTCTCGTGAGCTTGAGGTTCGCGACGAATATGACAAAGACAAAAGAATCGCGATAAAGCTTAGAGCATATGGAAGGCTTCTTGGATCGGTGTGTGGCCCACCCCGTCGGGGTGGGTTCCTGCCTAAAAACCCGAGACGTGGCCGCCGGGTTGGCGAGGATCAGCGGCACCGATCATAAAGGCCCCGTCCGGAGAAAAACCAACAGCCATCACTTCGGAGTAACGACTCCGTTCCTGCACGTCATGGCCCATGCTGATCAATTTCTGGATGGTATTGATATCATAGCCGCCCTGCTCCAAATAAAGTTTGTCCGGCAGCCATTGATGATGAAAACGAGGGACAGAAACCGCTTCGCCGATAGTCAGGTCAAACAGATGATAATTGATAATGGTCTGAGCCACGGCGGTAATAATTTTCGATCCGCCCGGCGAGCCAAGAGCCATATACGGTTGTCCCGATTGGAAAATGATCGTCGGCGACATTGACGACAGCATCCGCTTGCCGCCCTCGATCTTGTTGGCCTCGCCGCCGATCAGCCCGAACGAATTGGGGACTCCTGGCGCGGCCGAAAAATCATCCATCTCGTTATTGAGCAAAAAACCGCAACCGGGGACGACTGCTTTGGAGCCGAAAGTGCGGTTGATAGTATAGGTCAGCGAAACGATATTACCGGCGGCATCGGCAGTCACCAGATGAGTCGTCTGATCCGATTCCCCATGACCGCGCGGCAAACCGGGCAGGATATCGGCCGAGGGCGTAGCCTGGTTGGGATCGATCGACTCGACCCGGGAAGCGATATAGGCCCGGTCCAAAAGGCCTTCGGTCAAATCCTCGGTGAAATCCGGGTCGCCCGGGTATTGGGAACGATCGGCATAAGCCCGGCGTGAAGCCTCGGCAAACAGATGCATGTACTGGGGTGCCTCGGGTGTGTACCGTTCGAGTTCGAACTGTTCCAGCATCTTCAGGATCTGGCCCATAACGATTCCGCCCGATGATGGCAGACCAGCGCAATGAATATCCAGATTGCGATAACCAAAAACGACCGGTTCCCGCCAAACGGGGAAATACGAAGCCAGATCATCCATGCTGATCAAACCGCCGTTGTCGGCGCAATAATCGACTATTCTCTGAGCCGTTTCACCCAGATAAAAACCGTCGCGGCCATCGGTTTCGACAGCAATCAGGGTGGAACCGAGATCGGATTGCAGCAGTCGATCACCGGCCTGGGGGGCTTTGCCACCGGGGAAAAAGATCGCCGCGGTTGCCGGATACGTGTGCAGTTCTTCGCTGTATTCGACCAGCTTATCCGCCAGCGGTGCGCTTATAAAAAAGCCTGTATCGGCCAGCAATCGGGCCGGCTGAACATTATCCCGCCAGGCTTTCGACCCGAAGCGGCGATTTAGTTCATACAGTCCGGCCACCGTTCCCGGCGTTCCGGCCGAAGACGGTCCCCAAAGCGCGCGCTGATGATCGACCTCGCCGTCGGCTTTGATATACATGTCGGTCGTGGCCGCGGCCGGAGCCGTTTCGCGGAAATCGAGATAATATACTTTTTGAGAATCGGCCAGATAAATCAGCGCAAATCCACCGCCGCCGATATTCCCCGCCTGCGGATAGGTCACGGCCAGAGCCAGGGCCGTGGCACAGGCGGCATCAATCGCGTTTCCACCGCCTTTGAGAGCATTCACTCCTATTTCCGAAGCGATCTTATCCGACGAGACGACCACGCCATTGCGATAAACCTTATCCGACTGAATGGTACTGCAGGAATTGATCGCCAGAAGGGCGGGAATAAGCAAAGATATAAGAATGAAATTACGCATGATCCAGACCTCAAACTCGACAAAATACAGAAAGGATTTTACCGTCTTATCTCGATATGCAAAAAAAAAGCCCGCCGCAAAGACGGGCTTTGTACCTTATAACCGTTACCCCTTCTTGATCAAAAAGATCTTTCCGTCGGGGAATTCAATGTCCATTTCGATACCACTTTTCAATTCATCAACCGATGTTCTGATCGGTTCGGGTTTGATCTCTTCGCTCTCCTCGGCAAACTGATCAAACAGTTTGATCTTGGTACCCTTGAAACCGATGGCCCGCAAATCAACTTTAAGCATGATTTTCTTGGACCTGATATCAGTGGCGTCACCCAACTCACCGGCGGGTGGAGCCAGAATGAAAAGGACATACACCTTTTCGCTCTTCTGGATGATCACTTCGACATTGGGATCGGAGGTATAAACCGGCGAGGTCAGTTTGGCCTCTTTCAAAATAGATTCCAGATGCAGAAGCTTGTGAAAATCTCCTCCGGAAGCCAAATCAAAAGAGAAGAAAAATACTCGGCCCTTAAATCGATTGGAAACGACGCCGACTGCTTTCTTCTTGGAAATGGCCAGTTTCGATATCTTGGGATCAGTTGTTCGGATAGTACCGTACAAATGGGAAGTGAATGTTAAATTCCGGCCATATTCAATTTCGCCGATTCCGGCAGCAGCGGTCGTTTTCAGATGCAGTTTTTTCGACAGGGTGGTGTTTTCCCGCCCGGTTTCATCATAGCGCGGCATCAGACCAGCCAAAATAATATTGACACCCTTTTCGGCCAGGGCGATGATATTTTCCTGAGCCTCGCCCGACATAATTTCGGCCACCGGCATATAAATCGTTTTGAATTTCTCCAGACGCTCGGGCTTATCGATATCACCCACGCCGTGATTAATACGCAAACGACCCAAATCGCGGCAAACGCCATTGAATGTATCATCCAGCAGGCGGCTGCTGTAGCCCAGCTTGCTGGTTTTCGGCATTGAGCTCAACCATTGATAGGGACGATAAAAAGCGGCAGCCAGTTGATCCTCGGCCTCCAGCTGATTAACCTCCATTTGCGGAATAGCTATATTTAACCGTTTTACAATCTCGAAACCGGTTCCGATAGTGCCGTCATGGTCCACCGGAGCTCCATACCAATGATCGCGATTGATAAACATGTAATGATTGAGCCCTTTGAAACCGCCGGCCAATCCGGCCGCAACAAAGAAACGGCGGCGTCCATCGGTTATCGGGAACATCATTTCCGATTCCCGCCGATCTGTGGTCGTGTTACCCGAAATAAATGAAGGGGACCAGGCAAAATCGGTCATGGTCCTCATATAACGAGCCTTTTGCATCAGATCAAAAGCGGTGCCGTCCGGAAAAGCTGAAGCGCCCATCAAATGCTCGGCCTCGTCTTCGGTGGATAGAGCAAATGCTGGAAGCGGCCTTTGAGGAGCAAAATAAAGTGACCGGAAAAAGAGAGGCATCACCGTGTATGATTTGAACAATTCCTCCAGCCCGTGTAAAAATACGGTCAAGTACTGTTCCTTAAAACGAAACCAGTCAAAAACCTTCGGCAAATCCTTGAGATCAACACCGGAAAAATCGCGCGGCGGCTCGACGTCGCCAAAGCTCTTGTTCTTTGAGCGGTAAACCGCATTGAGTTGTTTGATCTCACCGTATCGAGTTTCTAAATACGATGGATACAAAGTTCCAATTACATAATCATTGTAATCGGCTTCACCAGGACCGGTGTGGCGACAGAACGAGGTCTCATAATCAAACTCAACCAGAAAGATCGGTCCTCGGGGATGAATGTAATTCTTGGTTGTTTCGATCAGGGTTTTGAAGTAGTTCTTCAGAAAATGCTGAAAATGCGGATGAAGATAACTAACCAGCTTGCCACCAGAAACCCCACTCATCTCATCGAGAGAAACTGTATTCCCTTGAGCATCCCGAGCCAGAAGAGATTCATCGTTGAGAACAAAATCGGGGATACCGCCATTGATCCATTGTCCGGCAATCCATGGCCCCGGTCGCATGATTATTTTAAAACCGAATTCTCGGGCCAACTCGAGAAAAACGATCAAATCCTTGCGAGAATCCTGAAAACCGTTAAAATCTATGTCTTTGTTCTTGTCCTGATGAAGATTCCAGGGCACGGCAGTGGAAATTATCCTGAAGCCGGCTCGTTTGATCCTCTCAAAACAAACAGACCAGTAACGTTTGTCAATCCGGAAATAATGCATTTCAACCGAAAACGGATAGTAAATATCCTTTCCGATCGACAATCGATTTTGATCAACACCTAACATATAACCCCTTGTATATAAAGGATTTGTAAAATTATCGTACAATCCGCCATTATAAAATCTTAACAAATCCGGGGGTAGAAGTCAACCAAATAATATTTTCAAACCCACAAAGATCCTCTCTCCAATTACCAACACAAAAACAGAGCCCACAAGTTATTGCGTTACATATAGTTATACCGCATTAAAATATTTCTATAATAATCCGTAGGTGAAATTAATTTCGACTCTACCATAGTTGCTTTCAATTAAAGGGATTACCGTAACGATTTGCTATCATAACGAAAACTTGAATAATCTACTACTGAATAATAGCTTATGATAGAAGGAATAATGATGATTGTCATCGGCAGTCGAGCAGATTATCGCAATAGAATCATTTTGCGAGTACTACTAAACTCTTCTGAAACCATACGATAGAGATAAATGCCCGATGCCACCGCGCGACCGTCCTGATTACGCCCATCCCAAGTAACAGTATGTTGACCCGCGTTAAATTCTCGGTCGGCCAATTTACGGACGGATTGCCCAATTATATTATAAACCAGGATTTTAACTTCAGCTCGGCGAGCCAGATCGAAGGCAATAGTTGTTGTCGGGTTGAACGGATTGGGATAGTTTTGGTCTAGATTATATTTCGACGGCAGTTGTTCACGCCTATCCCCGGTCGAAGTATAGAACTTGCTGGCCACCGGGAAACAGATTTCCCCACCGAACTCGGGAGTGATCACACTGCCGGGGAAATCGCCGTAAAGCCAATCCCCGACGAGATCGGTTTTATTCACGCATATGGTCATCACCGTGGTATCGTCGATCAGGCTATCGGGAGTGAAGGTCATCGAAACCATATGATCTTTCAGTCCCGCGTTCAGTCCAGCGCCGACGGTCGGTCCGGCGGTACCCTGCAAAAGCAGAGAGTCAGCCATCAGGCCATCGATATTGGTTTCAATGAATTGCAATCCACCGCTTGCGAGCCAGACCAAATCATCATCTCTCATCCGGCTTCCGCCGGCGATTGTGGCGGCTGAAGTAACATCACCGAGGCCGTCAATTTGCGGCAGCCAGGACCAGGCGGCACCATCTTCGGAGGACATCACCAGGCCCAGCGAAATTTCATTCAGAGAATCTCGGTTTTCAAGGCTCATTTGAAGCTGATAAGTCAGCTCCGCGCCATCTACATAGATCGTGTCGCCCGGATGCAGACGTCGGTTATTAGCCACATCGTATACTGACAAAGCCACAACATCGCGAGCTTCGCGTACCTCTTGAAGTCTGATAAGCGGAGCATAGGTTACGGCACTTAGGGCTCTTTTAAAGTCAGGGTCGGACATTTTGGCTGGTGGTGATCCCTTGAGAGTCGGATCGAAGACAAAATCTCCGCTGCTGCCCACTTTGGCCGTATCGATATGGATGCGCGAACTGGCATCCCAGAGGTTGTTGGTATCGACGCTGTCCGGATCATAGGTGAACCGGGCAGTGAAATAGGCGTGATTACCAGAATCAACATACATGCTGTCGTAATAGAGGAAACCTATATGAAAAAGTCTCAGCGTGGTATCGACGAAAACTTTGTGGTAAAACGCACTTTCCACCCACGGTTCGAGTTCAACCGTATCCAGAATCAGCCAGTCCTCATCCCAGCGAAATCCGGTGGAGGCTCCGGAAATGGCCGAATCATTGGAAATGCGGCAACTGATTGAAAAGCCGGGAAGGGAACCGTCCCAGTCGTTACCGATCAGTCTGATCGTATCAGTAATCCCGGGATCGTTGGCAATATCCCCAACTACGTTGTTGACAGTTATGGAAATCGTTTGCGAATCCGTGGCTTCGCCATCAAAAGCGTAAAAATCAACCAGATAAGCCTCCGACTGATCATAGTCGGGGTAGAATTCAAAACGACCCTGGCCGTTACCGTAGTCTTCAAATTGGGCGTTATATGGAAGCGGTCCGGTGGTCAGCGAAAGTGTTTCCCCTTCGCAATCGTCGGCTTCGATCAGGATATCCAGAAAGCGCCCTTCACTAGTATTTTGCGGTTCGATCAGATTCAGATCCGGCAACCAGTTGCCAGTGTCAACCACCACGACTTCTATGGTTACCGTATCGACCAGGTTACCGTCATCGGCGAAAAACGATATAAGATAGAGGCTGTCGCCATTGACGCGACTGCCCTGATTGCAATCGGGCGAAAAATCAAATTGAGCGGTACCGTCCAGATTATCGACGAAGACAATATTGTCAATATCGGTGACGGAGAGCACGGGAGTGGTTGTATCGGGATCGGAGGCATTCAACGAAATGCTCACCGAACCTCCTTCCACAACCGTATCGGGCAGATCAATCGGATTGATAAGCGGTTTTTGATTCCCGGCATCCTCGACCACCAGAATTACTTCAATGACAGTGTTGTTGGCTGGTTTAAAATCGGAAGCCGTGAATTCCAAAGTATAGGTTCCGGAGTCGATGAAGTTGGGTGTGGCCGTAAACAGTCCGCTGCCGAAGGCTGAATCGGGAAACTCTGAAAACTGCGGCAATGGCGGAGTGGGGGTTATGACCGGAAGGGTGCCGTTGGCATCGGTGGCGGAAATAGTCAGATTCAGCGTATCGCCTTCGGTCACATAGACAGTATCGGCGATCGGATCGAATTCCGGTGACAGATTAGGGCCATCGACGCTGATGGTGACCGGAAGAGAGGCTACCCCTCCGCTGTCATCGGTGGCCTCGAAAGTGACGGTATAATCGGTAATCTGGGTTTCATCAGGAATAAAGGTAAATGTCCCGGAGCCGTTAGTCACGTCGCTGAGGGCAGCGTTGGCCGGAAGATTCAGAGCTGTCAGCGAGGAGATCAAACCATCGACATCCGCAGCCAAAATAGGCAGGATCAAAACTTCACCTTCAAGGATGGACGTATCCGGAACCGCATTGAAAATAGGGACCTGATTACCGGCATCGATAACCAAAATTGATATTTGCTGATCATCGAAGCTCTTGCCGTCATTCGCCGAAAACAGCACAACATCCGGCGTCGGTGAACCCTGGGTATAACTGGGGGAATAGGTAAACGTGGCGCTGCCATCGCCGTTGTCAACCAGAGTTGAATTATCCGGCGGGAAGGTGAAGTCAATACCCGGAAAAGTACCGTTGGGATCGGTGGCGGTAATGGTCAAGACCAACGTTTCGCCCTCGACTACCGAAGTATCGGGAATCGGATTCAATACCGGCGGTAGGTTCGGGCCAAGGACGGTTATCGTGACCTTAGTGGAATCGGAGTAATCTTCATCATCAGCGTAAAAAGTCAGGGGAAAATCGCCAATCTGATCCTCGGCCGGCCTGAACGTGAACAATCCTGACCCGTCATTACTATCGGCGAAAGTGGCATTGGGGGGAATCGCGCCAATCCGCAGCGAAGGGATCGTTTGATCGGGATCGGTGGCAGTCAGAGTGATATTAAGCTCTACGCCTTCCCATACCGTAGTATCGGGAACCGGGTCGATAACGGGCGGCTGGTTGGTATTAGTGACGGTTATCTGTATAATTGTCTCAGCCGTATCAACGTCGGCCACGGCCAAAAAAGCCATATTGACCATGCCCGCCTGATCATAGTCGGGAGTGAATTCGAAGAGAGCCACGCCATTTCCGCTGTCAACAAAGGTGGCATTAGGGGGCAGAATTGAAGACAGCATAATCAGGTCATCGCCATCGGCATCGGTGGCGGTGACAAGCAATTGCAGCGTTTCAGTCTCGGCTATGGTCGTATCGTTGATATCGCTGATTACGGGCGGTGTCTGGGCCATTATGACCGATCCCAGGGATAACAACGCGACTGTCAATATCAGAATAAGATATCTCATAGAATCCCGGTTAAAGGCAGTGTTTCTATACTCAAGTATAAAGTTAGCAGATTAGTAGCCATAGTCAATAGTATTATACAATTAAGACGACCGGTGGCCGTCTTTCTCGGCTCCGAATGGGGATTTTTGCCATAAAAAAACCCGGCCGAGAAGGCCGGATTTTTATTGGTTTTTCGTCATTCCCAAATTATACATCCCATTTGCGGCGGGTCGCCGCCTTTGAAGACATAATTTATCAAATAGACAGCGTCACCGACATTAAGCGAGCAATCCCCATTGGCATCGGCCAAATCGGGGACATGCGGATATGAAGCTCCTTTGAAAACAAAGTTGATCAAAACCACCGCATCGCCGACATTGACATCGCCATCGAAGTTGGCGTCGCCGCTGATGCATCGGCCGCAAGCGACCACTTCCACTGTAAACGCGGCCCGGGCTTCGGAGTATCCATCGGTTGCATACACTTCGACGATATTCAGGCCAACATCGCCGATTTCCGGTGTCCAGATATATATTCCGGTTTCAGGATCGATAGAACCCGGCCCATATGCAATACCGACGGTCAGATCATCGCAGGGATCCAAATCCGATGCCAAAATTCCGGTATTTACAAAAATATGACCGTAAAAAGCCGAAGCATCGTTTCCAACCTCCAGTACCGGATAGTTGTTGGTGACGGCTATCGACGCGGTACAACATCCCACACATCCAAAGGGGGTCTGGCCTTCCACCGTCACTTCAACCGTGCTGTAATTATCGTAACCCATGGGGTGATAAGTGACCGATGCCGAACCATCTCCATCATCATCAATACTAACCCAACCATAGCCGGTGTTCCCGGTCTCTACAATCGTCATAGGATCACCCTCAAGATGGTCAAAGGCGACATCATATGAAATCGGTTCGCAGTGGTTGGTCGTCAGCGTTTCATCGGGGCAGTCGTGAGTAAGCGGCGGACCGGCATAGTATTTAACCGGCCAGCATTGAGTACCTCCAAAATCGGGAATCAACGGATCAGACATGGCATCGGTGAACAGCCAATCGCCATCAGGAGGGATAAAAACCGAATCGAAACAAATCGTTTGAGCTTCACCGTAACCACCTTCGACTGTAAAATACATCGACATCATATGTTCAAGCGAACCCGGTTCCAGACCCGCAGTGTCGGCTTGGGCTGAAAAAAGGAAACTGTCGGGCGATATGCCGTCCAAATCCGTCTCTATTACCTGTAAATCGCTTTCCCAGGCGACTTCTGACGGGTCCATACGACTACCGGGGGCAACTTCCACCAGCTTAAGACCGGAATTTTTGCCGTCAGGGCCATAACCTTCTATCTGTTCCTGCCATGTCCATTCGGCTCCATCCGGAGAATAAACTTCAAATCCGAGACTCATTGAACCCAGCTTAACATCATTTTCTATCCAATATTCAAGTTTATAGATCGTACCCGGACGCAGGGTATCGACGCAACAATCGGTTGGTAACCGCAGCTCCACTCGGTTTTCACTCATACATGGAGAGACCAGGAGAATAGAAACAATAAGAACCAGAGCCAAGCGAAAAATCATCCATCGCAAATCGCATTTTCTCAAATCAGAACTCATCGTTTATCTCCCTATCTTCAATATACGCATCCGATCCAAGGTGCAGGCCCGTGCTTGAATACATACCCAATCAGATAAACCGCATCGCCGATATTGAGGGCACAATCTGAATTGACATCGGCCAGGTTGGGAACCTGCGGAAAGGCGCCGTTCTTGAAAACATAGTTGATCAAAAACACGATATCCCCAACATTGACGCTTCCGTCAAGGTTAGCATCGCCATCCAATCCTTCGCCTGGTAGCACCTCAATTTCAAATGACCCGGTGACCGTATCATGCTCATCGGTAGCCATAACTTCAACGAAATGATTGGTACCCTGATCGCCGACGGTCGGCACCCATGTATACAACCCTTCGGCGTCGATTTCTCCCGGCCCGGAAAGTACGGCATAAGTCAATATCTCGCAGGAGTTGGGGTCCTCAATTACCAAATCGCCTTTCACGAACAGGTTGTCGGCGATGGCGGTATTGTTTAACAAACCGACATCCATTGTCGGCGCGTTACCGGTTACACTAACACGATGGATATAGGGCTCACTACACCCGGATGAATTGCAGGCCCGTAGAGTAACAATGATTATTTCCCCGGCATCGCCTTGAGCGGGGGTGTAATGCATGGTGATATTGTTACCGTTTATACCCAGTTCAACCGTGCCGTTACCGGTACAGGAAATCAGTTCACCATAAAAAGGCTCTTCCTCATAATCGAGGAAAGTAGCGTAAAAATACTCGGTCCTGCAGACAGCGGTTTCTCGGGTATATGTCGAGAGTTTTATTAAATACGGCTCGCAACAAGGTAAAAGCTTCACCGGTTTACATTGTTCCGATCCGCCGGATATACGCGGATAAATCGGTTGTTCTAAAAAATCAGTAAACAGCCATTCGCCGTCCGAGGGAACTAAAGCCGTATCAACGCACAATGTTTTGACTTCGCCTTCGGCTACTCCGCCGGGCATAAAGTGCGCACCCATCAGTAGATCGATTCCACCTATTTCCAACCCACCATTTTCGGCCATGCCGTAAAAACAAAAACTATCCGGTGACAGGCCATCCATATCCTGTTCGATGAACTGAAGATCGCTAACATCCCAGACTTCTTCGGCCGGATCCATCCGCCAGCCTGAAAAAACGGTTGCCGCCTGCAAGCCGGTGTATTTCCCGCCCGGGCCGTAACCCTCAGCCTGAGACACCCATGTCCACTCAACCCCATCGGGGGAAAACAATTTGAACCCAAGGCTCATTGAGCGCAATTTGTCGGTGTTTTGAATATATATTCCCACCAAATGATCTACTCCGGCCCAAATAGTGTCATCATACGTGCCTTCCATTTGAAAGCCAGCCCCGACAGAATTATCGGCTACAGATTGAGTGGCCATAATAGCCAGTCCCAGCGATAGCAAACCGATAATCAGTGTAACTTTCGCTGCACAGAAGCGCGTTTCATCGAATCTCAATGAAATCCTCCCAACTTAGTAAACGCAACCCATTTGTGGCGGATCGCCGTTTTTAAAGACATAGTTAATCAAAAAGACAGCATCACCCACATTGAGCGCGCAATCGGCGTTGGCATCGGCCATATCGGGAACTTGAGGATATGGAGCACCTTTAAAAACGACATTTATAATCGCTACGGCGTCACCAACATTCACATCGCCGTCGAAGTTGACATCGCCGGCCGCACATCTTCCTGTGCAGGTAAATACTTCAACAATAAAGTCATCCATTATAGCGTCAAAACCGTCGGTCACTTCAACCGTTATTGTATTAAAACCGGCATCGCCTATGGATGGAAGCCACGTATAAACACCAGTCTCAGGATCGATAGTGCCCGGTCCGGAGACCATGCCATATGTTAAATCGTCGCAAGTATCAATATCAGAGCCGATAATATCGGTTTTGATAAATCCCATGTCATAACCGGTCATGCCATCGACACCGACGTCCAGAGTGGGAGCATTGTTAGTGACAACCGCATGCAGAATACATGCGTTGGGACAGAAAGGAACACAGCTAAAGGGATCGGAAGCCCAAACTGGAATATCCACGGTATGCCCGCAGTCGGATTCGGCCGCGTAATAGGTAATGGTTGCACTCGCACCTTCATGAGATATGCTGGTTACGCCTTCACCATTATGACAGGCAATGTAAAGATCGCGCGGATCGCCCGTGTAGTTATACACTTCGACGTAAAAATCGCCGCTGCCACAATGATTTATTTCCTTCGGAGCCGAAGAACATACAGCCCAGGGCCAGCCGCAACAATTCGGCAGCATTTTAACCGCCCAGCAATGAGGTTGACCATAGTCGAAAACCGGGACAATATTCTGCTGTTGATCATCCACAAACAGCCAGTCACCATCGGGGGGAATAACCGCTGTATCGATACAAATGGTCCTGACACCATCTCCGGAAGGACCGCCAACTCGGCAACTCATCGATATCATTTTTTCCGGCCAGCCCGGTTCCAGACCGGCAGTGTCGGCCTCACCGAATATCAGGAAACTGTCGGGTAAAAATCCATCCATGTCCTGTTCGATAATACGAAGATCGCTGACATCCCAAACCATTT
This sequence comes from FCB group bacterium, assembly GCA_024231695.1. Taxonomy (GTDB): domain Bacteria; phylum Zixibacteria; class MSB-5A5; order GN15; family JAAZOE01; genus JAAEQF01. Next base: position 32,039 of record JAAEQF010000508.1, read on the forward strand.
CCGCTGGATCCATCCGGCATCCACGTTTAATCTGCCCCAATTTCATTCCGGAATTCCATCCCTCCGGCCCATAGCCGTTCTCAGCAGAGAGCCATTCCCATGTGGCATCATCAGGAGAATATATGCGGAAGCCCAAGCTGATATCCTTCAGCAAAGCATCGTTTTCTATAATGAAATCCAAAGTATAATTGATATTCACCCAAATCGTATCATAATAATGAGGACTCATACAATAATTAGAAAATCCGGGCGTCACGCGATCCTCGGCGACAACATATGAAACCAGGATAAGAAACACAAAAAGTAGAAAAAACAACTTGAGAGCGATACTTTTCAGGCTAAAATATCCTTGGCGAACAGTCATGACCCACCTCCGGTTACCGGGGTTGCGGGCTGGATGTAATGTACAAATAGAGGAAAATCCCTTCCCATTAAAATATATATCTTTACCCAATATCTGTCAAGTAAAAAGGTTAGATTCTAACAATAGTGGTCCCGGTTAATAATAGAAGATGAGATTGGTCTTGTTTGGAAACAAAAGGGCAATAAAAAAAACCCCTCATGGAAAGAGGGGCTTTTTTTAATATCTATGAAGGTCAGCTTTAGCGCATCAAAACCATCTTTTGGGTTTCGACAAACTCGCCGGCGATCATTTTATAGAAATAGATGCCGGAGGCAACCGGAGTACCGTTCTCATCGTCACCGTTCCAAACAGCTTCGTAAGCGTCGGCTTCCTGCTCTTCATTGACCAGAGTGTTGACTTTCTGGCCGAGGATATTGTAAATCGAGATATTGACCAATCCCTTGCGTTCAAGGCTGTAACGAATAGTCGTCGTCGGGTTGAACGGGTTGGGGTAGTTTTGATTCAGACCATAGGATGCGGGAACTGCCGGGTTGTCACCCTCAACCGCTGTACCGTTAGTCACGTTAATACAATATTCACCACCCCACTGGGTTTCATAGGTGAAACCGGAAGCAGCTACAAAGAGGAATTCACCGCCCGGGGGGATAAAACCCGTGTCGATACAGAGAGTTTTGGTCTCTCCTACATCCACGCCACCAGTGGTGACATGATATGAATAAAAGTGCTCATAAGCACCAATCGGTACGCCACTACTGAATGCGGAAGCTCCACCCGGCATAATCGAATCGGGCAAATCACCGCCAAGGCTCTTCTCGGTGACGTTGAAAATGTCCATGACATCATCAACCGGATGCATACGACTGCCAGTATTGACCGTGAATGCTTCGGACGTTCCCAGACCACCGGTTTGTGCATCCCAAGTAAGGGTCAAGCCGGCATCGACGGATTTGAACACTAATGGGAGTGAAAATCCGCTAAGCAGGGTATCATTGGCTATCGAGAACTGGATTTCCAGTGCATGACCGACGGGAACTGAGCCGCCGTTAACAATCACCTGCGCATCATCTTTATCATACACTACGATACCGGTTGAATCTGCTGCCTGCACTGCTCCAAAGGAAACAAGCAATACGGCCAACAACATTATCAGTTTACATTTCATAAACAAGGCCTCCATGCGAAACGCAATTTAGGTTTTACGTCTAACCTGTCTTCTAACTAACTCCGCGCTCAGGATTTTTACGACCAAAATAGGGTAAAATAACCCCATAGCCTGAGACGGCTTGGTAAAGTTACACAAAATATAGTCACAGTCAACCAAAAAATCAACTTTTTTTATGGCGGCGGCGCCGGCCCATTTTTGAAGACATAGTTTATGAGATAGACCGCATCGCCCACATTCAAATCGCCGTCAGCGTTGGCGTCACCCTGATAGGTGGTAGCCGGCGCAGGACCGCTCTTGAAAACAAAATTTATCATATAAACAGCATCGCCGACATTAATATCACCGTCGCTGTTGGCGTCGCCGCGTTTGCCCAGCTTCACGGTAATCGCCAAAAAGGCCGGTTCATATTCACCATATCTGCTGTCCAGCAAGTTTTTATACCCACCCAGTGTAGTTGAGTCGATTTCCGCTGTTGGGCCGCCGGTACCGGTAAACATCAGATTAGCCACCACGCCGTCACCCGGTGCCAAGGGCTGGTTATTGACCGACCCAATGGGAGCTATAAACCGCAATACGATCTGAGTGGACGTTTCCGCCTTTTTCTGAACGGTGAAACCTTCGCAACGAGTTCCGGCGACCGAGTAACCGTTATAATCCAGGGTCGCAGGCCCGCTGTCGGGAAAGCTCAGGGCCAGAATAAAAGTATCCAGCGGCAGAGTGTTTTTCATACTTATCGCTACCGGCGAGGGGGAACCTATGGCAATAGTTGCCGTATCAGCAGCATATATCGTATCGGCCGTTACACAAATGTAGTCTCTTTTTACTTCGGTATCCGTGCCATTGGGATCATCGACTGTGAGAGCCACTTCATAAAGGCCCGGAGTCATATAAGTATAAGTCGTATCCTGATTCAGCGAGCCACCTCCGTCGCCGAAAGCCCAGCTCCAGGATGTCGCCGCCGGTGATTCATCGGTAAATGTCACCGCCAGCGGCGGTGGACCGAAACGCGGCGTTGCAGAAAATTTCGCTACCGGGGCATCCTGCAGGCAATTGTAAGCGTTGATCCGACCGGCTCCCAACCAACCATAAGTGAATTCAACATCGGGCATAGGGTCGGCTCGATCCTGAATCAGGAAATCGATGAAGGTTTTGTTGGAATCGGGATAGTGTGATTTGATCAGCGCCGCCAGTCCGGCTACCATTGGAGTGGACATCGATGTTCCCTGCATGCTAGTATAGCTGGGCGTATAATGATTGGAATAGGTTGAGTAGATGCCGACTCCCGGGGCACAGATTTCAATCCAGTTGCCGTAGTTGGAGAAGCTGGCCCTGTTATCGCTGTAATCAGAGGCGGCCACGGCCAAAATACCGGGGAAATCTCCGAAATAGTCGGGTTCATAATCGTTATCGTTCCCGGCTGCGGTGCAAAAAACCAGTCCAGCGGCCATGGCCGCATCCAGTGCGTCCTGCATACCGGTCACATTTGAAGATCCGGCCGAATAGCTGATAACATCGGCTCCGTTATCGACGGCGTAATTGATAGCTTCCACTACCGCCGACATGACCACATAACCCGTTTCATAACCGTAATCGGGATGCACAGCCGAATAACCGGCACGCAAACACATGATCTGAGCGCCTCGTCCCGAAAAATCCGGCCCCCAACCACCGGCTAATCCGGATACGCCGTTGTCATTGTTGGTCACCGCCGAGGCAATGCCCGCGCAATGACTGCCGTGTCCGTTAAAATCATTGGGATCATTATCGGGCACGCTGGAATCCTCGCCCGACCAGGGCGACTCACTGCCCCCGCTGAAGAAGTCGTAACCAATCACATCATCTGTGTATCCGTTTAGATCGTTGTCGGTGGCGTCAAAGTCAGTGGAGTCAAAGACTACTCGGTCGCCGTCGATATCCTCGCCCGGATTCACCCAAATATTATATCTCAAGTCGGGATGACGGTAATTAACCCCGGTATCGATGATAGCGATAATAACTGTATCCGATCCGGTTTCTATATCCCAGGCTTCGTGAACCTGAACAGGTGAGGTGCTTTTATAGGCCCATTGCGAGTTATGCGAGTCGTCATCCGGCGACAGGGCGATTTCGCAGGCATAGTCATGACTGATGGCGGCTACATAGGGATTACCTTGCATTGCATTTATAAAAGCATTGTCGTCGGCATCCTCGGCTATTTCCACTATGTACATCCGATCCAGACCATGTGCTCTCGTACCGGTGGCTCGCACCAGAGGACGCATTTCGCGGACTCTATAATCATCCAGGACTTTTTCGATCGAAGGTATTCCAACCCGAAACAGACCGAAACCCTCCTGAATTTTACTAACCGGGGCCGCCTCGGCAAAACTAACCACGAACCGGCCTTTAATCTCAATTATCCGGTTTTCGGAACCGTCGAAACCGGGGATACTAATACCATACGAAGCCCCCGAAAAGAGGAGGCAGCAAATCAATAAAAATCCTGCAGCTCTACGCATTATTGCACTCCGAACCTATAAAATAATTAAGGCTACTACCCGAGGCGGTGAGTAAGCTCTGATCGGAAAAACAAGATATTGTCGAAACTGTTCCAACCCAGAGGTAGTCTTTCTATACTAAAATAATATACCATAATATTAAGATCGGTCAATTGATCTTTTTTTTTAATTGCTGTCAGGCGGCCAAAAAATTCATAAAATCCTTATTTTTTAGG
>JAAEQF010000509.1 GCA_024231695.1 FCB group bacterium
GAAGAGTGCGACCTCGGCGACCTCAACTCCGACTCCGGCAACTGCCTCACCAACTGCCACCTCGCGGCTTGTGGCGACGGATACGTCGAAGCAGGCGTCGAACAATGCGACGACGCGAACCTCGACGATACAGACTCCTGCAAAAACGACTGCTCATGGAACACTTGCGGCGACGGCATTGTACTCGAAGGTATCGAGGAGTGCGACGACGCAAACGCCGTCGACACCGACGACTGTCTCTCCTCGTGTCAGCTCCCAACCTGTGGCGACAACGTCATCTGGGCAGGGCACGAAGAGTGCGACCTCGGCGACCTCAACTCCGACTCCGGAAACTGCCTTACCAACTGTCACCTCGCTGCTTGCGGCGACGGGTACGTCGAAGCCGGTGTCGAACAATGCGACGACGCAAACCTCGACGACACCGACTCCTGCAAAAACGACTGCTCATGGAACACTTGCGGCGACGGCATTGTCCTCGAAGGTATCGAGGAGTGCGACGACGCAAACGCCGTCGACACCGACGACTGCCTCTCTACTTGCCAATTGGCCGCCTGCGGCGACAACA
>JAAEQF010000510.1 GCA_024231695.1 FCB group bacterium
AACCATTGATGCATTCACAAAAACGAGCCCAACCACGAAGAGCAGGGCGGGCGCGAAGAGAAAAATATTATCATTTCAAAGGATGTTTTGAATCATGAACATCCTGTTATCCTGTCTCAATGGACCTCTCAAGGAGCAATGAATGGAAAAGCCTGCATTGATTGAAACGAAGAACCTGGTGAAGAAGTACCCTATGGGGGGACTCAGGTTTATGGCGTTGAATGATATCAATCTGACCATCGAAACCGGTGAGTTTATCGGATTGGTGGGTCCCAGCGGGTCAGGTAAGACCACCCTGCTCAATATTATGGGCGCGCTCGATAACCCCACGGAAGGATGCGCCGTTGTTGTGGGCAAAGATACCAGAGAATTGAAGCATAAGGATTCAGCCCGGCTGCGCAATGAACACATCGGATTCATCTTCCAGACCTTTAATCTTCTTCCCGTTTACAATGTTTTTGAAAATGTAGAATTGCCGCTTCTCCTGCTTGGCATGAATACATCGGATCGGAAACGCGCCGTGTTTCAGGCCCTCGAATGGGTGGGCCTGGCAGATAGGGTCAAATCGCGTCCTTCGCAATTGTCGGGCGGTGAATGCCAGCGCGTGGCCGTGGCGCGAGCCATGGTAAAGAGGCCCAAGATCGTCCTGGCAGACGAACCCACGGCCAATCTGGACGCGGCCAATTCATACAATATCCTTGAAATGATGGTGAAGCTGAATCAGGAACTGGCCTCCACTTTTATATTCGCCACCCACGATGAAAAAGTCATTAAATACCTGGGCCGGGTCATTACGCTCACGGACGGCAAGGTGATAGAGGATATCACGAAAACAGATCAAAGGAATTAGCGCTTTTAAACAGGTTTGCGCGCAAAATGGTCACAGAGTCTTGAAAATCCCAAATTCCAAGTGCCAAATTACAAATAAGTACCAAATTACAAATTTCAATACCCTAAACATGTTTGGTATTTTGTCCCGCTTGTAGCGGGATTGGTCACGCGCAGCGCAGGCGCTTGCGCCGCGTGTTGTTATTTGTTTGTAGTTTGTGATTTGTTATTTGTGATTTTCCATTAGTTCCCTTTAGTCACTTTTCCGGCTTACCCGCCTTAGGCGGATTAATCCGCGTTAGGACATAGGAAATAAAGAGGACGCCTCCATGTTAGTCATCAAACTCGCCTTCCGAAATATCATCGGCGCCGGCCTGAGAACGTGGCTCAATGTATTCGTCCTTTCCTTCACCTTTGTGGCCATTATCTGGATCCAGGGACTCATTGACGGCCAGCGGTTACAGATCATTGGCAACATGATCGACGTTGAACTGGGCGGCGGGCAATTCTGGCACAAATCATATGATCCC
>JAAEQF010000511.1 GCA_024231695.1 FCB group bacterium
GAAGCATCACTTCAGGTGCCGGATCGGGTAAGGGCTATAATCGGTATTGATAACTTTCAGGACTTGACCCTCAAGTACTATCCAGCACAAGTGGAGGCCTTTCTGGAGCCGTTTAAGGCCGACTTTGGCGCCACCACAAAGACCTTTGTGGCCAACATCGTAGGTCCGGAAACGGATTCGGCCGTCAGGGCTTTTATCGTCGAAGATATGTCGTCGGCGCCGCCGGAAATCGCGATGGACACTTTCAGAGATCTATTCAGCTACGATTTTGCGGCGGCGTTGAAAGAGCTCGACATTCCGGTTCGCACCGTCAGTTCGACCATTCGACCGACCAATGTTGAGAAGAATCGGACCTTGGTGCCGGACTTTCAGGTGGATTTCATAGAGGGTGTGGGGCATTTCCCGATGCTCGAAAAGCCTGAGATGTTCGATCGGATCTTGGCTCGTGTGATCGACGAGATGACTTCCGAAACAGATACCGATAAATAATCGAGGGAGTGGGGCTTC
>JAAEQF010000512.1 GCA_024231695.1 FCB group bacterium
CTCACTGGAAAGAAACCAGACCTGAGAAGAATACTGGCTTTTGGAACACCGTGCACAGTCAGAGTGGAGAAGCACCTGAAGGCATGGGAGAAAAGATCAATCCCTGGTGTCATTTTGGGATTGAATGAGAGCGTCAAGGGTTACAGGGTCTATGTACCCAAAAGGAAACAAATTGTGATCACTTGGGACATCAAGAAGATCACCTCAATGACCGAAGAACAGAACAAAGACTTCATAAAGATTCTGGGAGTGGACGGGGTCAACCCCAAAGAGATTACAGACAAGTCCAACTTCGAAAGAGACGAGAGAATGGACGAACAAGAATTGAATGAAGAAAGAAATGAAATACGTTCTGAAGCAAAGGCAAGAAATATTCGACCCTTACGAGCCTTTGCAAGCGAAAGAGATCGAGTGATCGATCAATCAAGAACGGGAAAACGAAGTAATGTGAATGCCGTTCAACCCGAAAAGGAAATGAATCATGGGAATGAATTAAATGATGCAAACCCAAATAATTATAATGAAGCAATGA
>JAAEQF010000513.1 GCA_024231695.1 FCB group bacterium
CGGATCGGGGGCGTCCTGGCACAGGGGGAGGAGGGAATGCCGGCGGTGCCCCGGCCGCGTCCGGCGTCGCAGCGCGACGAGCCGCCGCTGTCGTTCGCCCAGGAGCGTCTGTGGTTCCTCGACCAGCTCGAACCGGGAGTGGCGGCCTACAACATGCCGGCGGCGGTGCGGCTGTCGGGTCAACTGCATCCGGAGGCCCTGGCCGCGAGCCTGACCGACCTCGCGCGTCGTCACGAGACGCTGCGCACCCGCTTTGCCGCGCGCCACGGCGAGCCGGTGCAATGCATCGAGCCGGCGCGGGAAGTCGCGCTGCCGCTGGTCGACCTGCGCGGATTGGAGAGCGATCGTCGGCAGGCTGAGGCGCGCCGCGTGGGCACGGCCGAGGCACGGCGTCCGTTCGACCTGAGTCGTGGACCGCTCCTGCGGGTGATGCTGGTGCGCGTCGACGAGGCGGCGCACCTGGCGTTGCTGACGATGCATCACATCGTCTCCGACGGCTGGTCGATGCGGATCCTGGTGCGCGAGCTCGGCCAGCTTTACGGGGCCCGGGTGCGGGGACTGCCGCCGCGGCTGCCGGAGCTCGCCATCCAGTATGCCGACTATGCCGTCTGGCAGCGCGAGCGGCTCAG
>JAAEQF010000514.1 GCA_024231695.1 FCB group bacterium
CCCGACAAAACTATCAGGCTCCAGCCCGGCCGCCTTGCCCGCCTCTATGACCGATTTGCCCCAGCCCAGACCAAAGGCCAGCTCATCGGCAGGGGTGGCACCGGCTTCTGATAAGCCATACATAAATATGTTCGTCGTATTCCAGGCCGGAACGTTCTTCACACAATACTTGATCAAATCCGCCATCAACGTATAGCCATGCTTCGGCTCCCAGGAAGGAATGTCCTGTACCGCAATGCGCGGATACCAGTTCATTGAATTTCCTCGTAACGATTCCCCCCCCTTTCCACGCCGGTCTGCGGCCGCTATTATATGCGCCAAACCCGGCAAACAATTGTCGCCGGTAATTAATGAAAAATTAGTGGTCTCTAACTCCCAGTCTCTTATCAGTTCATCATAATCTTCAGGGGTGCTTAAATGAGCCCCGCATTGTCCGACATTTCCCTCGGCCTCCGGATGATCGGCATCTATCCCGTACATGGTCGGCACATCATATACCACGTTAAATACCTTATGGCCGAAATACCCTTCCATCCCCTGAGCTACCAGCTCCTCCATCTTCTCCCGCGTCTCCTCGATCGTGCCGTAACCGAAAACCATCTGCTGCATCCACGGCGTTAACGCATATCCATCGGCATACAAGCCTCGGGTATAAGGATACACTCCCGGCATTGTCCCTAAATCCAAGTCCGCTACATCTTCTGGCGTGTATACTGTCTTGATCGGAATGCCCGATAAATTCGGCTTGTCTTTTATCTTCGCGGCATATCGCGCCCTGATCTTCTCCCACACCTCCTTCGACTTCTGTAAACTCTCTCCATTCTTACTCATTGTCTCTCCTCCTTAAAGGGCTTACTAAAAATTGGTGTTTTTAGTCCCATTATTTCAAACGCAGTTTATAGATTAGATCTCACGGAGCAGGAGTGAAACGGCATTCACCCCTTGCGCAAATTTTTCATAACCATCTTTATGATTCTTGAGTCTGAAATATTATCGCAGAAATCGCTGTTAAGGCCGGAAAACCCGATCATTACATCTTTAAGCAGCTTTAACTTTATGCATATATGCAGGCCGCAAGACAGACAAGTATTGTCCTCTAGGTAAAATAAATAATA
>JAAEQF010000515.1 GCA_024231695.1 FCB group bacterium
CCACCATATCCCAAAAAAAATGGGTTCCGTCCACCCCAGACACCTCTAACTTTTTTTTGAAAAAAAGGAAACCCCATTTTCACCCCCTCCATTCCCCCCCCCTGAAACAAGGATACGGAATTAAGAGCCCGCAACACTTGATCTGCGATGCACGGCGGGGGTGCACGACCGCCGAATTACACATGATAGACACCCAAGCATACCTTGTTTTCCACTTGACCCGCCATAACTTACCGCTAGTGGGTGCCTGCAAAAGCATTTTGCAGGCAAAAAGCCCACATAAGTACTATTACTAAGTACTATTACTTATTATTTCATTAAAATACTACAAAATCCTTCAAAAATGCTATAAACTACATCAAGAATGCTGTCGCGTATTGCAACTATTGCACACATGTTTTGTGTATTACAAAAAATGCCAGCAAAGTACTCGCAGCACACAACAAAAACACAATAAAACACCTTCAAAAACCTAATTTCACCCGCAGGGGCCTGTTTGTCCCTGCCGGGACCTCAGCTACATCCTTTGGATAGCGCCCGCTGCCCAAAAAATGTGATTTTTGCAAGCAAAAATCACATTTTTTGGACCTCTCCACGTCAGAATCATGCAAAATCCTTTCAAAATCCACCAAGATCCACCAAAATCCACTCAAAGACAATCAAAATCCACTGAAATCCACCAAAATCCACTCAAAAACAACCAAAATCTACTGAAATCCACCAAAATCCACTCAAAAACCACCAAAATCAATGAACATCAACCAAAATCCACTGAAATTCATTAAAAATGCACATAATTCCATTATTTTCTATTGAAAATCACTGAAATCCCAGCCGGACGGGCCAGGCCACGGCCGGCTGGAGCCGGTCCCGGCCGGCTGGAGGCAGCCCGCACCATCCGGGTCCCGAAAATCTGGATACGGGCAGTAGAAACGTAGCCACTGGGCAAAAAAATCCAAAATTATGATTGTGATCAATAGGGAGGGGTATTGATCAATAGGGGGGTGTTGATCAATAGGGG
>JAAEQF010000516.1 GCA_024231695.1 FCB group bacterium
GCATCTTTATTCATTTTAATCATTATTAAATACAAAAGTACTTACAATGGACGCACAAGCAGCTGCCCCAAGAGGCGAAGGAAGAGGTGAACGCGGTGGCGATCGTGGCCGTGGATTCGGTGATCGCGGTGGTCGCGGCGGCCGTGGTGGTCGTGGCGGTCCCGGTGGCCGTGGCGGTCCCCCCAAGGATGAATGGATCCCCAAGACCAAGCTCGGAAGATTGGTTTCCAAGGACTACATCAAGTCTCTCGAGGAGATCTACACCCACTCTATCCCCATCAAGGAGGCCGAGATCGTTGACAAGCTCATCGAGGGTTCCGAGCACAAGCTCCAGGACGATGTTATGAAGATCATCTCCGTCCAGAAGCAGACCCAGGCCGGTCAGCGCACCCGCTTTAAGGCTATTGTCGCCATCGGTGACATGGCTGGCCACGTCGGTCTTGGTATCAAGGTCGCCAAGGAAGTCCAGATCGCCATCAAGGGCGCTCTCGTTGACGCCAAGCTCCGTCTCATCCCCGTCCGTCGTGGATATTGGGGTAACAAGATCGGTCACGTCCATACCGTCCCAGGTAAGGTCACTGGCAAGTGTGCCTCCGTCCGTGTCAAGCTCGTGCCCGCCCCCAGAGGTACCGGTATTGTCGGTGCTCCCGTCTCCAAGAAGATGCTCACCTTCGCTGGTATCGAGGATTGTTACACTGACACCTCTGGTCATACCAGAACCGCTGAGAACTTCCTCAAGGCCACCTACCAGGCTCTCTCCAAGACTTACCA
>JAAEQF010000517.1 GCA_024231695.1 FCB group bacterium
GATCGGCTCTGTATTGGTTGTTGGGAGCGGCATAGGAGGTATGCAGGCATCCCTGGATTTAGTAGAGTCGGGCTTTAAGGTATATCTGCTGGACAAAACCGGCGGCATCGGTGGAACTATGAGCCAGCTGGATAAAACCTTTCCTACCAATGACTGCGCTATGTGTATCATGTCGCCTAAGCTGGTTGATGTGGGGCGCGATAAGAATATAGAGATCATCCCTTATGCCGAGCTTGCGGCCTTGGATGGTGATACAGGGCATTTTACCGCCACGATTCGGCGGCACCCCCGTCGTGTTGACCCTGATAAATGTACCGGGTGCGGGCTTTGCCAGCAGTTTTGTCCTTTAGAAATTGCCAGCGAATACAACCAGACGCTGACTCAGCGCAAGGCGATCTACCTTGATTACCCTCAGGCTGTTCCCAATACCCATTTGATTGACCGCAAGAGTGCCCCCTGCCAGCTGACCTGTCCGCTGGAGCTTGATGTCAGGGAATATGTTGGGCTTATTGCGTCCGGCAACGATGAAGCCTCTTTAGCTTTGATCCGCAGCAAGCTTCCTTTCCCTGCCTCCATCGGCAGGATTTGTACCCGTCCCTGTGAAGAGGCCTGTTTACGTGGAAAAGAGATGGAAGAGCCGATAGCCATCTGTCAATTAAAGCGATTTGTCGCCGATGAGGAGATTAAGAAAAATCAGCCGATTCCGATTAACAAACCGGATAAGCATTTTGAGGAAAAGGTCGCCATTATCGGCGGCGGGCCAGCCGGCCTTAGCGCGGCCTATCATTTAGCCCGTAACGGCTATCCGGCAACTATTTTTGAAGCTCAGGCGAAGCTGGGCGGCATGCTGCGTTACGGTATTCCTTCCTATCGTTTGCCAAGAGATATCCTGGACCGTGAAATTCAGGCCGTGTTGGATCATGGCGTTGAAGTTAAGACCGACACCAGGGTTGGCCCCGACGGCGTCGCCTTTGAGTCCCTTATGGGTGATATGGGTTATAAGGCCGTCTTTATCGGCGTTGGCGCCTGGGAAGGGATGCAGTTAAGGATTCCCGGCGAGGAGGCTCGAGGCGTAATGCCCGGCATAAAGATTCTGCGGGATATCAACGCCGGAGAAGATGTTTCCCTGAAAGGCAAGATCGGAGTCATCGGCGGCGGTAATGTGGCCATCGATGTGGCTCGAAGTGCTCTTCGGCTCGGTGCTCAGGAGGTAAGTCTTTATTATCGCCGGACCCGTGATGAGATGCCTGCTCACCATGAAGAAGTTCAGGCCGCCATTGATGAAGGTGTTCAGATGCACTTTCTCGTAGCCCCGACTCAGGTCGTGGCTGCTGACGGTCAAGTAACAGGATTGGAATTGAAAAAAATGAAGCTTGGTGAGCCCGATGCCTCAGGCCGTCGGCGACCGATTCCTATCGAGGGGTCGGAGTTTATCGTGGCTTCTGATTTGATCGTTCCTGCCATCGGTCAGGCCGTTAAATTGCCCTATGATGCTGAAGCGGTTCAGATAGAGAGTACCAGGTGGAAAACCGTGGCTGTTGATCCTGTCACCGGAGCCACCAATCAGCCCGGTATTTTTGCCGGTGGTGATGCCGAAAAGGGCGCCTATATTGCTATTGATGCCGTAGCCGGAGGCCTTCGGGCAGCCGAGAGCATCCATCGCTATTTACGGGGCATGGATATAGCGGAAGGCCGGGGGATTAAAGAACAGATCCCGGTAGAGGATGCCCGCCCCGGATTTTCTTACCAGCTTCGTCAGCGAATGCCTCATCAGGGAATTGGCGAGCGTACGAAATCCTTTAAGGAAGTAGAGACCGGGTTTAGCCGTGAACAGGCCGTGGCGGAAGCAGAGCGGTGCCTGAACTGCCGTAAGTGCCTGGGTTGCGGTATTTGTGAAGATGTCTGTGAGGCCAATGCCCTGTGCTACGAAGAGCCGGAACGGACAGAAAAGATCGAGGTCGGCAGCGTACTCATGGCCTTGGGCTTTGAAGAATACAATTCTTCGGCCAAGTCCGAGTATGGATACGGCCGTTACGATAATGTCGTTACAAGTATTGAATTTGAGCGGATGCTTTCCGCGACAGGTCCTTTTTCCAGTATGCCAATGCGGCTTTCCGACGGCGATATTCCGAAAAAGATCGCCTGGATCCAATGTGTCGGCTCTAGAGATAAAGACCATAATTATTGTTCATCCGTTTGTTGTATGTATGCTACCAAAGAGGCGATCATCACCAAGGAGCATCTATCCTTTGTAGAGCCGACGATTTTTTACATGGATATCAGGGCTCATGGCAAAGGCTTTGACGGCTATTATGAGCGGGCCAAGAATGAACATAATGTACGATATATTCGGTCCCAGATTTCTCGGGTCGTTGAGGACCCTAAAACCAACAATTTAATGCTTCGCTATACTGATGCAAGCGGAACCCTTCAAGATGAAGAATTCGATATGGTCGTGCTTTCCGTTGGTTTGGGCCCACGGCCTGAGACCCGGGCCCTGGCCAAAAAGATCGGTATTGAGCTGGATCAGAACGGCTTTTGTAAAACCGATACATTCCAGCCCCTCGAGACGTCACGTAAGGGTGTTTATGTTTGCGGCGCCTTTGAAGCGCCGAAGGATATTCCGGAAACGGTTGCTCAGGCTTCCGGCGCCGCGGCCTTTGCCGCCTCTGACATTGCCGAGGCCAGGGGGACGCTGCTGTACAAAGATGAGATGCCGATTGAAAAAGATATTGTTGGGCTCGAGCCCCGGGTCGGTGTATTTGTCTGCCATTGCGGCGTAAATATCGGTTCCGTCATTGATGTACCTCAAGTGACGGCCTATGCCGGTTCCTTGCCGAATGTGGTTTTTTCCAATGAGTTCCTCTTTACCTGCTCTTCAGACAGCCTGGTTAATATCAAGGAAGCAATAAATGAACATGATATTAATCGTGTGGTTGTCGCCAGTTGTTCTCCCAGAACCCATGAGCCGCTTTTCCGGCAAACCCTTCAAGAGTCGGGATTGAATCCTTTCCTTTTCGAAATGGCCAATATTCGTGATCAATGTTCCTGGGTGCACATGCACAACCATGAAGAGGCTACCGTCAAGGCCAAGGAACTGATAAAAATGGCCGTAGCCAATGCCTATCAGCTGAAACCCTTGCCGGTTGAATATATCGATATCAACAAAAAGGGACTTGTCGTTGGAGGCGGCTTAAGCGGCATGAGCGCCGCCCTGCAGCTGGCGGATCAGGGCTATGAAGTATGCCTGGTGGAAAAAGAGGCCGAACTTGGCGGTAATCTCCGGCACCTTCACTACACCCTGGAAGGCAAGGACGTACAGGCCTATTATCGTGATCTCGTTGAAAGGGTCCGGAACCATCCTGACGTTAAATTGTTCTTAGAGGCTGAGCTGGTTGATCATTCAGGCAACAAGGGCGCTTTTAAAAGTGGCATAGCCGTCGGGCCTCAGAAAGAGTACCATACCTATGAGTATGGTGTGGCGATCCTGGCCACAGGCGCCGAGGAGTCAAAGCCGACGGAGTATTTATACGGTAAAAATCAGCAGGTAGTCACCCAGCAGGAGTTGGAGGAGAAGCTGGTTGCCGGCGAGATCGATCCTAAGGCCCTGCAGCAGGTCGTAATGATTCAGTGTGTCGGGTCTAGGAATGAAGAGCGTCCTTATTGCAGCCGGATCTGTTGCTCGTCGGCGATAAAGAACGCCTTAAAACTGAAGGAGCTCAACCCTGAGGTGAATATCGATGTCGTTTGCCGCGATATCCGTACCTATGGGGTATTAGAAGAATATTATACTGCCGCCCGTGAACAAGGCGTACTGTTTACCCGTTATGACCTGGATCATAAGCCCGATGTCACCGAAACTGAAGATGGCGGCCTGGCCGTTACCACCTTTGATCCGAGTATTCAACGGAAAATTAGGATAAATACAGACTTACTGGTATTGAGCTCAGCTATCATTCCGCGGGATAATGACCGCCTGTCCAATCTATTCAAGGTCTCCCGTACCCTGGATAATTTTTATTTAGAAGCTCATATGAAACTACGGCCTGTTGATTTTGCCACTGATGGTGTTTTTATGGCCGGTATGGGCCACGCCCCTAAGATGATGCATGAGTCGATCTCCCAGGCTGCCGCGGCCGTGTCGCGAGCCTGTACGGTCATCAGTAAAGACCGGATGCAGGTAGGTGGTGTGGTCGCTAAGGTAGATGCAGAAAAATGTGCTGTCTGCCTCATCTGTGTCAGGGCCTGTCCTTATGATGTGCCCATTATCCACGAAGATGGTTATTCCTTTATCGATCCTTCCCGCTGTCAGGGCTGTGGAACTTGTGTTTCTGAATGTCCGAATAAAGCAATAGATCTTCAGCATTTTACCGATCGTCAGATATTGGATAAAAGTGGGGCCCTATGCAGGGAAATTATTGGCGCCGCTACCGACGCCCCTACAGACCAGGAGTCCTAAGATATATTAGTTAAAGGAGAATATAAAGATGGCCGATTCTTTTGAGCCGAAAATCTTGGCTTTTTGCTGCAATTACTGAGCATACACAGCTGCGGACCTGGCAGGTTCGATGCGTTTGGATTACCCGACCAATGTAAAGATTGTTCGCCTTCCCTGTACCGGCAAGGTTGATGCCCTTTATCTGCTCAAGGCCTTGGAAGAGGGTGTTGATGGTGCCTATGTGGCTGGTTGTTTAGAAGGGGACTGTCACTTCCTTAAAGGCAACATCAGGGCGCGAAAGCGGGTGGAACAAGTAAAAGAGATTCTCCAGGATATCGGTATCAACCCCGGTAGAGTGGAGATGTACAACCTGTCTGCTGCAGACGGGCCACGTTTTGTTGAAATAGCGATAGAATTTACGGAAAGAATCAAGGCCCTGGGCCCGACTCCGATCGTTACCGGCCAGGGTTCAGAACTTTCTGAAGAAGGACAGGAAGACAACCAGGATAATCCGGCAGCAGCCTGATTGAATTCCTTAAATACTAATAAGGAGAACCCTCAATGATTATCGGACATCGAAAGCCACTGGAAGATATTCTCCAAATGGTGGAGCCCTTTGATAAGATTTTATTGATCGGCTGCAAGGGCTGTGTGGCCGTTTGTGCCGCCGGCGGAGAAAAGGAAGTCGGGATTTTGGCTTCGGCCATTCGGTTGGCTCGTAAGAAAAACGGCAAGGAGATCGAAGTACGCGAGGTTACGTTGGAAAGACAGTGTGATCCGGAATACATTGATCAGATTGAGGGATATGTCAATGATTACCAGGCCGTCCTCTCCATCGCCTGTGGCGTGGGGGTTCAGTATATGGCGGAAAGGTATAAAGACATCCCGGCCTTCCCCGGCCTCAATACTGATTTTATGGGGGGGTCTTTGGAGCAGGGCGTGTGGACAGAACGTTGTCAGGGGTGTGGAAATTGTGTGCTCCACTTGACCGGCGGTATTTGTCCCATTACCCGTTGTTCCAAAAGCCTGCTTAATGGGCCCTGTGGCGGCTCTACGGACACTAAATGCGAGATTGCTCCGGATGTCGCTTGCGGCTGGCAGCTAATTGTAGATCGCTTAAAATCGTTGGGACTCCTTGAAACCATGTACGAACAGCTCATGCCTTTTAAAGATTGGGGAACCAGCAGGGACGGTGGACCGCGAACGATCGTCAGGGAGGATATGAAAGAATGATGACAGCCAGTCATTTAGAAAAGGTTTTGGACAGCGGGGCCTTTGCCGTTACCTCTGAGTGCGGCCCGCCGAGATCGGCGGATCCTGAGGGTATTCGTGAAAAGGGAGAATTTCTCAGGGGCGTTGTAGATGCCATTAATGTGACGGACAACCAGACCTCGGTGGTAAGGATGTCCTCCATCGCCGCTTCTGTGATTTTGAAACAGATGGGC
>JAAEQF010000518.1 GCA_024231695.1 FCB group bacterium
AGAGACTTGCCCCTATATAAAGGCATATTAAGGGCTCTGTAATTTCGGGTTGGTATTCACTTTGAAAGAAGGACCTGTGGCCTAATGGAGAACAAAGCCGATAGCCCCTTGAAGCGCGATGACAAAAAGGAAAATAATTCTAAGGACATCGAAGTCACCTCGGTAGTTTATGATGCTGAACAGCACTCGTTGCTTTGCGCCGGCTGCAGCTGCCTTTGCGATGACATCTCTTTTTATTTGCAGCAAGGCCGGATCTGCCGGACGCTGAACTTATGCGAAGTAGGCCGGCACCGGCTAGGGACTATCGACGCGGAAGGCCGGATGCCGCCGCTCTCCGCTTCGCAGCTGACCGAACGCCTAAAAGAGGCCGCCGATTTATTGCGGACCCGGACGCCGGCTTTGATCCTTGGGGCCGACAGCCTGGGCGGGGCGGCGCTCCAGGAAACCTGGACTTTGGCCGAGGACCTCAAGGGGATCTGGCTGCCGTGGGTTTTTTCCGGCTTACAGGCTTTCTATGATCAAGTCAAAAAAATTGGCTGGCCCACCGCCCTGCTGGATGAAGTCCGCGATCAGGCCAACGCCGTCATCTTCTGGCGGGCCGATCCCCTGATAACTCATCACCGCCACCTGTCGCGGTATTCTGTTTTTCCTCGCGGGCGGTACACTGAACGGGGCCACCACGATCGCAGCCTTACGGCCGTCAACACTGAACAGACAATCATCGAGCCCCTTTGTCAGCAATATTTTCAGATCCCTTTTGAAGCCGATACGGCCTTTATTGAAGAGTTGATCCAGCCCCGGCCGGACAACACCTTTCCCCATCGGGACTTTCCCTTGATGATAAAAGCCATGGAACGGGCCTCCTTTATCGCCCTTTTTGTAGATCCGGAAAAAACCGGGAAAGATTCGCTGGAAGCGATGTTCCAGTGGGCCGGCAAGGTAAACCGTGAAGGCCGGCAGCGCATGGTCATCATGCCGCTATGGGATGGGGGGGCTAATGTTGAAGGATTTTGTCGTCTCTCCCTAGAAAAGGCCGGTACCCCTTGGGGAACCGATTTTTCCCGTACCTTCAAGCCTTCTGGCGACCCACAGCTAGACCAGAAAAAATTAGCTGAGAGCGTTCAAAGCATTCTTGTTTTTGAGCCCCATCCGGATAGCCTTCAAAGCCGAAAGATCCCGCAAGCACTGGCCGATAAGCCGCGAGTAATAATAGATCCTTTTAAACAGTCCCCGGTCCAGCCGGCTGATCTGGTTATTCCGGCGGCGCTGCCGGGCGTAGAGACGGATGACCTCTTCTTTCGAGCCGATGGATTGCCGATGAAGGTGGAAGGCCCGGAAGCCTTGGCCGGCCAGGAATATCCTTCTATAGAGAAATTGTTGAGAGAAATATTAATCGAAGTCGGCCGGCGATAGGCGAGCCTAAAGCCTCTCGGGCTGTAATTATTAGACCAATGGATCAAAGGCGGTATAGATGACGGACGTAAAAAAAATAATCATTAAGCAAGCTCGACTTTTTGATCCGGCCCAACAATTAAATGGGGAAGAGCACGATCTTTATGTGGCCGAAGGAAAAATTTGTAAGCCCTTTGATGATCCC
>JAAEQF010000519.1 GCA_024231695.1 FCB group bacterium
AGTGGCTCAACCGCCGGCCCGAGAAGATGACCATCAGCTGGGCGTGGGCGTGGACGCCGGTGCCCGCCGTCTTCGTCGTTCATGACCTCGAGCTCAGCGGACAGAACCCACGCCGGCAGTGGGCGCTGGCGGTCGACCGCGCCATCGCCCTGATCGACCCGCTGGCGCTGCGCCAACGGAGCGTCCGCAGCCGCTGGCTGCACGCCTCCGGCGTCGGCGCCGACCTCCGGCCGCGGCAGCCGCCGGCAGAGCCGGCCGCCGCGCCCCGTGGCAGCGGACGGCCGCCGTGGACCCTCGTGCTCGACGGCATCGACGTCCCGGCGCGCAAGCCCATCCGCTTCAACCAGTTCCATCTCCAGGGCGACGGCGGCATCCGCGGCAGCGTGTGGAAGGTCATGCGCGGACCCTTCGCCGCCGACTCGCTGCGGCTCGAGATCGCCAACGGCGAGCTGAGCGTCGACTCCGAACCGATCGCCCACCAGCTCGAGCTGGTGGCGGATCTCGCGATCGCGCCCTTCGTTCCCCGCGAGCACCGCGGCCGGGAGCTGCGTTTCGTCTCCGCCACCGCCGAGCTCCAAGGCGAGCTGCTGAGGCTCGGCTCCCTGACCGGAAAGTCGTCGATCGAGCTCAGGGACGGCGCCGCCCTTTCCGGCAACCTTCGCATTGCCGCCGGCAAGCTCGCCCCCGGCTCCCGCATCGGGCTCGAGACTCCGCACCTCGACGTCCGTCTGGCCGGTTGGACCGCGGCGGCCGCCGCCGCCGTCGCCGCCGAGGTGGAAGCGGAAGGCGACGGGATCCGGACCAGGGTCAACGTCGAGCTCAAGGACCTGAAGCTGCGCGAGCG
>JAAEQF010000520.1 GCA_024231695.1 FCB group bacterium
CTTCGTCATACTCAAAAAAATAATCCTCGGAATATTATTCATATGCCTGTGGTTATTTTTTCAAGTATTTCTCGATTTTGAACAAAATTGCTATTCTCGGACAGCCTCCTGGGCGTCAACAAAGCGCCATCCTTAGATGATGGATCGTGTATGGCGCTTTATTTAGGAGTTCGAGCCAGTTTCAAAATGTTCAATTTTGTTCAAGGTCAAGGATGGCGATCCCGCCTCGGCGGGATTAACCGCAGGAATACATTGTGTATTTCGAGGATTAAAATTTGAGCCAGACGCTGAGATTGAGCAAAAAGGGACGTTTTGAAATTGGCTCGGGAGGAAAAGGGAATGATGCTGCCAACCAACAAAACCAAGATCGTTTGCACCATCGGGCCTGCCTCCGAGTCCCGGAGGGTCATGGAGGACATGATAAGGGCGGGCATGAACGTGGCGCGGCTCAACTTTTCTCATGGCGATTTTGAGAGTCACAGAAGGGTGATCGAGAATATCCGCTCGGCAGCCCGCTCGGCCGGAAGTCGTGTGGCAATCATGGCCGACCTCCCCGGCCCCAAGATACGTATCGGCCAACTGGCAGAGGAGCCTATTGAGCTGAAACCGGACGATTTCATTGCCCTGACAACGGAGGAAATCATTGGCGACATGCATCGCCTTTCGGTGAGCCTTGCCCGTCTGCCCGGGGCCGTTAGATCCGGGGACACCCTGTACCTCAATGACGGCTTTATCCAGTTGAAAGTCCTGAAGGCCGAAGGAAAAGACGTTCAGTGCCGGGTCCTGGTGGGCGGCGAATTGCGGTCCCGCAAAGGCCTGAACCTGCCCGGCATAGATCTTGGAATCACGGCCTTTACCGATCACGACCACGATTGCCTGAGATTTGCCATGGAGCAGGGCGTGGTCGCGGTGAGCCAGGCCGTTGTCGAGAGCGCCGATGATGTTGTTGC
>JAAEQF010000521.1 GCA_024231695.1 FCB group bacterium
ACTCCGGCGCCACCGGTAATCACGGCGATTTGATTTGCTATTACAAGTTCGAGCGCCGTGCGTTGATCTGCATTCAATTCTGAATAACCGGATATATCAATATTGTTTTTTCCGAATGAATTTTGAAACGGATTCGGGCATGAACCATATTCGCGCAACGTTTCAACGAGATAGTTTTCACATTCATACACATGACGCCCCGGTAAAAAGTCGGGGTTGCAAATAATGCTCCAAAACCTATTTTCTCATCCACCGTGCCGCATGTCCGACCTATATCGTGGTGAAGCGGATACTCACTGTTGATTTGACAGCGTCCAGGGTGGTTTTTACAGCGAAAAAGGCCAAAACCGGGGCTTTTTACGCCCGCGCCGCCTGAAAGATGTTCCAACCCAGCACTTTCAGAGTGACTGCCAGGCGCACTCTTCCCAGCCCCCTCACCCGCAAGCGCCCCATTCCCAGCATCCGTTTCAGTTTGGCGTTCACCGCTTCGATTCCCGACCGCCACCGGTATTTTTCCCGGAACTCGTCCGACTCCTCCGCCTCACGCCGCCGCGCCAACCTCAATTGTTTTGGCGTATATTCGATTTTGTGATCGCCGTTCAAGCCCACGCAGCAATAATCCCTATGATCGCAGCACTCGCATGTCTCCGGATCGAAATAGATTTTCAATCCATCATCTTTGACTCGCCGGATTTCGCACGGTCTCTCCCCGGCCGGACACGAGGTCACCTCACCGCTTTCTTCATCCACCCAAAAATCATCCAAGATGAGCAGGCTCTCTTTGCTCTTCGGTTTCCCCATCGTTGGCGCGATCAAATCTACCCCTTCGGCCGACGCCTTCTGCACGTTGTCGTCGCTTCCATACAAACTGTCAGCCAGCAATTCCTCCGGAGCGCATCCTCGTTCTTTCAATTCCCCGATGGCAGACGGCGGCGCATCGCTGTCACTGCAATTCGCTGGTTCCACGTTTACATACGTGATTATATTCGGCGGTGAATTCTTCTCTTTGCCAACTTCCTCGGCCCCTTTTTTATATTTCGCTTCCTCATCTTGGCACGTCTCAATCAACTGGGCTTGGTAGCCTTCGCCCTTGTGTCCGCTATAGCCCGCGTCTTCATCGGATGGATTCTGCAAACTGTCCGACGATACATCCTTGGGATCCTTGATTTCAACCTTCGCCTCTTCGGCCTCGCCGGTCACATCGCATTGCTCATTCAACACCCGCCGCAACAGCCCGAATACCTTCATCCCCCTTATCTTGCGATGGCGGCCAAACCCCTCCACCAATACCAACAAATCTTCCGCCACCTGCTGCAACACGACTTTCGCTTCCGACGGTTTGACCTTGGAAAAATACCCCTTTTTCTTTCCCAAATACCGCTCCACCAGTTCCACATCCACGTTCTTCTTTAACAGACGGGGATGTTCGCGGCTCATCACCCGCAAAAATTTCTTGATGGTTTTGCGAAACAACTCGATTCGGGAGAGACGACGCATGTCCGAACGGATATGCGTTGAATCCAACCGCTGTTTCCTCGTCGAGATATTCAGCCGGTCCAGTAACGTATCGGTCAGCAACCGGAAAAGAACCGTATCGATTTCAAGATCCATCATTAGCAAGCGATACGTACGCAATGTACGTTCGCACAGATATTTGGTCTCGTCGTCTTCCAAATGCTGATTTAACGCATAATGCCATTCGATGTTGAACGCCAGTTGATGAACGGTCTCCCTATCGGTCAGGTCGAACATCTGCTGAAGAACCAGCGTACTTAACACCGTCCTCAATTCTTTGGTCGGACGGCCCAGATAGTCATGGAAACGGCATTTGATCTCGTCGACGGGAATTTTGCGAAATAAGTCTTTTCGAAATATCTCCGCCCAGCCCGACTTTAGAAGGTCTTTTCGTTTCGGTCCCAGATAATCAAATGGATCGATCAAGGGGTCTTGTTGGCAGGAATCGACTCGGATCATCACTCAACCTTATGCATTGAATTTGTATGAGTTAAGTATACATCGATTCCTGGGTTTTGTCAATATGTTTTCTACTCCTGTAATTAAATAAATGCCCTTTTTTGTCTTTGACTTTTTGCCGCTTCGTCAGTAAATAATGATTGTCTGAATCAGGATAACTGGGATAAAAGGATACTCAGGATTTAAAATGTTTTACTCTGAATCATTATTGCTAAAGGAAAAGGAAAAAATATAAAAATAATTCGCTATACAGTGACCAATTCAAAATATGATTACAGAGAGATCTTGCTTTTTAAGCCCCAACGGGGCGGAAGTGTAT
>JAAEQF010000522.1 GCA_024231695.1 FCB group bacterium
CCGCACCCGCGATTGTCTGCTACTTTTCTATAAGGACGGCGACAAACTTTTTGTTCCGATTGAGGAATTTAACCGCGTTTCCAAATATGCCGGTAAAGATGCGACACCTTCACTGACCAGTCTGGGCGGGCCGTCCTGGGAAAAGTTGAAGAAGAAAACCAAGAAAGCTATCGAACTCCTGGCCGCCGATCTGCTCAAGCTGTATGCCGAGAGAAAAATCCGGCCCGGTTTCAAATTCGGCCCCGACACTACCTGGCAGCGACAGCTTGAGGCTTCTTTTGTCTATGAAGAAACGCCCGATCAGCTCAAGGCGATCAATGCCGTTAAAAAAGATATGGAAAGCTCCACCCCGGGCGACCGCTTGATCTGCGGCGATGTCGGTTACGGCAAAACCGAGGTAGCTGTACGGGCCGCCTTCAAGGCCGTGGAAAACGGTAAGCAGGTGGCGGTATTGGTACCGACGACGATTCTAGCCCAACAACATTACAGCACTTTTTCCTCGCGAATGAAGGAATTTCCGATCCGGGTGGAAATGCTTTCCCGTTTTAAAACCCGAAAAGAGCAAAAAGAGATTATCAAGAAGCTGGATGAAGGCAAAGTTGATATCGTCATCGGAACGCATCGCCTGCTATCCAAAGACGTGGCCTTTTCCGACCTGGGTCTTCTGGTCGTGGACGAGGAACAGCGTTTCGGCGTTACCCATAAGGAAAAGCTGCGCAAAATAAAAAAGAATGTCGATACCATCACCCTGACGGCCACTCCTATACCGCGGACCCTGCAAATGTCATTGATGGGTGCGCGAGACATGACGCTGATTGCGACCTCGCCGCGTGACCGTTTGCCGATCAATTCCGCAATCGTCGAATTCAATCCGGAGACCATCGCCGAAGCGATTTTGCGCGAGATCGACCGCGACGGCCAGGTCTTTTTTGTCCATAACCGGGTACAGTCGATTGAAGCAATCTATCGTTATCTGAAAAAACTCCTGCCCCAGATCGAAATCGGAATTGGTCATGGTCAGATGCATGAACGGGAGCTGGAAGGGGTCATGCTCGGTTTTCTGGCCGGCCGGTATCAGGTGCTTCTGTGTACGGCCATTATCGAATCGGGTCTGGATATCCCCTCGGTCAATACGATCATCATCAACCGGGCAGACCGTTTCGGACTGGCCCAACTGTATCAACTTCGCGGTCGGGTTGGTCGTTCGGCGAGAAGAGCCCATGCCTATCTGATGACGCCGCCTTACCGCCTTATTTCCGACGATGCCCGCAAACGGCTGCGGGCCATCGATGCCCACAGCGATCTCGGTTCCGGGTTTGCCCTGGCCATGCGCGATCTTGAAATCCGTGGAGCGGGAACCATCCTCGGCCCCAAACAATCCGGGTTTATCGAGGAGATCGGTTTCGACCTTTATACTAAACTGCTCGAGGAAACCGTCGCCGAACTGAAAGGCGAAAAACTGCAACGCCTGCCGGATACCAAACTCGAAGGGTCGCTTAATCTGTACTTGCCCGAAAAATACATCGATGTCAAACAGCAGAAAGTCGATATCTACCGAAGGTTGTCCGATTGCCAAAGCCTTGATGCTATCGAAATTCTTCGCGAGGAAATGATCGACCGATTCGGGCGACCGCCCCAAGAGGCGTCTCAACTTTTCGATGGCGCGGGGTTGCGATTGGCGGCGGCCATGACTGGAGCGGATCGGGTAAAAGTCAACCGTCTGCGGGTGACTTTCGAATACCCGGCGACGGCCCTATTCAACCGGACCGATATCGAGGCTATCCGCCGGGCGATTGAGGCTCCGATAGAATTCTCCATGATGGGCGGTTTCAAATTCATCGTTGATCTGTCGGCCGTCAAGGAAGCCGATCGGTTGGCTTATCTGCGCAATTCCCTTTCACATATTGCACCGACATTGAATTCGACGGCTGTGACTGTGTAAAAAACAAGTCCGATAAATCAGAACTTTTGTGGACCGGTACCGTTATACACAAAAAGGTTTAAAACAGAAAGTATAGACATGGAATATAGAATCGAAACCGTCAAAGACCGACCCGAACTGCACGAGACAGCGTATGATCTGATCGGACCGGCCTGGCCGACATTTATGCTTCAGGATAAAACCGTTATCGAAAACTGGGATCATTTATATACCATGTTTCCCGAATATCAATTCGGCCTTTTTGAAAAAGATACCGACCGGTTGATCGCCTTCGGCAATTCCATGCCGGTAACTTGGGGCAGTAAACTCAGTGAATTGCCCGATGGCGGAATCGACTGGGTTACGGTCACGGGTATCGAGGATTTTCGAGCCGGGCGAAAACCGAACTTCCAATGTGCTCTGCAGATTGTCATTGCCAAAGACTGTCTTGGCCAGGGACTGAGTAAAAAAGCGGTGGCGGCCATGAAAGGGATCGGTCAAAAGAATGGTCTGACTAACCTGATTGCCCCCGTCCGCCCCAATATGAAACATCGTTACCCGTTGACGCCGATGGAAAATTATATCACCTGGAAAAACGGCGACGGCCTGCCTTATGACAACTGGCTGCGTGTCCATGTTCGGCTGGGAGGTGCGATTGTTAAAGTCTGCCCGAAGTCGATGTTCATGGACGGAACCGTAGGCGATTGGGAAAAGTGGACCGAAATGATTTTCCCTGAAAGCGGCCAGTATGTTATACCCAACGGTTTGGTGCCGATTGAAATCGACCGCGAAGCCAATCGCGGAACCTACACCGAACCAAACGTCTGGGTCTCCCACAGGCTCGCCTGAGGGACTCGTCCCCTTTTGGCTGTCGCGTGGATAATCTTTCGTCTGCATAATGCCGAAAGCCAAACCAAAAAACAGACAAAGTCTGGCTGTCGCTTAAATGACCAGTCGCGGCGCGCTATATTAGATACGCTTTGTTGCCCCGAATAACTGCGGACAGAGGTGCCACCAGATCGCTAACAGCAAAAGCAGGTTGGAGAAAAAGAGGTAGCCGTTCCGAACGTACAAAATCCGGTCGTCGATTATATTGA
>JAAEQF010000523.1 GCA_024231695.1 FCB group bacterium
CGGTCTGTGCTCAAATAGGCCGGAGTATCGACCGCTATCGTTTCAATGTTGCCGTCGGCGTCAAAGGCGGTCAAGGGCAGACAGATATTCCCCGGATCACAGAAAAAGTGAATGCTGTCGGGGAGTGTGACTTCCGGCGGCTGGTTCATATATATAGTAACCTCGAACTCACAGGAGACCGTGTCGCATTGGTCGGCGACAGCCACGGCAAAAGAATAAGTACCTTCCTTCTCAGCCGTGAAGCATAGTAAACCGGTGGCCGGATCGATCTCGCCGGGACCGGACATCAGCATATATGTCAAATCATCATCGTCGCTGTCAAAAGCTTCTATCTGATAACAAAGTCTTTCAGGCGCACATAAAAACTCAATTTGATTCTGCGGGCAGGTGATCTCTGGCGCTTGATTGACGGTAATGTCATAAACCAACGAATCGGTGACGCTCAATCCATGCGAATCGACAGCCCGGTAAACTACGGCAAAATGACCGCTTTCAGTCGGTGTCCAGGTGTAATAACCGGCAACCGGAGAAGCTGAGGGAGTGGAAATCAATGTGCCGGGGCCGGAAATAATAGACAGGCTGATGATATCACCCATATCAGGATCGACGGCGATTATAGTTTCAGTAATGGTTTCATTCGAACATAAGGACAAGGTTGTGGTCTGGCCCAATGGCGGGTCGAATTCGGGAGGATAGTTTTCGTCATCTCCGGGACAGGCCAGAACCGAAAACTGATATCCATTTCCTTCATAAGCGCGACTGCCACCGAAGGCGTCGCCGTAATCATCGCCCGTTTCAATCAGACCGTTTTTGTTATATGTCGCTCCCGGAAGATCTTTTGAGGTAAAGGCGCTGGAATTGGCTTCCCAGGAATTGTCTGTCCCTTGATACTGGTCCTCAATCCCGGCATAAGAATCGACGAAACCGGGGATATCGGTCAACGGAATCATATCCCGGCCGACTTTGATCTGTTCGGCCGAAAACGCTCCAAAATGGCCGGTGGCCCAGATGTTGAAATCAAACGCACATCCGAGGAAAGATATACCTATAGAATCATAGGGATCGTCGAGGTTTTCCAGACGAGCGTAATCAATAGTATAATCCCACCAGATTTCGTATAAATTGGGGGCAATCGAATCAGGATATTTGACCCAGCCCCAGCGGTCGTTTTTCATCAGGTTATCGGACACTTCATATCCCAGCGGCCAGACATTGACTCCCGCTTCCGGCGGGCGATCCATCTGAACCAAAACCGAGCCGTGGATCTGTTCGTAAAAAGATCCGCCCGGCCAGATTAACCCGGCCAGAGTCCAGACTCCGGTTTGATCGTCACGAAAGACGTAGTATCCCCCCAGCTCCGTTGGGCTGTATTCGGCAAAGGCCGGCCCACCGGCAAAATAAGCCGAATCAATCGGCTGATAATTGGCCGGCGCTCCATCCGGGATATTATCCGGATCGAAATAGCCGTAAGCTGAAGATGAAATAGAAAATAGCGCTATAAATATGAATATTTGCAGGATCTTATGCTCAGGCCTGAACATCGGTCCTCCCAAAGGTTATTTTCCTTGTCGCTGACCGGCCTAAAAACCGGCGTTGCAACGTATTCAGTTCATCCGCGACCGCAGATGCTATTTTTCCTTCAATTAGTCTATAGCATACCAGATGCGTAAAAGCAGATCAAACGATCCGCCGGTGAGGGTATCGAAGAAAAAGGTGGAGACCCTTGTTTTTTTCCACTCGAAATATAAATATTTCCCTCAATTTGTCAAGCAGATTGTAGGGTGAAAAATAAAATATCGTCTTGATTAACAATACATTACGAAGAAGTCCAAAATGCCTTGATTAAAGAGGAGTGTTTTCCTCCTATTTACATTTTTCAATTTATAAAAAATAATAATATTTTCACCAGTGCAACTTTTGCGCAGATTTCTTCTGCACATTTTGGGCAAACCCAAGCACATTTACGGTTCAATTCAGGAATCGATAAATCGATTTTGGATCAGCGCCGCCTACTTCTTGTTACTCTTCCTCCGTCTTTCTTC
>JAAEQF010000524.1 GCA_024231695.1 FCB group bacterium
AAACGGCATGCACTGCAACCGGTTAAAAGCATTGGAATTTCGGCAAGTGTATGACTTGGTGAATGAAGGCTTGAGATTGCCACGTCGTTCCGCTGCCGCGGAACTCCTCGCAATGACGACGGTGCCTATGGTTGGCCCCGCCTGTATGAGGCAAGCGAAGCGAGACGAACCAGAAGCAGGCTCCGCCTGTCCACGCGACAGCCAAAAAGCGGCTCTGCCGCCGTCAGTCAGAGACAGGTTCCGCCTGAACCATTGTGATTACTCGTTGCGGGAACGGAATCTCGATACCTTCAACCCGGAAACGATTAAGGATCGCCATGCGCAATTCCGAAGAGGTCCGCCGATGATCCTCGGCCCGGGCCACATGACAGCGAAGGGAAACATCCAGTGAACTGTCACCGAAATTCAAAAAGAAAAACTGCGGTTTTGGATTGGCCATAATATTATCATGCTTGATCGCCTCGTCGATCATCACCTCGCGTACTTTCTCGATTTCGGAATCGTACCCGACACCGACATCGACGACAATCCGCACCCTCGGTTTGGGGTAGGTGATATTGTGCACGGTCGATTTGATCAATTCGGCATTAGGGACAATCACCAGCGTATGATCGAAAGTGAGAAACTTGGTCGAACGGATACCGATTTCATAGACGGTTACGCGGCGATTGTCCGGCAAGCGGACCATATCCCCCACCCGGAACGGCCGGTCGATCATCAGCGTGAAGCCGCCGATCATGTTGGCCAGGGTATCCTGCGCGGCCAGGGCCACGGCCAGCGAACCGACACCCAGGACAGCCACCAGTCCCTTGACGTCGATGCCGTAATGATCCAGCACGATAAGTACGGCCAGTATATAGGCGATGATTTTAAAACTGCGGTCCAGCAGGGGCATGAATTCGTCATCGAGCGTTGTTTCCGTGCGGACAGCCACGGTTTCGCTGTACCAGCCGAGGACCGCCGATACAATGCGCACCAAAAGCAGGGCCACGATGAAAACACCGGCGCCGTAGATGATACCGTCGATCACCCGGACGAAGCTATTGCCGATATATTCGGCGTAGCGGGATTCGATAAAATTGAACAGGACCGAAAGGCCGAAAACATAAACCAGAAGAGCGATATAGTTTTTTGAGCCTTTAAGCAGGCGGTCATCGAGAGTCGTACTCGTTTTGTGCGTCAGGCGGCCGATAACGGCGAACAAAACTGACCGTAGGATTACCGAAACCAGCGCGGTCGCCAGAATAATAACAGCCACGCCGATCAGATTTTGCAGCAGAGGCGTAACTGGAATTTTCTCAAGTAATAGATCCATCTATCGCCTCCTTATATAGCCCGGCCATCCGGTTTTTGATCCGTCGATTTGTTCATTCACCGGCCGTATGGAACACATCCCTGTCGGCAGGCTTATGCTAAGTGGTGATGAGGATTAGGGCAAGATAAAAACAGCTATCGCCGGACCGAAGCGTACAACGCGGATCGGCTATTTGAAGCTGAATAAAGACTTCAGATATTCGCGACGCATGCGGGCTATATTGGAAAGAGGAACATCCGCAGGGCAAACAGCTTCGCATTCGCCATGATTGGAGCAATTCCCGAAACCTTCCTTGTCCATCTGCTCGATCATGTTGATTACCCGCCGAGTGGCTTCAGGTCTTCCCTGAGGCAACAGTGCATATTGAGAAATCTTGGCGCTGACAAAAAGAGAAGCCGAAGCATTGGGACAGGAAGCGACGCAAGCGCCACAACCGATACAGGCGGCTGAAGCGAAAGCCGTGTCGGATTCGTCTTTGGGGATTGGAATGGCGTTGGCATCAGGTGCCGCGCCTACATTTTCGGTGATATAACCACCGGTGGAGATGATACGATCAAAGGCGCTGCGATCGACAACCAGGTCCTTGATGTTTGGAAAAGCGGTCGCTCGAAACGGTTCCACGGTGATGGTCTGGCCGTCATGGAAACGCCGCATATGCAATTGACAGGTGGCAATCG
>JAAEQF010000525.1 GCA_024231695.1 FCB group bacterium
GCGTAGGACTGGGCGTTGCCGGCGATTTCGAGTTGGACCGTGACGACGTCGCCGGGTCCGATGATGCCGTCGCCGTCGCCGTCGCCCCAGTAATAACACGCCGGGTTCAGGGCCGGGTTGGGGACGGGGTCGTCGGACCAGAGGTCGGTGCCGTTCCAATATTCGTGGGCGTTGGCGTTGACGTCGCCGTCGAAATTGGCGTCGCCGTCGGCGGGGTCGCACGGGTCCAGCGGCGGGGACGCGCCGGCGTTGGCGGTCTCGTAGCCGTCGGGCAGGTAGTCGCCGTCGGAGTCCCAGGCGCGCGGATCGAGGCAGCCGATTTCGAGGTCATCGTTGAGTCCGTCGTCGTCGGAGTCGGGATCGCAGGGGTCGGTCTCGCCGGGGTCGAGCACGCCGTCGGTGTTGCCGTCCTCGACGCCGTCCAACAAATTATCGGCGTCGGAGTCGTCGTTCAAGGGGTCGAGGCAGGCGATGGTGATGGCCTCGATGTAATCGCCGAAGCCGTCGCCGTCGGTGTCGGGGAGGTTGGGGTCGGTGCCGAGGGTGTCGGCTTCGAGGGTGTCGGTGAGGCCGTCGCCGTCGGTGTCGGTCGGTCCGCAGCCTTCGTCGATCTGGCCGAAGCCGGGGTCTCCGGGGCATTGGTTGTCGTGGCCGTCGCAGTGGTCGGGGTTCTCGGGCGTGGGCGCGCCGGGGTAGGTGGTGGTGTCGGCGTCGTCGCAGTCGGGTCCGTTGATGGTGGCGTAGGCGTCGCAGCCGGTGAAGTAGGCGTCGAGGTCCACGTCCACGCAGCTCGCGCACCCGCCTCCGGTCCAGTTGTTGACGTCGCCGTCGCAAGCGTCGGGTCCGTTGATGGCGACGTAGGCGTTGCAGAGCTCATAGTACGTGTCCGCGTCGTCGTCGTTACAAGTGGCGCAGGTGTCCCACGCGTTCACGTTCGTGTCGTCGCAGTCCGGGCCGTTGATGGCGA
>JAAEQF010000526.1 GCA_024231695.1 FCB group bacterium
ATGGTCAACACAAATGCCACGAACGCTGTCATTAAGTATTGGGACGGGGATTCATACGAAACGGTTGGGACCGTAACAGACACGACAAAAACCGGCACAAAGTCTTTGGGACAGACAGGCTTAATGTCCTGGAACCCGCCTTCAGGGGAAGAACCCCGGACCCTTTTTGGTGTTACCGGGTATATCTATCAACTTACATTCTCAGCTCAGTTGTCAGGAACACACGGCGATGCGACCGAGGAAATACTTGTTGATATCGTAACAGGTGTTCCGGCTCAAGCCACGGTTTATCCCTTTGATTTTCCGAGTATATATAAAAACAGGCTTTTGCTCTGCTCTTTTTCAGAGGGAAAAGAAGGCAACCGGGTAGATTTTAGCGTCACCAACGCGCCTAATACATGGAACGGCGTTGAAAGCAGCATGGACGGCTTACAGTCTCTTTACTTCGGCGGGGTCGAGCCATTAACAACCGGGACACAGCTTTACAACCGGTATGGATCCTCGATCTTTACCGCTTGGGTAGCCTTTAAAAAGTCTGAAATATATATGTTGACGGGCGACTCCCCCGAAGATTTTAAAATCTATCCCATATCTCTAACTGTCGGCTGTCCGGCGCCCTTAACTGTTGCAACCTGTGAGGTTGGTTTTGAAATAGCAAAAGACGCCCGCAGAAACCTTATTGTATGGCTTTCTTTTTCCGGCCCCTACGCTTTTGACGGCGCGGTTCTTTACCCCTTAAGCGGAATTAACAAGTATTTTGATCCAAACGAGTCGGCTTGCATAAATCAGGATGCGATTGAAAATGCAAGAGGCTGGTTTGACCAGGCGTTTCGAGAATATAATCTTTTAATTCCTTCCGGATCTGGACAGACAACCAATAACCTTTGGCTGGCCTATGATCTGATCAGAAAGAAATGGTACAGAAAGGACCCCGGATCTGCCGAAATGCCGCAAACAGCCTTTCCAGTAGTTGACGATGATGGCGCTCAGTACATTTATGCAGGCATAGACACCGGTTATGTCATGAGGTTGGAAAACGGGAATAATTGGGACGGCACGAACATTACCCAGGAAGTCATAACGGGAGATTTTTGGCCTACCAAGTCTATTTGGGACAAAACCTTGATAAGATATTTTAAAATCATGGCCCAAAGGATCGATGAGTCTCATACGCTTGAAGTTAAGTACTACGCTGACTCCGATGAAGACAATGGCGTTGATGTTGTATGGCAAGACGGAGACGTTGCTTTTGCCGATGGAGATGTTGAGTGGGCCGGGGCTTCGGTTGCCACGCTTGATCTCAGCCTCGCCACTGGAACGGAAAGACTTGTAAGAACAACGAGTATCTTAAACAGCCTCGGGTGGTCTCACGCCTTTGGCTTTGAGGTTAATACCTCAGACACGACCAAAGGTTTCAGGCCTGTAGCCTGGGGAATTAAATACCAATATGTGAGGGACGACGAATGAAAAAATTACTGCAACTTTTACTGTTAATATCGCTTGTAATACTGCCGGGTTTTTCGGGAACAGCTTTTGCCTCAAGCAATGAGATTTATTCTGCTAACTCCCTGATTGGAGGCGGGGCCGGGGCCTTAGACAAGATCGATGGCGCACTTTTAGATGATGGGGATATGGCGATAGTCATTACGTCCACCCTTACCTATAGGTATTATCTGAATGCTTCGTCCGGGGCCGCAGAGTCTTCGCCTTCGATTGTTTCACCGGACACCAACGCCGGGACTAAAAGGTGGATATTAAAAGCCACCGATGTTGGCGCTGGCGGAACAGGCTTAACGACTATTACCGATGGCGG
>JAAEQF010000527.1 GCA_024231695.1 FCB group bacterium
AATGGGAGAAGAGAAAATTGCTCTTTTCCTCTCCCTGACGAGGGAGAGGATGTCCCGGTATTGACGGGACAGGTGAGGGAGCAGTGTCGGATTTCTCACTACGCTCGGAACTCAATCGGCTTTTTCACGCAGGGTGCGGCGACCCTGCGCCACATTTTATTTTATAGTTTTCCGAAAACCTCATTCAATATCTTAACAGCATCATCAATATCATTCTTCTCGATATTCAAAGGCGGAGTGATTCTCAGGACATTACCGTAAAGACCGCCTTTGCCAATCAGAAGTTTCTTTTCTTTTGTTAATTCAAATATCTTTACTACTGTCGCCGGGTCAGGTTCTTTGTTTTCTTTGACAACTTCTACTCCAATCATCAAACCCTTGCCGCGTACATCACCAATGACCGGATATTTATTCTGAAGTTCAAACATCTTATCGAAGAAATAATTACCGATCTCCGCAACATGCTGGACAAGGTTTTCTTTTTCGACGACTTCAACTGTCGCCATTGCCGCTGTGCATGAAACCGGATTACCTCCGAATGTCGAGATGGAAAGCCCGGTCATTGATTTCGCCACTTCATCGGTGGTAATCGTTCCGCCTATCGGAAATCCGTTGGCAAAACCCTTGGCGAATGTCATCATATCCGGTTGGACATTCCAATGTTCTATGCCGAACATCTTCCCACCTGTTCGACCGAATCCGGTCTGGACTTCGTCAGCAATAAACAGTCCGCCGTATTTACGTATAATCTCTATTGCGGTTTCAAAGTATCCTTTGGGTGGCGTGATAAA
>JAAEQF010000528.1 GCA_024231695.1 FCB group bacterium
CCTCGGCGACGCTCCCGATGGCAGCCTGTCCGCGCCTTCTGGCTATCCGACCCTGCTCGCCGACAACGGCGCCCGCCACCGGCTGCTGCCGGCCGGTCCCAAGCTCGGGACCCTGGTCGACGGCGAGCTCGACGGCCAGCCCACCATCGGCGCCACTGGCGATGACCTTGCTGGCGTCGACGACGAGGACGGCGTCACCTTCACCTCCACTCTGAATCAGGGCCAGTCTGCCACCGTAGATGTCACCACCACTGGCGGCGGTTTGCTCAGCGCCTGGATCGATTTCAACGGCGACGGCGACTGGGAGGATCCCGGTGAGAAGATATTTGACGACCTGACCCTGGCGGATGGTTCCAACACGGCGCTTTCCTTTGACGTACCGACCTCAGCCACTGCCGGCCTCGACACTTACGCCCGCTTCCGCCTGAGCAGTGTGAGCGAGCTCTCTTTCGACGGCCCGGCCACCGACGGCGAGGTCGAGGACTACCAGGTAACCATTCGTGGCCTCGACCTCGGCGACGCTCCCGATGGCAGCCTGTCCGCGCCTTCTGGCTATCCGACCCTGCTCGCCGACAACGGCGCCCGCCACCGGCTGCTGCCGGCCGGTCCCAAGCTCGGGACCCTGGTCGACGGCGAGCTCGACGGCCAGCC
>JAAEQF010000529.1 GCA_024231695.1 FCB group bacterium
TGAGGGTCATGAGTTCCAATCCATATGATCATGGAGGTTTTGCTGTCGAATGCAGGCGTTGTCCGTGGGAGGGGTGCGGTGAACTGCTGAGGCAAGGTGAATTGTGGCCGCATGCGTTTACACACGTACCAGGACCAGGATCAGCGTTTGAGCAACTATCGCCGCTCTTCGCACAGACAGAATGAGTGTCCTTACTGGTAGGAGAACCAGCGACACAATACAACAGAGAAACTCATTCCAAAATCTGCAAATGGCCTTTGAATGATGCTGTTCTAATGGCTTGGTGGCCAACCAAGCGCATCAACACAACAAGCATAAGATCTGTTTGCATCATCTCCTTTGGGTCCCCCCCACACCTGTTGCAAAGCATGGAGTTCTTCCCTATTTTTATCGCCCGGGGTCGCAAACGGACATCACACACACACCAGGACCAGGATCAGCGTTTGAGCAACTATCGCCGCTCTTCGCACAGACAGAATGAGTGTCCTTACTGGTAGGAGAACCA
>JAAEQF010000530.1 GCA_024231695.1 FCB group bacterium
CTTCCTTTTATGAAGGGAACGGCCCGCTGTACCCGCTCTTTCGCCTTGACTGTGCCTGACCTGCTCCGTTTCGGAACAATCAGATCTGTTGCCGGATATCTCCATGTCGGTCGGGATATGGTCAGAAACATTCATAAAGCGAAGCTGACGACCGTGTATCGCGAAATTGACCTGAAAAAAGTCAGATACCTCGGGGTCGATGAGTTCAGTATCCGTAAAGGACATACTTATATGACTGTTTTCATCGACCTGCAGACCGGAAGAGTCCTCCATGCCGCTGAAGGGACACGCCGGGAGGATATCGCGCCCTTTCTGAAAACGCTGTCGAAAAAATCTCATAATATCAGAGCTGTCTCTGTGGATATGAGCGGCAGCTTTAGTTCTTCATTTAAGGAATACCTTCCGGATATTCCGGTTGTTTTTGACCGTTATCACATTATGGCGCGGATAAACCGGAAGATTGATTCCCTGCGTCGCGAACAATTCAACCGGCCTGATACTGCCGGAAAGGATATTCTGAAAGTATCCCGTTTCCTCCTGCTGCGCAACTTTCACAGCCTGACCGGACGGAAGAAATGCAGGCCTGAAAAACTCCTGAAAGTCAACCGTCCCCTGTTCATTATGCACACCATGAAAGAGCAGCTCCGGCTTTTTCGGCGGCAACGCGGCGGAGAAGCGGCTGCGGCATTTCTCAAACAGTGGTGTTTCGACGCGCTGATGTCGGACATTAAGCAGCTTGTTTCAACAGGCGCCATGATTCTCAGGCATCGGAACGGTCTGCTGAATTATTATCCGCACAGGATCTCAAACGGTCCTTCAGAGGGGCTCAACAATAAAATCAAAACGATAAAACGGCAGGCGTACGGTTTCAGAGACATGGAATATTTCAAACTCAGGCTCTACGATATGCATGCTTCAAAGTACTCGTTTGCCGGATGAACC
>JAAEQF010000531.1 GCA_024231695.1 FCB group bacterium
CGTCGGGCGCCTGGCCGCCGGCGAGCTGCCGGTCCTCGTCCTCGACCAGTTCGAGGATCTGTTGCGTCGGGGGGAGGCGCGCCGTGCCCGGGCGGTGGTGGGGGCCCTGCTGGCGGCGACGGTGCAGCGTCTGCCGGGGCTCGACGGCCCGCCGTGCCGATGGCTCCTGGCCTATCGCCAGGAATTCCACGGCCAGGTCTTCCTGTGGCTCGCCGACGTGCTGCGCGACGCACGCGCCGAGGGCCTGGCGGCGGTCGAGAACCTGCCGCACGATCTCTCGGAACCCGCACGTTTTCACGGCTGGCCGCTGCCGCCCCTGGGAACGCCGACGCCGGGGACGAGCGACCGCGCCGGCGAAGCCGCGAAGGTCTTTCTGGCGGCGATCGAGAAACCACTCCACCTGGCGACGCCACAAGGCACGCAACGCTTCCCCTGGCGCTTCGCCGGCGACGGCGCGGCCCGGCTCGCCCGGGCCTTCGGGGAGGCCCGGGCGGCCCGGCCGGAGGCGCCTCTGGCGCCGGAGCTGCAGGTGGTGCTGGCGCATCTGCTGGCCCGCTCGGGCGAGGGCGACGACGGCGGGTCCGCGGTCGTCGAAGTTCCGGATGAGCCCGGCGCGCTGATCGACAGGGCCCTGGAGGAACACCTGCGGCGCGCACTGGACGACGCGTTTCCCACCGGCGGTCCGGCGTTGCGGGGGAAACGGGACGCTCGGTCGGCCGATCCGCGGATCGGACGGACGCGGGCTCTGTTGGCGCTTCGCGAGCTGGCAGACGTCCACGGCCGGCGCGAGGGGGGCCTGCCGGTCGATTCGCTGGTGCA
>JAAEQF010000532.1 GCA_024231695.1 FCB group bacterium
AAGCCCTCAATAAAAGTTGTTACTAACTCATGGTCTGTTTCATCGTCTGATCTGGAAAGTGCCTTTATAGCGTTGAATAAAATAAAGGTATGTACTTCCAGGCCCTTTGCCAGAATAGTTTTTGCGGCTTCTCTACCTGATTTCTCCTCTTGCAAGGTCTTCATAACCGTTGATACAATATCGTTAGGCAGTTTCCAAAAGTCCTTTTGTTGGAGGATAGTTTTTGCGGCTTCTTTACCTGATTCCTCCTTTTGTAAGGTTGTAATAGCCGTTGATACAATGGCGCTAGACAATTTAGACCAGTCATTATAGTTGAGAATAGCTCGTGCAACTTTTCTTCCTGATTCCCCCTCTTTCATAGTTTTAATTAACGTTGATTCAACCTCGGGAGGCAGTTTGTATACTGCCCCCCTCACGAGGTGAGACGCCTTTTAGTGTGATGTACAATGGTAGCCGGCGGCCCAACGGAGAGAGGGCGTAGCCCGAACGAAGTTGGGCCGCCGGAAAAAAAACTGGAAGGAGGCTCTGATGGGTAGGAAATCTAGGTTCACAAACGAGCAGAAGACGGCCATCGCGCTTGATCTGCTCGCGGCAAAAATGTCACATGCGGAAATCTGCAGGAAATATCAAATCAGTCCGGCATACGCATACAAAATCAGGGACCGCGCCATGGAGATCATTAGAAACAACATTGGCACAGTCGAAGGAAAGCCCGACGGGCGGGAGGAGGACCTCAAAAAACGGATCGGGGAACTTGAGCAGCTCGCCGGCGACCAGGCACTGGCGATACGCCATCTAAAAAAAACGAAAAAACGAGGCTAGCCGTGAAAAAAGTGCGAGAACAAGCCCGGATCAGCGTTGCCAGGCTCGCAAAAGCCTTTGACGAACCCAGGTCCACGGTCGGGCGCTGGGTCGCTCAAGGCGCCCAACAGGAGCATCAGAAACGGACGTGCCCGGTGTCGGAGGACGAAAAAATCGTGGCCCAAGTCCGCGAGATTTGCCTCCGACAGAGGTGTCGAACCTACGGATATCGGCGCGTCCACGCCATCCTTAAAAAAGAGGGCACACACATAAATCGCAAAACGGTTTTGAAGATTATGCAAAAGCATCGCCTAACGCAACCCAAGGTTTGGAGGCGGCCCCAACGGCCCAAACGGGTGGAAAAAATGCGGCCGCGAAAACCAAACCAGGGATGGCAAATCGACATGACCAGCCTCCAACTCGATCAAATGAGGACTGTCTACCTGGTGGTGGTGATCGACTGTTGTTCAAGAAAAATCATGGGATGGGGGCTCTCGCATCGATGTCGGGCACAAGAATGGATCGTGGCGCTGCGCATGGCGCTTGAGACCGCGGGGATCGAGTGCAAGGACAAAGCGCGGGGGCTGACGCTGCGCTCGGACAACGGCGCCCAGCCGTGTTCAAAGAAATTTGTGGAATTTTTGGGAGCCAGAGGTGTCAAAGGACAATACACTGGATACGACACGCCCGACGACAACGCCTACGTCGAGCGGGTGATAAGGACGATCAAGGAAGAGGAGGTTTGGCCAAACAGTTGGGACACGTTCTGGGAAGCACACGAGGCCATCGAAAAATACGTCAAATTTTACAACGACGAAAGACCACACTCAGCGTTGAATTACCAAACGCCGGAATGGGCGGCGAAAAATAAGGGGACTCTAAACGCCGCCTAAAAGCGTCTTGAAATCGGGGGAGCACTACGGGGGTGTGCATCGACAAACTCGTCATTTCTGAAAATTATGAACCGCAGGTCACTGGCGAGACGAGATCACCGCGCATCCTTTGTCCACCCGGGTGTCGACGAGCGAGCACACGGGTGTCCGCGGATGGGCATGTGGGTGTCGACGGATGGGCATGTGGGTGTCGGCTGGTGTACGCACAGGTGTACGGCGGAGGAGGAATCGATGGCGTAAGTGGCTGATATTATGGAGATGACAATTAAAAAAGCGCGCGGAAGACCGGTTGAAAACCGGTCGCACTATCATTTAGCTGTCAACTGATAACGGACAATTGTCAGTAAAAAAAGCGCGATTGTCGACATGTAATACGTCACATGCAATGTTTCATTTCTTCTGCTGCAATATTTTGCGAAAGAAAATATTTCGGACTGGAAAAATCGAGGGGTGGCGTTCGATAGGCATTGCATGTAATTATCGTTTGTAAACAATGGCATATCAAAAATATTTAATTATTGTTCGCGAGTTGGCGCCGTCATTGCTATTGG
>JAAEQF010000533.1 GCA_024231695.1 FCB group bacterium
AGCGGGAGGAGCGTTTCGAAGGGAGGGTGGGCACATGAGCGCCCCGACCCTCGACGCGGCGTTGCGCGCCCGGCGGCGGCAGGCCGTCCGGCAACACCCGACCCTGACCGGGCTCGACGCCGTCGAGCTCCACGCCGGCGACGAGCGGCGGCTGGTCCTCCACTTCCTGCCGCCGGCGCCGGAGGTGGAGAAGGCCGCCGTGCCCGCCGGCATCACCGCCGCCAACGTCCGCATCGCCGCGGCCGGGGAAGGCACCGCGCCCCTCGAGGTGACCAGGGTCGAGCGGGGGGAGGAGGAGACCGAGCTTCTGGTGACGCCGGACGCCGCCGACATCGACGCCGCCACCGCGCCCAGCTACACCCTCACCCTGGTCGATCTCCCCACCGTCGATCCCTTCTTCGACTCGGCGAGCTTCTCGTTCGAGGTCGACGAGGCCCGTCCCTTCGACTGCGCCGGCGGGCCCCCGGCGGCGGGCGAGGAGCTGCCGGGCCCCGAGATCGACTACCTGGTCCGCGACTTTGCCGGCTTCCGCCGGCTGATGCTCGAACGCCTCAGCCTGCGGATGCCCGACTGGCGGCAGGCGAGCCCGGTGGACTGGCCGGTGGCGGTGGTCGAGGCCCTGGCCGCCGCCGCCGACGAGGTCAGCTACTTCCAGGATGCGGTGGCCACCGAGGCATACCTCGGCACCGCCCGCAAGCGCACCTCGATACGCCGCCACGCCCGGCTGCTGGACTATCGCGTCCACGAGGGCTGCACTGCCCGGGCCTGGATCGCCTTCGAGGTGGCGGAGCCGGTGTCGCTGGCTCCGGGCGCCCGCCTCCTGACCCGCCTCGAAGGCTCGCCGCCGGCGCGTCTCGAGCCCGAGTCCCCGGCCGTCGTCCGGGCCCTGGCCGGCGGCGTCGAGGTCTTCGAGACCCTGCATCCCGCGCACCTCGTCGCGGCCCGCAACGAGCTCCGCTTCTACCGCTGGGGCGCCGGCGAGCTGTGGCTCGACCGGGGCGCCACCGCGGCGACCCTGGTGGACCTCGAGGACGCAGCGCTCGAAGCCGGCGACGTCCTGATCTTCGAGGAGAAGCGCGGCCCGGCGACCGGCGAGGAGGCCGACGCCGAACCCGAGCACCGCCACGCCGTGCGCCTGACCCGGGTGCGGCCCTCCTGCGATCCCCTGACCGGGGTCGAGGTCCTGGAGATCGCCTGGCACGCCGGCGACGCCCTGCCCTTCCCCCTGTGCGTCGCTGCCGTGGCCCGCGGCCGGGATCTCGCGGACGTCGCCGTGGCCCGGGGCAACGTGGTACCGGCGGCGCACGGCCGCAGCGTCGAGAACGAGCCCCCGGAGCCGGAGATAGCCCCCGCCGACCGGCCCTACCGGCCGCGGCTGCGGCGCCGCGGTCTCGCCCACTCGGTGCCCTGGGACAACGCCGTGGCCCGCTCCCGGCCCGCCGCCGAGGCCCTGGTCCAGGATCCGCGCGCGGCGCTTGCCGAGATTCGCCTGGAGGTCACCGGTAGCGGCGAGATCTGGACCCCGCGCCGGGATCTGCTGGCCGCCGACCGCTTCGCCCGCGAGCTGGTGGTCGAGATGGAGGACGACGGCACCGCCCGCCTGCGCTTCGGCGACGGCGTCCGCGGCCGGCGGCCGGCGCCGGGGATGCGCTTCAGCGCTTATTACCGGGTCGGCAACGGTGCCGCGGGCAACGTCGGACGCGACGCCATCGCTCACCTGATGGCGCCGGAGGGGATCGCCGATGGGATCGTCGGGGTGCGCAACCCCCTGGCCGCCCGCGGCGGCATCGACCCCGAGCCCCTGGCGCGGGTGCGCCTCGAC
>JAAEQF010000534.1 GCA_024231695.1 FCB group bacterium
GTTATCCAGATATCCGAAATAATATATTGGAAGATCATATTTTTCTGAAAATTCGGCAATGGCGTTCATAACCAAATCTTTCGAATCGATAAGCGCGGCATAGTCACTCGAACTCCAGATCAGTCCCTCTGGAACCTGAGGTCTTCGCAAACTCCTGGAAAACTCAAAACCATTGGGGCAGATAATGGCCTTTGCCTTGAGAGGCAGCTCCGAGTATTCCTCCAAAAGCCCCAAGAGCCTTTGGGAAGTTGCGGTAATGGTTGAACACTCCCTCAATGCGATGAGTGCCGCCGGATTCACCCCATATATGATTCTCGTATATGATGGATTGCCGATCAGGAGATCGTCAATATCATAGAGATAATTACTATCAATTCTGTTGGCCAGGTGCTCTATCAACATGTGGTTACAAACTCTTTGAAGCCACACCACATCAAATTGGTATTCATCCGGGAGATCGCTGAGAAGCTCGTCCGTTATGAGGTAGTCCTCTATCAAACCCTGCCGCTTAAGATTACTCAGGGGCATTACCAAGCGTATCTCGCGCAAGGCAAAGGTATCTCCGGTAACTGCCAACACCTTTGGCCTGGCGCCAGGATATTGCCCGGTATACATCATTGGTTTGTTATCAGGCTGTGGACGTATATGTCCTTTTTCATCAGGCATTTTTATGAATACACCTATTTGGTCTTAATCTTCAGCCAAGCTATTTTTACAAGAAGTTCAAATTGCTGAAATAAGGAAAGGCGCTTTTTAAAATAATCCATCAGAGGTTTCTGAACCTCTTCTATACGCCCGCTGTTAACTAAAGACAAAGTCTTTGTGCCTTGAATTTGTCGAAAATTTCCCCAAACTTCATCCACATATTTAATGGTCGCCCGCTGCACCGCCTTTAAGATAAAATCCAAATCCATTTCAAAGTGTAAATCTTCCCTATAAGGTCCTATCTCCTGATGTAAGGAAGCATGATAAAAATAGGCGGATGGATTAATAGGAAACTCATTTCCAGCCAGAATATCAGTCAATTTCAATTTTGTCGGTCTATTGACGAAAACCAAGTTGTTATTGTCGTCCCACATATTGCAGCTTCCAACAAGCAGGCTTGGTTCAGGAAGCGTTTCAAATATTGTTAATACATGGTTCAAGACATTTGGTTCGTAGAAATCATCGGCGTTCAGAAAACCTATAATTTCCCCCCTCGCCATTTTGATTCCTTTGTTCATGGCCTCCGATTGCCCTTCGTCCTTTTGAGAAATCCAGTGAATATGTGAGCATCTCGCGGCGTATTTCTTAATAATCTCAACGGTTCCATCCGTAGAATCACCGTCGATGATGATGTGTTCAGCATTCGGACAATCCTGATCAATGACATTATTGATGCACGCCTCGATAAAGCGTTCATTGCAATAGACTGGAGTAATAATGGATAGTCTCGGTGTCATTTGCACAAAACCGGATCAGAGCTGACTGAGATACCACTCATAGGTTTGTCTTATACCATTATTCAAGGACATGGTCGGCGACCAGTTGAGATTTCTCAACCTGGAAATATCAAGCAGTTTTCGTTGAACGCCATCCGGTTTTGTTCGGTCCCAATGAACATCGCCTCTGTATCCTACGGTTTCCGAGACCAGGGCGGCAAGTTCTCTCACGCTTTGATCCTGGCCGCATCCGATGTTTATCAAAGGAAGATTCCGAGATGTGAGCAATGGGTCAAAAAGGGCGTCTTCGAGGTCCATGAGAAAAAGGCCGGCCCTGGCAAGGTCGTCAACAAAAAGGAACTCCCTTCTTGGGGACCCGGTGCCCCATAGGGTGATACCAGGGACGGGCTCGGCGTTCCGGGCGAAACGTTCCATGGAGGCAGGGATGCTATGTCCATTGGATCGGGCAATGCCGGCCAAACCGGCCATAATGTCCTCTGGAATAGGGCCAAACCGCGATTGGTCCGCTGTGATGCCTTCCCAGTCGCCTAATCCGGCATGTTTCGCAAGGTGGAATTTTCGTATTAATGCTGGAAGTACATGGGAGTTTTCCAAATCGAAGTTATCGTTCGGCCCATAGAGATTTGTAGGCATGACAGGAAGAAATCGGGCGCCGTACTGCCGATTGTAGGCCTCGCACTGGATGATCCCCGCAATCTTGGCGGTCGCATAGGGTCGATTGGTCGGTTCCAGGGGACCGGTGAGGAGGTGTTCTTCCTTCATGGGCTGGGGGCATTCGCCGGGATAAATGCAGGACGATCCCAGGAATATGAGCCGCTTCACTCCCTCCTTCCATGAAGCATGAAGCACATTTGTCTGGATAGCCAGGTTGCTGTAAATAAATTCCGCCGGATAGCGATAATTGGCCCATATCCCACCCACCTTGGCCGCGGCGAGAAAAACATAATCGGGCTTCTCACTCTCAAAGAACGCATCCGTTTGTTTTTGTCTTGTAAGATCCAGTTCCTGATGGGTCCTGGTGGTCAGATTGGCATAGCCCTCGGCTTGAAGGCAGCGGAGGATTGCAGAGCCGACCAAGCCTCTGTGACCTGCGATGTATATTTTGGCATCCTTCTTCATGGTCTGAAATATTTTAATAACTTCAAGGATTTATTGAAAGGTTGCGGTAAATAGTGTCCATCCATAAATCAAAGATTTCCGGATGGAGCATTCAGCAATCAGCATTTAGCGTTTAGCCTAATCGTTTGTTATTATTGATCTTTTGCTGAAAGCTGATCCCGACTGTTGTCGGGACTGACAGCGCGAATCCAAAAACACCCATTTATGGATGAGCACTAAATAGCATGACCTCCATTCTTATCATTTTGGCATTGATGCAATTTCAATTTCGAAACATATGGCTAAGGATACTCGGATATCAATATTTCTTCCATTGTGGTTATTTGGTTTATATCATCGCAAAAAAAAGACTTCCATTCCTTAAATTCACTCCATCCACTCACAAAAATAAAATCCAACCCGGCTTTTTTTGAAGCCTCATAATCATATTTTGAATCACCAAAGAAAAGAGCCGGTTTAATGATATTACCCCTGTCAAGTTCTCGGTTGAGGATATCGTCTTTACTGGCCGGGCTCCCAAATATGCCACCGTTAAAAAGCAAGCTGAGGCCGCGTTTTAAAAAAACATCTCGTAGTTCAGCTTGATCTCCCCCGGAAGCAACCAACCAGCGGCTTTTTGGATAAAATTTCCGAAGTCTTTCCAGCCCTTTCGCGACTTCGCAACACATAAGCCCTTTCTTGACTTCAAGGGCAAAGGCTGCCAAAAGCGATTGAAGTTCATCCGGCTTGGGTTCTTTTTTCACAATGTGGCGTAAGAAATATTCAAATTTGTGGTAGCGCGAAATACCGCCATTTTGAACATGATACCGGACCAACTCATCAGCCGCCTGTCGGCCGTAAGAGATAGCGGCGGAATGAAAGGCCTGGGTTTTCACCTGGTTGGAATTGAGGATCACCCCATCGCAGTCAAAGACCAGGGTTTTGTATTCAGCTATTG
This sequence comes from FCB group bacterium, assembly GCA_024231695.1. Taxonomy (GTDB): domain Bacteria; phylum Zixibacteria; class MSB-5A5; order GN15; family JAAZOE01; genus JAAEQF01. The sequence goes on from JAAEQF010000534.1 coordinate 3,499, forward strand.
GAATTTTTTGTGTAGTCTTTTGCATTACAAACGGCGTTGCTGAATGGCTTTTTCCACGCGACGAACATCTTCAGGAGTGTCTACGGCGATTGAATCATCCGACATTTCAATCATTTGAACTTCAAATCCGAGTTCCAGAAAACGCAAAATCTCAATATCTTCGATTTGTTCCAGCGGACTTCTATTCTCGCTTTCTGCAAATGCCCGAATAGCAGCCGCAGGGAATGCATATGCGCAGATTTGCCTCCAGGACTTGACAAATTCGGAATTTTTGGTGGTTGGAATCGATGCGCGCGACATATACAGCAGCCGGCCGTCAGGGCGCATAACCACTTTGGGAATACTTCCACTCCGATACAA
>JAAEQF010000535.1 GCA_024231695.1 FCB group bacterium
AAGACCAAAGAGAAACGCCGACGGGTAATGTCGGCGGCGTTTCCCTTTGGGGGATTTTATCGCAAGAGCGACCCCTGTATTTTAATTGATACGATCCGGATGTTTCGGATCGATCTTGTATTGCTTGAGTTTCAAACGCAAAGTCGATTCGGGAATATTGAGTGAATCTGCGGCGCGCTTTTTGACTCCTCCCTGCTCCTTGAGCGCTTTGATAATAAATCGTTTTTCGTATTCGGCCAGGTATTCATAGAGTGAGAAACCATCTTTGGAATAAAAAGCCATCTCATCCGGTCCATCATCGACATTGGCCGAATCGTCGCCCAGGATTCTGGCCGAAAGCAGCGAGGGCGTAACCAGACCCTGGTTGTTGGCCAGCAGGACCAGTTTTTTGATTTCGTTTTCCAGTTCGCGGACATTGCCCGGCCAGTCGTAATCGATCAGATACTTCATGGTATCGGGCGATACCCGGCAATTGCTGTCCTTCAGGAAATGATCGACCAGAAGGGATATGTCCTCACGGCGTTCGCAAAGCGGCGGAATACGGAAACTGAGCGCGCAAAGACGATAATAAAGATCATTGCGAAACTCTTTGGCTTCCATCTGCTCTTTGAGATCCTTGTTGGTGGCCGAAAGGACGCGCACATCCACCTTGCGTGGTTTGGTATCGCCCAGCCGGGTGATCTCCTGATTTTCCAGAACGCGCAGAAGTTTGGCCTGAATGGCATGAGGCATATCCGCGATTTCATCCAGGAAGAACGTTCCTCCGTCGGCTTCTTCAAAAAGTCCCGACTTGTCCCGTTCGGCTCCGGTAAAAGCGCCCCGCTTATAGCCGAACAGCTCCGATTCGAGCAAAGATTCGGGTAGGGCGGCACAATTGACCGACACGAAACTGTGGTCGCGGCGATTGGAATTGTAATGAATCGCCTTGGCCAAAAGATCCTTGCCGGTACCCGTTTCGCCGGTTATTGAGATGGCCATGTTGGAATCGGACACCTGCCGTACTCGGGCCAGCATCTCCATAAACGGCCGCGACTGAGTGATGATATTCGGGAAAACGCATTTTTCAAGAAGCTGGGCCTTGAGTCGCAGGTTGTCCTCGATCAGTTTTTCCTTCTGATACTCAGACGTTTTGAATGCGGCCAGATCGGCAAAGCCGACGGCAAAATCGATATCGTTCTGCGAAAAAGGATTCAAACCATGACCGTTGTCGCAGAGGCGGTCGAGATAAATATAACCAACGACATCGGCACCCAGAACCAAGGGCAGAATGATAAGTGACCCGATTCGGCCCTTATCCGGCGGGATCAGATCTGAAAAATCAGCATCGTTGGAGCAATCGAGAATCAAAACCGGGGTTTTGCCAATGATCCGATCCTTGAGCAAACCGGAAAACTTCATGGCCAAAACCCCATAATCATCTTCAATAATTCCGAGAGTACCGGTTATCTCCGGCCTTTCACCCTGAGCCATATTGATAATAAAAGCCCGATCAGCGGCTGTTTTTTGAATCAGAACACGGAACAGATTGTCCAGTGGTCCGCTTTTGAGGTCATTATATTCGGAGTTGGAAACAACGTTGCCGAATATCTTGAATTCGTTCTTCTCAGATAATGCCCGGCTAATGGCGCTTTGCGAAAGGGATTCAAGGAAACCATTTACCCGGGCGATACCGGTTGAGTCACCGACGGCTCGGAAACCTTTGACGGCCCCCTTGAGAAACTCCAGGGCTTCGGCATTCTTGCCGATGCGGTGCGAAAAGCGACCCATTTCAAAATAACAGCGAGCCAGGTTGTAATCATCACCCATCAAGGTAAATATTTTCTCGGCCTCTTGCAGGAGTGGCAATGCCCGGCGATGCGTAAGACTCAGCCCGGCCAGTGGAATAGCGCCATAGGCAATAATGGAACGGCCCAATTCGAAACGATCGCCAATCTCCCGTAGAATATCAATACCGGCTAAACCATGACGGCGGGCATCGGCAAATTCATCGCGGGCCAGGAATACGGACGAAATCACTCGATGTGACAATCCGATTTCGGCTCTTTCGCCGAGTTTCACGGCCAGATCAAGCGCTTGTTGAGCCAGATTCATGGCATCTTCTTCGTGATCCAAAGCCAGTTTGACCTCGGCCAGACGACGAACCGATTGACTGAGAAGTGCCGATTCAGGAGCCAGATCTTTGCCGAGAGCGATGGCTTTTTCCAGATAGGTTTGACCAGCAACATAATCCTGCTTCTCGTAGGCCAGTTCACCAAGATATTCGAGACAGATTATTCGCTCGCGTTTGAAATCATGCTCTTCAATGAGAAGCATGGCGCTTTCCAACTCGGAATCAGCCGCATGGTGTTGCCGGCGGCGGAGATAAAGATATCCCATTGACAAGCGATCCAGCGCCTGCCAGTGGACCAGGTTGTTTTCATCGCCATATTTATAAGACTGACGCACATTTTCTTCGGCTTTGTCCAGATCCCCGATCAGGATATATATGCGGCCAAGATTGCCGATTAGCTGGGCTCGTTTAAGCGAACCTTCTTCGGCATGGCTAATGGCTTCATCGACGTATTCGGCCGCCATTGAATAATCTGACCGCAAATAATATACCCGTCCGAGAGCGTTATATGCGTCGAGAATGCCATCATTATCCAAAATCCGGCGGTAGGAGGCCAGCGCATCACGCGCCGATAACTCAGCCTGCTTGAAATCGCCCAATCCGGCGTACGCTTTATATAATTGCAATTGCAACAAGGCGATGCGATCGTTGTCGGCGGTCGAACCAAGGTCGGTAAAAGCCAGTTGACAAAGAGAAATAGCGGATTGGTATTTGCCCTCAGTGATTGCTTGTTGTGCCAACAGTAGGTTGTATAGCCCCCGATTAATGCCATCGTTGGCGAAAGCCTCTTTCTCCAGCGATTCCAAGGCGATAAACGCCCTATCGGATTCGCGCCGCTGGAGAAGTCCTTCTATTTCCAACAGCCTGGCATCCAGTCCTGATGATTGTCGTGAGGTTGAACTCATTTTCATCCCGCGTTTGAAGGTTAGTTACCCTTGTTATTGCGGCGCGTGTGCCGGTCGGGTACGCCGGCCGGCACATCAGTTCGATCCCAATGGATCGTAATCGGGAGTTGAGTTATCCTCACCTTCAAGGCCGTTAACCAACAAATTCAGGTAGAACAATGAATTCCCCATACAAAGGTCGCCAATACCCGGATTTTCCGGCGGCGGGGGATCATCATTCTGATTGTCGTCGTTGGTAATGACATCTGTCGTGTCCACAACCTGATCGTCATTCCAGGGATGTTCCCCGGCCGAGACAGGCGCAAGCGACAAACAGAGTCCGACTAAGATTGCAAGAATTAAAAACCCGAGTAGTTTTGATACCTTCATGGTATCTTCCTCCTCTGGTGGTGGCGTGACATGCTGTCGAATCAGTGCAATTTTATCTTCAACAAAACTGGTTTTTATCACTGTTCGCATTTTCTGCTATGCTGTAACTTAAGTAATTTCAACACACTTGTCAAGCATTTTTTGCCAGGATTCGCAGATATTGCGTGCGAGCGTAAAACCTGCATTTAGATCGAGTGTAGGCTAATGAACAGCATATGATCTTCACATCCTGCCCGCCATTGGTACATATCGCTTGACTTGATCGTCGTAAATCGGTATGTATGATCTGCATGGGAGCAAGATCGTAATGTCTAAATCCGAGATGACAGCTGAAAAAATAGTAGAAATCGGAAGCCGTCTGTATAAACGCGGCCTGATTGCCGGTACTGACGGCAATATATCCGCTTTGATCGAACCCGGGCAAGTGATGATTACTCCGGCCGGAAGAAGCAAAGACCGGCTTGAACCGGAGGAGATGATCGTAATTGACGATTCGGGCCAAAAGATAGCAGGGAAATTAAGGGCCTCGTCGGAAATGGCCATGCATCTGTACCTATATTCGAATCGACCTGATATTTTCGCCTGTGTTCATGCCCATCCCCCCTTTGCCACGGCCTTTGCCGCAGCCGGGATATCCCTGAATGAAAAAATCCTGCCCGAGATTATCCTGTCGGTGGGCAATATTGCCCTGACCGAATATGCGCCTCCGGGAACACCTGCTCTACCCCGCTCACTCGATCCGTTCATAACCGATCATAATGCCTTTCTGTTGAAAAACCACGGGCTCGTCACCATCGGGTCCGACCTTGAAGAAGCGTATCATCGTCTGGAAACGATTGAACATTTTGCCCGAATCTCATATTTGGCGAAACGGCTGGGAGGTGCGGACGTATTGGATACTGATGAGGTTTTAAGACTTGAGGCGATTCGCAAAAGTACAATAGAGGATTAACAATTCATACATTGTCATCGGACGAGCGTATAATATTTTGAGGGCCGCTCATGATTAAGAAATTAATGCTGGAAAAAGCTGATCGATTGTTTCATCTGCCGCCGGTTCTGGATGATTTTCTGCCACGCAAAAGCCGTAAAAAACTTCTGGGTCAGGAGATCATCGACCTGGCCCGTTTCAACTGGCCGGGGCCGAAGGTGGAGAAGGCAATATCCAATGGTGACTGTCTGGCCACGGATGAAGAAACTGCGGCGCTGATGGAAAAGACTGCCGCCTGGTACCGCGCTCGTTACGGAATAAAAGTCCTTCCGGCCAAGGAGATTTTCATTGGAGGTAATATCCGGCAAATACTCGGTTTGCTGGCCCTGGCTTTCTTCGATCCCAGCGATATTATTCTTATCCCCGATCCCGGAATATGGCATTATCGAGCGGCAGCGGTACTAGCCTCGGCTGAAACCGTGCCTTATCATGTTAGCGAAAAAAACGGATTCAAACCGGTAATTTCCTCCATCAGCAACAATCTGGCTCGGATGGCCAAAGCCATGATCCTCAACCGGCCGCATAATCCTTCCGGTGCTTTGATCGGCAAAGAGGATTTGCATGAAATCCTGCATCTGGCCGGTCGGGACAATCTGATGCTGATCCTCGACCAGGCTTTCGATGGTTTTGCCGAAGATCAACATCCAACCTCGCTTTTTGCCCTTCCGGGTGGAAGAAAAGTGGCTCTGGAACTATACTCTTTTGCCTATAATTTCGGCCGACCTCTGCCCTCAATCGGTTTTGCCGTCGGCCAACCGGCCCTGATATCAGGTCTTCGGGGTGTTGCCAAAATCATGGGTCATAGTCTGACTCAGCATCAGGTCCAACTCGGTTTGGCAGCCTGTGAGAACCCCAATGATGGATTGGACGAAATGCGCATTCAATTTGCCCGTAACCGCGACGTCCTTGATCAATTGTGTCAAAAAATCCGCCTCTTTCCGGCTGAACACCGATCAGGTCCGTATTATTGGGCCAAGCTTCCCGGGCGCAAACAGTCACGTCGTTTCTGCCGCAATCTTTATCTGCAATGCGGTGTTCTGGCTGTGCCGGGCGTCGCTTTCGGAGAAAACGGCGAAGGCTACATCCGCTTTTCCCTGACCGCACCTTACGAGTCCTGTCAGCGGGCGCTGGAAGCCTCCAATCGAATGTTTCAACCCCTGCGGGAAAGGAAGGCGGCGGATGGATAGAATTCGTCTTGTCAATATGGCCTTTTATGGTTATCATGGAGTGTCGGCCGCCGAGAAAGAAACCGGCCGACGCTTTGAAGTTGACTGCGAACTTGCCGTCGATCTGGCCGAAGCGGGAAAAACCGACCGGTTGCACAGCACGATTGATTATGCTGCCGTTTTCGATCTGATCGCCGATATAGTTCAGAATAAATCATTTTCCTTGCTGGAGGGGTTGGCCGAGGAATTGGCAGCAAGCGTACTGGACGTCTTCTCCATCATAGAAGTTACTATCCGCGTACGCAAACTGATCCCTCCCATTAGCGGTTATGTCGATCATATCGAGGTTGAGGTCACTCGCCGACAAACCGATCCCGAAAAGCTTTTGACCTCGGAGGAATGAAATGGGTGAAATCGTTTATTTGTCACTCGGTTCCAATCTGGGAGACCGGCAGGCTTGCCTGGATAAAGCCACCGCCCGTTTGTCCCAGATGATCGGACTGACCCTGCTGGGCGAATCGTCCACATATTACTCCACACCGATTGACTGTGCTGTGAATTGCCCTGAGTTTCTCAATAAAGTAGTTAAACTGGAATGTACGCTGAAGCCGGTACAGCTTCTGGACAATACCGAACGATTGGAAAAAGCATTGGGACGGACGGAAAAAGGTTTCAATGTTGATCGCGTAATTGATATCGACATCATTCTTTTCGGCAACCGAAATTTCAAAAACGAACGCCTGGAAATACCGCATCCGCGCATGGCTCAGCGAGCGTTTGTTCTGATCCCGCTCTGCGAAATCGATCCCGATTTGACCGACCCGCAAACCAAAACCTCATTCGCCGAACGGGCCAAACAGCTCGGTGATCAAGGTGTAACTCTTTATAAGGAAAATGCCGATGTCTGAGGAAATCCCTCAGCACATAGCCGTAGAAGGAGTCATCGGCGTCGGCAAAACCAGCCTCGCCCGACTTCTGGCCGAACGCCTCGACGCCGGACTGATGCTGGAAGAGGCCGGCGATAACCCGTTTTTGGCTGATTTCTACCGCGAACGGAAACGATTCGCTTTCCAGACGCAGATGTTTTTCCTGCTCTCCCGTTACCGGGATCAACAGAGCCTGCTGGAACGGGATTTGTTCGTCAAACGGATTATCTCCGATTATTTGTTTGACAAAGACGCCATTTTTGCCGCCGTCACGCTCTCCGAAAGAGAACTGGGACTTTACCGGAAAATAGCCTCTGTCCTCCGCCGCGATGTACCCAAGCCGGATCTGGTGATCTATCTGCAGGGCTCAACAGAGGTACTCTTGCAACGTATTCACGGCCGCAATCGATCCATAGAAAAGACCATCGATTTCGATTATATCGAAGACCTCAACGAGGCCTACAATGACTATTTCTTTCATTACAACGATGCTCCACTTCTGGTCGTAAAAACCGATGAGATCAATTTTGTGGACAACCCGGATCATCTCGACGATCTGGTAGATCGGATAAAAATGCCGCGCGGGCGCGTCACTTACTATTCCCCGGCGGGAAACCTGGACAGGCAAGCGTTATAGGTTGAACATGTCGGTAATTTCGAAAGCAAAAAAAGTCACCACCCGGACGTTTTTCCGAAAAAAACGCAAAGGCGAAAAACTGGCAGTGCTGACCGCCTACGATTACTATACCGCCCGGATTTTGGAGCAGAGCGGCGTTGATTCCCTGCTGGTCGGTGATTCGCTGAACATGGTTCTGTACGGTCATAAAAGTACTCTTTCGGCCGAGTTGGATAAAATGCTGTTTCATACCAAAGCCGTGGCCGACGGTTCGGAACGGGCCCTGGTTATCGCCGATATGCCCTTCCTGTCCTATCAGAGTTCGATCGAAACAGCCATAATCAATGCCGGAAGATTTCTCAAGGAAGCCGGTGCCGAAGCGGTCAAGCTGGAAGGCGGTCTCGAAATCGTCCCGACCGTGAAGCGGCTGATTGAGGTAGGTATTCCGGTCATGGGTCACATCGGACTCACCCCGCAGGCCATTCATCGCTTCGGCGGCGCTCGGGTTCAGGGTCGGGAAGAAGCGCATAAAAATTATTATATCGATTCGGCGCAGGCGCTTGATGAGGCCGGGTGCTTTTCCTGCGTTTTGGAACTGATGACCACGCCGCTGGCTGAAAAAATTTCAAAAAATGTGAAAATGGCCACTATCGGGATCGGCGCCGGGAAAGAATGCGACGGACAGGTTCTGGTTATAAATGACATTATCGGCCTCTATACCGAATTCAAACCGCGTTTCGTCCGCCGCTATGCTGACGTAGCCGGGATTATTGAGAAGGCGGCCGGGCAGTTTGTAGAAGATGTCCGTCGTGGCGATTACCCCACCGAAGAAGAGTCGTTTCCGGAATAATGAAGTTCACCGTCTCCAGATCCATCGGGACGCAGCAACGACTTTCCCGCAAAATCATTACTCAGGATAAATCCATAGCCCTGGTGCCGACGATGGGGTTTCTACACCAAGGACATCTTTCTCTTATTCGCCGCGGCCTGAGAAAAGCAGACATCGTCGTGACGTCGATTTTTGTCAACCCCGCTCAGTTTGCGCCCCATGAAGATTTTAATCAGTATCCACGGGACCATAAAAGCGATTTGCAGAAAATCCGCAGTGCCGGCGGACAGATAGTCTTTATGCCGAAAGCGAGCGATATCTACCCTGTCGATTATGAAACTTATGTGACCGTGGAAAACATGACCGGGGCGTTGGAGGGCAAATCGCGCCCGACTCATTTCCGGGGAGTGACCACTATCGTCGCCCAGCTGTTCAATATTATCCGCCCCGATTTCGCCCTGTTCGGAATGAAAGATTATCAGCAGGCGATGGTCCTGAAAAAAATGTGCTCGGACCTGAACTGGCCGATTAAAATGATCATCGTTCCGACCCTGCGGGAAAAGGACGGCCTGGCCATGTCCTCACGCAACAAGTACCTCTCCCCGCTCCTGCGAGCCGAAGCTCCGGCCCTGTATCAATCGCTTTTGGCGGCCCGACAGTCGGCGCGGCGCGGTGAGACCGGCGCGGCTGCGATTCGCCGACAGATGAAGAGGCTTATTGATAAAGCAGCGCCTTCGGGCAAAATAGACTATATCGCCTTTACCGAGATGGAGAGTCTTATACCGGTCAGGCGAGTGGATAAAAATACGGTAGTATCGCTGGCGGTAAAACTCGGCCCGATCCGGCTGATCGACAATCTGAAAATAGCCTGACGGATAGTAATATCATGTGAATTGAAGGCCGGATTTTATCCGAAAACAAACGTCTATTGATGGAGGGAAATATCATGCTGAGTAAAACCGGCCTTATTATTTTAACCATTCTTATTTGCGGATCACAAGTTCTGGCTGATGAAGTTGATCGAAAAGGACCGGCATTGGGTCTGGGGATTGGAATTGCTCCGATGACCGGCTATTCACACGAGGGCGGCGCAAATTACCTGGATCGTGATAGAGACTTGTCTGAGATGGGGTTGGGTTTCAACCTTGTATTTGGCTACGCCGTCCACGATTTAAATATGATAACTTTAACAGTAAACGGTGCGATTCTCGACGGTGGCTCCGGGACCAGTACACAGGGATTCGCCGGTCCGGTCTGGTACCATTTTTTCAGTCGCTCCCAATCGTCTGCCTTTATCACTCTCGGGCCGGGCGTTTATTTATACGATTCTTATACTTCCGGAATCGGCCTTCTGGCCGGGTTTGGAGTTCACGTCAGTCGCCACTGGCAAATGGGCGGTTATTACGCCTATGGAAGAACCAATGGCGGAAAAAACACTCATAATCAATTGAATTTTCTGGTAAGCTTCATATCCTTTTAGCCCAACCGTTTGCATCAATAATTTGCGTCGGGAGTAGAAAAACTCCCGACGCCATTTCATCACCTAATATTGCGGGCATTTCTGCGGACAGTATTGTGGGCATTGTTGTGGACATTGCCCGGCTTGACCGTTATTGGCGGGTTCGATCAGATACTCCATTACCGAATCTCCCCTAATTCAGATTTCAGCATTTTCTTCGCCATGCAACCCGACATAACTAACGCTCCACACAAATCGCCAAAAGCGGACAAGGATTAAATTCAGTACATATTTGTCCGCAAGCAGGTGGGCAGGGGTCGGCATGCAAACACTTATTAGAACATAGTGTCGGCGATCCAAAACCCATTGGTTCGATTAGAAAAATCATTCAATCACCTCGCTTGAAATGTTAATTGATAACAACCGGCAGCCCGCTCGGAAGAACCGCCGTCATTTAAATCAACTCCCCTGTCAGCGCGCCGCACAGGGCACGTAGGGCGTGCAACCAACCGGCGGACAACTACCGAGTGAACTACAAAGAAGCGGGCAACCAACTGTGTACTGAAAATCTTTCGGTTCAATTAAAAAAATCATTCAATCACCTCTCTTGAAATGTTTTTAATGATACAATCAATCTCCCCGATCTCCTCGGCCGGCGCCGGAGATATTCACTGGGGATGGGTCGATACATACGATTAACGGACCACGCAAGCCGCATACGGTGGACACGGAACCAGACTCGAACAAAGAGTCGTACATTCCACCTTGCAAAAGACAAGACAATGGCCGCAGACGATATCGCAATCTACACTGCAGACGCTGAATAAGTTAAGACCCTGGGGCTGAACAAGATAAACCACAACTTCACCTCCCTCCGGAATTTTTAAGCGATTAATGTCAGCAAAATCACGGATGCACCAATGAAGTCACTCGCATATTATCCTTGCCCTTATATCGACGCAAGATAAAAATTATAGTATTTTATATAATAGCAATAAGGATACATGTTATCCTAATTAAATTTTTACCGTCATCACCGGCCCTGTAAACTTAACCGAACCTCGGTAAGGAAGGCCATTTTTTTCTTGACAGAGTTTACTAAATTTAGCATATATATAGTGAGGAGAGGTGAGTAGGCGAAAGACATTTCAATCTGCATCACTCACCTAATGGAAAAAATAAATCTGCCGGTCGCCCAGTTGGAGGATTGGTATCGGTTCGCGGTAGATATCCGTATAGCCTGTTCGGACAAACGGTGATTATACGTATGTCCGGCGCTATGGCGTAGGATTGCCACGAGACCGGTGGATTCATTAGTATTGAACATGTTTGCAATGGGGAATGATAAACCCTGACGAGAGAAAAGTGTTACCTGACGATGAAAAGAACTACCTCATTTGTCGCGCTTGAATCTCCGAGACCGCATCAGCAGGAAGTTGTTGTTTGCGGCCGGCAATTGGCGGCCCGGATTCAACCGGATCGTTCTTTTGCGGCCACAGATGGCTCTGATAACGTTTCCGGCGTGGCAGTATTGAGGAGGGTTTTTCAAACACTTATTCCAATCTCTAAGGAGGTTTATCATGAAGAAGTTAAGCGCTCTTATCTTGGTCCTGACCCTTTGTTGTTGTTGGGTTTACGTTCCGGTTATCGCCGACGAGGGCGAAACCCCGGATGGCGATGACGGTGGCTGGATACAGCCGATAAACTCGTCTCCCCCCCCGGATTACGTTGGTCCCTGGCCGATTCCGGATGGGGAAACGACGACTTCCGACGACTCTAACACGGTTGACGGTGGTGACGACGGCGGATGGATTCAGCCGAACCCGTAATCGAGCCGATGGCTGCAAAGGAAGGTCGAGGTGAGCGGGATATTGTTGGCGCCGAAAGGCTTTTAGTTGATGATAAGATGAAAAAAATAGCCTTACATCTTCTGCAGATCGCCGACGAACTTCTTGGTCAAAAGAAGTTCAATGAGACGATATCCAAATTGGGGGAAATCGATGTTAACTCGATTTCTCCCGATGAAAAGGCTTTTTACTGCCTGCTGATCGTTGAAACCAACATGTATATTGGCAATTACAATTTTCGGGATGAGCTCAATCATGCACTGAAATATTATAAATACAGTCGTGACGACAACAATTTCGGCCGTGCCAAGTATCTTCACGGCTGGTTGCTTATGTCGCAGGGCAATCATTTTGATGCCCGCGAACCTCTTCTCGAATCATACGCCATGTATAAAAGATGCGACAACCTGTTCAGCCAGGGCAAAATCCTGAATATGCTCAGTTTCCTCTGTTTTCAGTTGGGTGAAATTGATGTCGCCATCGATTACATGAAAAAATCGATAGCCATATATGACGACCTGGGCGACGATTTCCGAAAAATGACCATTACTACTAACCTGGCCCAGATTTATTATTCAGCTGGCCGGTTGGCCGATTCAATCGGAATCTATGAAGCCCTCCGACAGAATGTGCCGCAATGGTCGGATCTGAGTAAAGCCATATATTTCTTTCACGCGGCTATCCCCTATGCCCTGAAAGGCAATTTTACCAAAGCTAAACAGATTATTGCCGAGGCGGTGCCTTTCATAGAGGATTTCTCTCGAGAAAAAGCCATCTACTATGAAAACCTCGGCTGGATTCATCTTCTGGCTGGAGAGTCCGCCGAGGCCGAGTGTGCCCTCCTGAAAGGTGTCGAGCTGTCAATGGAGATCGCTCCCGAATCGGCCCTGATCGCTCAGATTAAGAGACGCCTGGGTGATCTTTATCTTGAACAAGAAGACCCCGCTTCCGCCCGCCGGTTCACGGATGAGGCCCTGGCAGTGGCAAAGAAAATCAATGAAAGAGTCGAAATCGCCGCGTGCCATAGACTTTATGCCCGGCTCGACGTCGGCCAGGGCAACGAAGCCGCCGCTCGCACCTGGTTTAAAAAATCGATTGACCTTTTTTCCATGACCGGCATGAATTATGAACTGGCGCTCACCCGTTATTATGCTGCCGATTCAGGAATTTATTTCGACGGTGAACGTCAGGCGCTTTTGTATCTGGCCCGTGAGTATTTTGAAAGCGAGCAGGTCGGCTTCAACCTCAATAAAATCGACACGGCCATCAATAAAAACATCGCCCGAGTACCTCGCCGAGTACAAAGTGGTCTCGAACCTCCGGTTATCATCGCTGTCAACCCGGTCATGCGCCGCCTCATCTCACTCTCCCGCCATGTGGCCGCCTCACAAATGACGGTTCTTCTAAGCGGCTCAACCGGAACCGGCAAAGACCTTATGGCTCGCTACATTCACTCGCACAGCGGAAGACAGGGACGTTTTATCGCCATCAATGCGGCCGCCATACCGGATAGCATGATTGAGGCCGAATTATTCGGATATCGCAAAGGCTCCTTTACCGGGGCCGATCGGGATAAAGTCGGCCTGATCGAAGAAGCCGATAACGGGACGCTATATCTCAACGAAATCGCTGACGCCACTCCGGAGTTCCAATCCAAACTGCTTGATGTTCTGGAGCACCGAATGGTCAGGAGGCTGGGGGAGACACGAGAACGTCCCTGCGCCTTTAGAGTAATCGCCGCGACCAACCAGGATCTTGACAAACGTATTCTCGATAACAAATTCCGCGTCGATTTATTCCATCGCCTCAGTGAAGTACCGATCAACCTGCCGCCTCTTAGCCAACGCCTCGATGACATTCCAGCCTTGATTAAACATTTCCTGCAACTGGCTGGTGTTGATCTCGATCAGCAATCTGCTGCAGAACAGATTGGCCTTTTGGTTAAATCTTTCAATGAACGGATTTGGTCGGGCAACATCCGGCAGATTAAAGCCGAAATCAACAGATTGGCCCTTATATCCAAAGGCGACTTGACTCGTATGGTCAAGGCCGCCCCGCATTCGCCTTCCACGCATCGCGAACACCTGCACCAACTGCTTAATCAAAACCAGTGGAATCGTCGCGAAGTAGCCAGAATACTGGGTCTTAGCGAAGGCGCCGTCCGCAAAAGAATCAAAAAATACAATCTGAATCAACGCAAGTAATCCAACCTGCGTACAGTGCGTAGTCACTCCTGCGTACCGGTACGCACGTCTTAATTGTTATTACACAATCAGATACATTCCACGCTCTCAACCTGCGTACTTGTCTGCGTACATTCAAGCGATTCACGGGAAGAATTGTAACTTCGCATGAGCGAAGGTTGGAGTGTAAGTTGTTGACGAACAATAAACTATGATTTTTATAATATTTTCTCGCATCCGGCATAAATATTGTTAGTGATTATGTCATGCAGATATTTCGCCTCCTCTATAAAAGGCGACTCTCATGCGAGCAAAATCCGCATTGCTTCCCTCTCCTCTCTTGCATGCGTGTTGGTCGCATAGAAGGAACACCTCCCGCTCGGGATAGTGTTCTCCACAATCGCCGAGCTGTGCAGTAAAATGGGGGTATCTGCATAGTCTGCCAGCCCGGCGGTTAAAAAATTCGGAACTTACCGCAACGGTAGTTCCGTTTTTTTTTGAAGTAATTTACCTGCCGAAAAACAATGATTAAAATTTCACGTAGGGAGCCGGATGAGTGATTTCTCCGGTAAGGGCCGAGACTGCGGCCGTGGCCGGCGAAACCTGATAGAGTCTACCGCCAGGTCGTGTGATTTCGTTATGATAGGTGGTCAGGCCGTTCTCATCGGGAGCCAAAACCTCCCGTAGATCGAGCCGCCGTGGATCACCCGGGCTGATAACGATGGCCCCGGCTTCGGCAAAGACGCGGATCAAACCTCTCTTCAGAGCATCCAGATAAATCGCCCGGGAGGCAGGCTGGATGAATAGTCGCGTTAAGGGGCTGATCTTTTTCCCTTTAATTATTTCGGCCACGATTTTCAGGTCATCGAAACGTCCATTGACCGCCCCGCCCATGAAAATATAGTGGACCGCCAGTCCCCCCATCTCATCAATCGGAATCAGGTCACTGGGGCCGGCCGGGCCGCATACGACCGCTTTCATGATATTTAGATCAAATGTAAACTCCGCGGCATAAACGGCGTTGCGGTCGGCCAGAGCCGGAGTAAACGGTTTGCGAGCCCGCGGATTTATATAGCGCCGGGTGGTGGCATCGTAGGGGCAGACCACGCCGATACAACCTGTATCATGCAAAATGGAGCAAAGTGTGAACCGTTCCGAAATCGACATTTGATCGATCGCTGTTCCATAAAATTCGATTATCTTGCCGGTCATATCGGCCGTTTGGGTTTGAGCCACAATATGATGGGCCACATCGCGGGAAAATACGCCGCGGGAAAGACGTCCGGTCAGATTGACACGCACAGTTTCTGGAACGCTCAATCCTACTTTACCCTCAGCCCACACCAGCGCCGTTTCGGAAGCAGACAGTTTGAAAGTCAACACACCCAGGCAACCACAGGCAAATATCGTCCTGTCACACCCCAGAATCACTTGACCCGGTAAAACCAAACCCTTTTCAAGCGCTACCTGAAAGCCATCACCCTCGCCCAGTTCAAAGGTATTTTGAATCTGTTGCATACGACTAAAATCGCGTAGTGATTTGTATCGCCCGGCCTCACCGGATGCAGTGGAAAGGATCGTCCCGTCCAGCGGGATCAAAACCCGGGCGGGGTTCCAGACATAAGTTGTTCCGGTCTGGTTGAAACCTTCGATGACTTCATCTACTGAATCGCCGGCAA
The DNA here is from genome assembly GCA_024231695.1 of FCB group bacterium. Lineage (GTDB taxonomy): Bacteria > Zixibacteria > MSB-5A5 > GN15 > JAAZOE01 > JAAEQF01. The sequence goes on from JAAEQF010000535.1 coordinate 15,081, forward strand.
TAACCATCTCCGGTTCGATTTCCACTTCCTGTCCGATATCGACGCTTTTGCAATCGGCGCTTCGAGACAGGACCTTCTGGACAATGGTCTGGTGTCCGCTTCCCAGCCTTTTACGGCCGGGCGTATCGCCGGTGAACAGTTCCAGCGACAACTGCTCCAACTTTAGAGCCGCCGGCTTCCGGGTTATTTTGTATCTACGCCGCCAGTTATAAAAGGCAGCTTTAGACAGGCCCAGTTCCATACCAGCATGAAAATCATCGCCGAACCGATCCCAAACTTCCCGAATCTCTTTAACCGAAAACTTGGGAAACGAATAAGTCGGTATCCCCTTTTTGCGCCGCCAATAGGCCACCAGATGTTCGGTAACGCCGTTGCCCAGGGTTTCGGCAATACGCTTGTCAGTGCGGTAAAGCTTCTGCAGCCTGATCAACTCGGCCTTGGTTGGCATGCGACGTGGATTCATACTTTGGCAAATCCCTCCGCCAGAGTTTTATATATCAAATCCATTGGTATCGACTGAACCCGCGTCTGACCCACAATAGGCATGAAATTGGCATCGCCGGTCCAGCGGGGGACAATATGCATGTGTAGATGGCGCGGTATCCCGGCACCGGCCGATCGGCCCAGATTCATACCCAAATTGAAAGCCTCCGGCTTGATAGTGGCCTTCATCACCTTGAGGGCCAACTGACTGAGTTCCATCAATTCACCCGATTCGCGTTCGGTCAGCCGTTCCAGAACGCCGATATGCCGGTTGGGAACCACCAATAGATGACCGACATTGTAAGGGAATTTATTCATGACGATAAATGACTTCTCGGTGCGATACAGAAGCAGATTCCGGAAAGCGAGTTTCTTTTCCCGAACCAGATTACAAAAGGCACACCCTTTTTCTTTTTCACCCAGAATGAAGTCGGAACGCCATGGAGCCCATATAGTTTTATTTGCCATAGACGGATAATATAATAATTGTCGGAGTGAAAAAAACAAAAAATTTCAGTGCGAAGAAGCTTCTCCGGCCGATTCGCGAACCATTCCGCCCAAATCGATTACATGAGCTTCCTTGATGCTGTCCGAGCGTCTAACGGCAACGTGAAGAACCTGGCGGTTCCGGGCCAGACGAGACAAAATGGTCAGATAGTTTTTTCGTCGGTCGCCATCTAGGCGCGAATCAGCCTGATCGAAGATGGCCGGTGCTGAAAATCCCTGTGATAAGCGATCCATGGCCGCCAGACGCAAAGCCAGATATACGGTATCGCGAGTGGACGAAGACAGATAATCACCCAGTTGGCGCCAGTCTTTATTTTCATCGATCCGTATTTCGAAGACATGAGTATCTTCGCCGAATCGGAGTCGGCTGTAACGCCCGTCGGTCAGTTCGCTCAAATGAAGAGAGGCGTCCTCGCCATAAAGAGTAAAAGTCCGCGTAATCATGCCGTCCGCGGCACGATTAAGGGCTGCTCGGGCGATTTTCAACGCTTCCAGATGATCGCTTATATCTCGGTGTAACCGCTTGAGAGTTTCCAGTTCGTCGTTGATAATAACGATGTTCTGCTCCAGCGGTTCGATGGCTTTGCAGCGTTCGTCAAGTAACGCCAGTTGCTCGCGCAGAGCATTATAGCGGACTCGTTTGGATGTCAACTGCTCCTTCAGATCAGGCAGGGAATTCGAGGCGGCGGCAAATTCGACCAGAGGCGACAACTCGCGATTGATCTGTGACACTTCCTCTTCAAGATTTATCTTGTTTTCTTCAAGATGTTCCTTGCCTTTGCCGTCCGAGAGCATCCGCATCGTATCGGTCAGATTCTGGATACTGATACCGAGAGCCTCCCGGCGATTAATCGCCTCGCCCAGCGCTCTTATCGGATCGGCCGCCTGAATTTGAAAGGTCTCGTTCAAACCGGCGTAAAATGCATCCAGAGAATTGACCCGTTCGCGGAAAATGATCGTGGATTTTTTCTTTTTACGGCCCTGCGCAAGATAGAACCAGATCCTGACCATCCAGATAAAAGCCATCACCGGAACCGTGTAGGGAATAAATCCGGAAACCGCCTCGGATTGAAAATAGCCATTGATCTGGAGAATATATACAAAACAGGCCAGAGCCAGAACCAGGGTTACCGACAAAAACGAATGATTAGCCCGCCGGCGTTCACCGAGTAAATCATCCATTGTTCGCTTGGAGACTTCGACCGCCTTTTCCAGCGTTTCGCGAGTGGCGACAATCTTATCGAATTCTTCTGTTTCGGGAACCAGGATATTTTCGATTTCCCGTTCCAGCTTTTCCAAATCTTCCGAAACCTGCTCGGCCCGGGAAAAACTGCTCAAATGACTCTGCAGACGTTCTTCCAAACCGGCCATCCGAGTATCCAGTTTTTGATAAGCATCCGCTCCGGCGGTTGTTTTTTCCAAGAGGGTAATATCCACTTCGAATTGTTTTCCCGCCTCGCGGGCCTTCTCCAGTTCATTTTCGCTTTTCCTCAGGTTTGCCAATTGCTCTTCAAGCCGGTTCTTCTCCTGTATGTAATGTCTCATCTGCTCGTCTATAATATCCAGTCGGCGGGGGCCGTGGGCCCGAGGATTGTCGATCTTCTTGATTTCTTCTTCCAAATAGTTGTCGGCGCGGATACGATCAAAACCGGAAAAAACAGGTTTCTCCAATGCCGATTTCAATTTGTCTCGGTGACGCTCCAATGATTTCGGGCTGTCGGCATCGAAGCAGAACACCGATTCAAACAGATTGCGGTCACTGGTACCGAAATAAACGGCCAACTTCTCCCCTATTGCCTTCCCTTCGTATTTAATCCCATCTGAATCGGTCATAAGATCCCGGCCGTCGCCATAACTACGGGCGAGAGTGAATTCCTTTTCGCCGATAGCAAAGACAAGTGTCAATCGGATCGGGCTTTTCTGCGACCAACTGGTCAATGAGGAGACTGTCCTTTTGCGCGTCCCGCCGTCTTCGAATATGGCCGTGAACAAAGCCTTGATAATCGTGCTTTTTCCGCTTTCATTGGGGCCGACCAGCTGATTCAGGCCGGGCTCGAAGTTGATCCGATGATCATCGAAACAACCGAAATTTTCCATCCTTAGGGAGTGGAGAATAACCTTTTCGTCGGTCATGCCTCTCCCCTTATGATTTTCAAACCCAACTCGGCAGCCTTCTCATACAGCCCGGCTCGCTGAGGACTGTCGGTCTCCTTCAAACGATCCAGCTCGGTTAAAAAATTATCTATCAACAGATTGGACTCTTCCCGAGAATCCCGCTCAGGAAGCGCCGCAGGTTTATTAGGATATGAATTATCTGCATTAATCAAAAGATACCTCGAACGGGCTTTATCAATAATAGTTTCAATTTCCGTATACTCTTTAAATTTATCGGAATATTCCAGGTCGATCTTTAAGATACAGTTATTATCAGCCGCCGTTTCCAACAAATTAATCAACTGCCGGGGATGATAAATCCGCTCCGAAACAGACTTGAAAATCACGGTTGAAGTTGTTACCCTGTCGATATTTACGTCGCCATTATCACCGATGGTTACAATATTGACCGATCCGTTTTCCGGGTCGGAAAAGCCAAGTGGTTGCGGGATACCGGAATAGGCCAGGGTTGATTTCCCCAGTTTTTCCAGCCGAGGTTTATGCCAATGTCCCAGGGCAATATAATCGAAACCGCTTTTTTCAATATCCTTAGGATCGAGCGGATAATCATAATCGACTCCAAGACCGCCCAGACTCAAGGAACCGTGTCCCAAAGCGATATTATGGCAGCATCCCTCGACAATTCGACATTCCGCCAGCGGTGAAAAAGCAGACCGGTTGGAGCGATTGGCCAGGAAATACAACCGGCAATCATCGGTTGGAAGCAAATATGGAGATTGAACCTTATCGTTTAAGACAACAATATTGTCGATCCCGGCCGTCAACACATTACCGGCCAGAACCGAATCGTCGCTGAGGAAATCGTGAGTGCCGGGAAGGATAAACACCGGAACGGATGAAAAGCGCGAAAGCAGCTTTCGGGTTTTTTCGATAATATCAGCATTAGGGAAACGACTGTCAAAAAGATCGCCGCAGATGAGAACGAACGAAACCTGCTGTTCAACCGCCGCCGCCAACGTTTTTTCCAGCGCCCCAAATTGCGCCTCGCGCAAAGTTTCGATCAGCTCATCCGAACCCAAGCGGCGTAAATCGGCTCCGAGATGAAAATCGGCGGCATGAATGAATTTGAGAGGCATTACCTCAACATCTTGTTTTTGATCAGGGATACCGGAATCGAACCCTCGGCCAGCAGACGATCATGGAACGATTTCAGGTCGAAAGCC
>JAAEQF010000536.1 GCA_024231695.1 FCB group bacterium
AAAGGCTCGAACTAATTAGCTTAATCCGCATGACCAGATTCATGCGGGTTTTTTTTATTGTCCTCGACGGCTGTGGTGTCGGCGAGCTTCCCGATGCCGAGCTATACGGCGACTCCGGTTCGGCGACTTTGCCTAACACTGCTGAGGTTGTCGGCGGATTATCTCTACCGCATCTTAACCGTTTGGGTCTGGGAAAAATAGCAGCCATACCCGGCCTGGACAACGATGTTTCTTCACAGGCGGCATTCGGGAAAATGGCCGAAGCGTCGGCCGGGAAAGACTCCACCAGCGGCCACTGGGAGCATTTCGGCGTCGTTCTCAAAGCTCCTCTTCCACTCTACCCCGAAGGATTTCCCGAAGAGATTATCACCGTTTTCGAAAACCGTTGCGGGCATAATATTATCGGCAATGAACCGGCCTCAGGTACCGAAATAATCAATCGATTGGGTCAAAGGCATCTCGACACCGGTGATTTAATTGTCTATACCTCGGCCGATTCGGTTTTTCAGATCGCAGCACATGAAGATATTACCCCACCCGATGAGCTTTATCGTTTTTGCCGAATCGCCCGTGAAATAATGACCGGACCGCATGGAGTAGGCCGAATTATAGCCCGACCGTTTACGGGTCGCCCCGGCTCGTTTGTCCGCACTTCGCGAAGAAAAGATTTCTCGCTACAACCTTCCGAGCCGTTTATCACCGAAACCATGATTGAAGCGGGCAACGAAGTCTTGGGTATCGGCAAAATTTATGACCTCATGGCCGAACGCGGATTCAGTCGGCATATCAAGTCTTCCGGCAACGAAGACAACATGAATAACCTGTTTGAAGCGATACCGTCTTTTCGATCCGGTTTGATAATGGTCAACCTGGGGGATTTCGATACTCTCTGGGGTCATCGCAACGATTGCGAAGGCTTCGCCCGTGGATTGGAAAAATTCGACGCTCAACTGGGGCAACTTCTTTCTCTGCTAACCCCAAACGATTTGTTGATAATAACCGCCGATCACGGATGTGATCCGACAACGCCCTCAACCGATCATAGTCGTGAGTATGTTCCTCTTCTGGTTTATTACCCGCAAATGCCGCCGAATATAAACCTCAGCACCAGAAATACATTTGCCGACACCGGCCGAACCATTGCTGATATTTTCAATATCAAACGGACATTACCGGGAAAGTCTTTCCTGAAGGAGATTTTGCCTTGAACCTTAATCGGTATATAGATCACACGCTGCTTGCACCTCAGGCGTATCTGAAAGATATCGAAAACCTCTGCCGCGAGGCGCGCGAATATGGTTTCTACTCGGTCATGGTCAACCCGGCCTATGTCAGCCGAGCCGCCCAAATACTTGAGGGCAGTGACATAAAAGTCGGTAGCGTGATCGGCTTTCCTCTGGGGGCAAACCGCACCGATATAAAAATCGCCGAAGCTATGGCAGCCGAAAACGACGGCGCCGATGAAATCGATATCGTGGCCAATATCGGAGCGCTTATGGCCGGAGAATTCTCCGTTGCCTCTGATGAATTCATTCGCGTTAAAAAGGCTGTGTCTCCTTCAATGATAACCAAAGTAATAATCGAAACGCCGCTTTTGGGAACCGACATGCTCCCCGAAGCGGTACAGGCGGTGATCGATTCGGGAGCCGATTTTGTAAAAAGTGCCACGGGTTTTTTTGGCGCCACTCCAGTTGAACATATCCTCCAAATGTCCAATTGCAGTCAGGGCCGGATCAAGGTCAAGGCGGCCGGAGGAATAAAAACTGCCGAAGAGGCCATGGCCATGATCGAAGCCGGAGCCGCCCGTATCGGCTGTTCTTCGTCGGTGCCCATCATAATAGATTTTGAGAAAAGTCATAAAAAGTGATACTCTGCCAAGTACGCTTTTTATAAATTTACAGGCGGCCTGGTCGACTTATTAAAACCTTGGAACTGCCGTTGGCGATTGATATATTGAGCGGTGTGAACATGGAGGAATATGGAGGAAAAGGGAAAAAACATGCGCCCGTTTGTGGGAATTTATTTTCGATGCTGTCATGTTTATTCGCGGATTTTCATAAATAAGCAGAAAACGGCTTTTGTCGGTTGGTGTCCGAAATGTGCCGCCAAAATCGAAATGAAAATCTCACCCACCGGATCAACTGATCGTTTTTTCCTGGCCGATTGAGATGGCACTATTGAAAGCAAAGATAGTTATAGCTCCACTGGGCGAGGCCGACCTGGCCATGGTCAACCGCCTGGCTGGAACCCTCGGCGGCCTGTTCAATCGCGGCGTGGATATACTCAAGGGTATGCGTATGCCGACCGAGGCTTACAACGAAACTCGTAGTCAGTATTACGCCCGGATAATCCTATCCAAACTGGAACGAGTCAAAGCCAACAATCGGGAAACCATCATCGGCATCTGCGAAGAGGACCTCTATCTGCCCAACGCCCATTACGTTCTGGGCTACGCCGACGATTTGTCCAGTACCGCCGTTATTTCACTTTTCCATTTTCGTCAGGATTTCTACGGCCTGCCCGAGGACGACACTAAAATGTATCCCCGCCTTTACAAGGAAGTCGTCAGGCAGATGTCGAGATTGTATTCCATCCCCCCCTGCTCCAATCCGGTCTGCGTCAATTTCAATTCTGACGAGATGATGGATATTGATGACAAATCGACGCGCATGTGCGATGTTTGTCTGCAAAAACTGCAAAAGGTCTACATCCGATGAATCTTCCGCAGGTTCTTGAGGCACTGCGTACCGATCCCGAAACAGCCGGCGGCATTGTCCACTGGGAAACGATTTCACCCCGTCCGGCCAAAACCCGCCCTTTCCCAGAATTCATTGACCGCCGTTTGATTGACGCTTTGAAACAGCGCGGTATTGATTCACTCTATTCGCATCAGGCTGAAGCGATCGAAAAAATCCAGGCCGGCAAAAACGTCGTCGTCGTCACTCCCACCGCATCAGGCAAAACCCTCTGCTATAATCTGCCGGTTCTCAACAATATTCTCAAAGACCCCGAAGCACGGGCTCTTTATCTTTTTCCAACCAAAGCCCTGTCGGCCGATCAGGTGGATGAACTGCATGGCGTGGTCACCGATATCGGGGCCGATATAAAAACCTACACTTTTGACGGCGACACCCCGCAGGACGCCCGCCGCGCTATCCGTTCGGCCGGGCACGTGGTCGTGACCAACCCGGACATGCTTCACGCCGGAATCCTGCCCCATCACACCAAATGGATCAAGCTGTTTGAAAATCTGAAATATATCGTCATCGACGAAGTCCACCAATACCGGGGAATTTTCGGCTCGCATCTGGCCAATTTGATTAGAAGACTTAGGCGCATCTGTCATTTTTATGAAAGCGACCCGCAGTTTATCTGCTGTTCGGCAACTATCGCCAACCCCGCCGAACTCGCCTCGAAACTGATCGAAGCTCCGGTGGAAAAAATAGACGACAATGGCGCGCCTGCCGGAGAAAAACATTTCATCCTCTATAACCCGCCGGTCATCAACCCCGAACTCGGTCTGCGCCGGTCAGCCGTCAACGAGGCCGTCCGTCTGGCTTCGCATTTCATCAAGCAAAATATCCAGACGATCGTTTTTGGACGATACCGGGTGCAAGTCGAGATTATCCTGACTTATCTGCGTGAACGATTCAAAAAAGAGTTCGACCGGGGTATCGAAATCGCCGGGTATCGTGGCGGCTATCTGCCCAACGAACGCCGGGCTATCGAAGAAGGCGTCCGCAACGGAAAAATCACCGGCGTGGTTTCCACCAATGCCCTGGAACTCGGTATCGACATCGGTTCACTCGATGTCAGCATTATGTGCGGTTACCCCGGATCAATCTCCTCGGTCTGGCAACAGGCCGGTCGAGCCGGGCGCAAAGCCGGCGTTTCGGCGGCGATCATGGTCGCGACGTCGTCTCCCCTGCCGCAATTCCTGATGAGTCATCCCGATTATTTCTTCCACCGTTCGCCCGAAGAAGGGATTATTGATCCCGATAACCTGATTATTCGTTCCAGCCATATTAAATGCGCCGCCTTCGAACTTCCGGTTTGGATGGGCGAGAAGATCGGCCCCGAACCGGCCGATGAGATCTTAGATTATTTCGAAGAAAAACGGATCGTCCGCCGTTCCGGTGACAAATACTACTGGTCGTCCGACATCTACCCGGCCAACGAGGTTTCCCTGCGGTCAGCTTCGCCCGAGAATTTTGTTATTTTAAATATCAGCGACAAAGACCGGGTCATCGGCGAGGTTGACTATTTCGCCACCCCGGAACTATTGCATCCCGAGGCGATCTACATTCACGGAGCGCAGACTTTTCAGGTCATGAAACTGGACTGGGAAGGCCGCCGGGCGCATGTGCAGGAAGTCAAAGTCGATTATTATACCGACGCCGAATCCAAAACCGATCTGAAAATGCTGGAAGCCGACGAGGAAAAGGAGCTTACTCCTCTCTGCGATTCTCCCGATGAAGCCGTTGAGGTCGATGCCTACCCCGTCATCGGTCACGGCGATATTGCCCTGACGAGAGTTGTCGTGCTGTTCAAGAAAGTCAAATTCCATACTCACGAAAACGTCGGTTCCGGGCCGGTGGCTCTACCGGAACAGGAAATGCACACGACCGCTTTCTGGTATCGTTTCCCGCAGGATTTTGCCGTAACCGGCAACCTGACCGAAAAGAATATCGGCGGCGGCCTTCGCGGTGTGGCCAATGTTCTGCAGAAAATCGCGCCGCTCTGGTTGATGTGCGACCCGCGCGATATCCGGGCCATCTCACGCGTGCGCGATCCGTTTACCGGCGCACCGACTTTATATATTTATGATAACGTCCCCGGTGGTGTCGGTTTTGCTGAGAAATTATATGGCATGGCTCCGGGTATCTTCGAAGCCTGCCGCGATCATCTGACCGGCTGTGTCTGTACGACTGGCTGTCCTTCCTGTTCCGGCCCACCACTGGAACTCGGCGACCACGGCAAAAGCGCCACGCTTAAGATATTAAAACTCATCCTCGAAGACTTCGCTGTGCAGGCGTGAGGCAATATTAATTGTGGTTTCAGAAGTATTGACTTTTTGATGTAATATCTATATTATATAATAATCAACTATTATCAAGCTGGAGCATTATATATGAGTGAGTATGAAACTTGGCAGCTCGTTGTGCAAATATCTGCAGCCGTTGGCACCATTGTAATAGCAATAATCGCTATTTGGGGCGATTTTATAAAATCGCTTTGGGCCGCTCCTCGGCTATCCATCAAACTTCGAAACACGCATGGAGAATTTACAAAGCTATCCAATACTACACCCGCTCGATATTACCATTTGGTTGCATCTAATGCCAGAAGTTGGGCAATAGCAAAAAATGCAATTGTATATCTTAATCAAGTTGAACAACCGGGTCCAGACGGACAATGGCAGCATATGTTAGATACCGGCCCAATACCACTTTTATGGCAGTTTGGAGCTCAATATACTAATTTGCCAGAAATTGGCCCTGATCGGATATGTGATTTATCTCCGAATAATGCCAGGCAACGGTATTAATCTTCAAGTTAGGTTTACTCCAAATAGTCTTAAACGACAGTGGACTGATGCCTGTAAATTAAGATTATATGTTGCCGTTGCTGCTGATGGGGCTAAATCGGATGAAATTGTCATAGATATTGCATGGGATGGTCAGTGGCATGAGGGGCAGGCTGAAATGGCTAAACATCTAATTATAAAACAAGTGAAGAATACATAACCATTAATTCGGGATACCATGCTGGGTGCCCCACAGCTTGCTGTGGGTTTATTGGGTTGGCAGAAGCCAGAGGCCTCTACCCTACTCGCTGATATACTGTATTATAGTTTCCTTCCTGAGCGAAAGGCATTCTTTTTAAAATCGAGCGTCCGATTGAATTCCAACAAGGATTTAGGCTCTTGAAATTCATCAGCCAGAGATTCAATAACCAGCTTTATTTTCATATCATTGCCGTCATTTTCGGAAAAAGCAAAATACACGGGCAGGAATCTCAGATCGTCCTGTAATTCGGGCGTTATATCATTCGCCACTCTCAAATAAAGCGGAATAGAACTGTAATATATCATATCCATTTTCGCACCAATTGTGAATTGCTCAATGTAACGTAGACCCAGTTGATAATCTGCCGCATATCCACAAGCGGTCGGAACCAAAGCAAAATAGACGATGAAAGGTTCACTATTTACATCTTGCGGACTATCCAGGTATGAACTGTACGATTGGCTGATGTGCTTTTGGATGTCAATTATAACTATGGAATCCATTATGCCAGCCACAACCGAAACCGGATCAAGCGGATCACATATTTCTATCGGTTTCAACAAATGAAATATCAATCTCTTCATAGTATCACGGGGCCATTTTTCTTTTCCCCATTCTTTGTATTTCTCCCGGAATTCTTGGCCTTTGTTAAAGGCATAACGATAAGTCTCCGAAGTCCAGGGCAACAGATAGTTTCGGCTTTCGAACTGCTGATCCAATTCTGGAAAGAACCTACGCCAATTATCATTTTCCCATAGCCAATTATTGACCGACGTTTCAAATGTTCCTGCGGCAATGATTGTTCCCGGTTTGGGCACTAAGGGGATTAAGAATTCATTGAAAGAAAGCTTGGCCGGGGCTGGGAGTTTTTTCACAAATCCCGTGAATAATTTGCCGAAGGTATTTGCCTGACTTTCAGTCCAAACAGCCGATAGCATGATGATTAACAGTAAAATCGAGATGTTGCGAGTATTGGACATGATATTACTCCTGAGTATTACACCTCCCGACCGGGAGGTCTTAGTGTGATATATATACAATACTTTATTATTTGGCAAGTCGGTACCCCACTTAGAGCCGGGTGGCCTGCGTCTTTAGACGCAGGATTCTTAACTCAGGTCATACACGCGACAGCCAAAAAGTGGCTCCGCCACCAATTTCACTATCAAATCACCCCTGACCCTGACCCTGTCCGCTCTGATATAACCCCAAAACCGGGAGTCTATAAATATGCGCGAATTTATACAAATGGGTCAGAACAGTGGGAAGAGGCATATAAAGCCCAAAACAAACCCACGCACTCGTGCGTTTTCGGTTCGGGCTTCGCCCGCACACTGGAGATTGGGAATAATGGCGACAGCCAAAAGCAGGCCCCGCCTGAAACAAACCCATATGCG
>JAAEQF010000537.1 GCA_024231695.1 FCB group bacterium
TCATAAAAAGTTATATTAGTGAAAGGATACTGTTATGAGTGATGATAAAACCAATATGAATGAACATTACGAAACCCTCGTAGTCCATGGGGATCATAAGCTTGACGAGGCTACCGGCGGTATCGCTCCGCCTATTCATCCGTCATCGACATTCGCGTTTAAAAATGCTGATCAGGGGGCGGAATTCTTTAAAGATCCGACAGCTGGATTTATCTATACTCGTATCGGGAATCCGACCACGCATCTGTTGTGCGATAAGATTGCGGCGCTTGAGGGATATAGTCATGCATTAACCTTCAGCTCCGGTATGGCGGCGATATATGCTATTTTTATCGGTTATGCCGGACCGGGTGAATCAATTGTAATATCTGATACGATTTACGGCGGCACCAACGGATTAATTCGCAATACTATGGCTACATCGGGAATTGATTTCAGGTGGGTGGATTGTACAAAATTGGATGAAGTTGAAGCAGCAATCGATAATACTACCAAGCTGATATTTATCGAGACCCCGGCAAATCCAACATTGAAGATAATCGATATAGAAGCGATATCCAATATCGCCAAAAAGCACAATATCCTTTCGGTAGTTGACAACACATTCCAGACACCGTATCTGCAGAAACCGAGAGAATTCGGCACGGATATCGTTATGCATTCCGCTACCAAATACCTCGGCGGACACGGCGATCTGGTTGCGGGACTGATAACATTCGACGAAAAGTATTTTGACAAGCTGTTTCATGTTTTAGTCGACACGGGCGGCATCCTCTCCCCTTTCAACGCCTGGATTTTACTGCGTGGGATTAAGACTCTGCATGTCCGCATGGACAGGCATTGCGAAAACGCTAAGAAGGTGGCGGAATTCCTCGAAGGACATCCTGCTATCGACCGTATATGGTACCCCGGATTAAAATCGCATCCTCAATATGAATTAGGGCAGAAGCAGATGACCGGAGACGGCGGGATGATATCATTCGATTTGAAAGGTGGTAAAAATGCCGGACGGACAGTGATGGATTCGGTTCATGTCTGTACTCTGGCAGTGAGTTTGGGTGATGTCGATACTTTGATTCAGCATCCGGCAAGCATGACGCATTCTTCATATTCGGAAAAAGATTTATTGGAAACGGGAATCACTCCCGGTTTAGTCAGATTATCAGTAGGTCTGGAGCATGTTGACGATATCATCGATGATCTGAAGTCAGCTCTGGATAAGGTTTGATGATTAAAACCCGAATAGTTTTTTCTATAATATTCGTTTTATTTACGCTCTGGCAGTATGCAAATACCGCCAGACATGGTTATATTGAGGGGGATTGGGTTAGTTTCTGCCCGGCAAGAACAGTGAATTCCATTGCAATCGATGATAGAAATATCTATTTCGCCACAGGCGAAGCGGGGATACTTCGTCTCGACAGGTTCTCGGAAAA
>JAAEQF010000538.1 GCA_024231695.1 FCB group bacterium
TGTAAATGATACAACGCAAGAATTAGGACGGATATTAATTTCAGATGCAACAGATTTTGAAAGTCAGACAATAGATGGAGATTTAACAATATCGAGTACAGGTACAGCGTATATTCAAACAAATGCATTGTCGTTAACAGAGTTAAGTGACGTGAATGATACAACGCAAGAATTAGGACGGATATTAATTTCAGACGCAACAGACTTTGAAAGTCAGACAATAGATGGGGATTTAACAATATCAAGCACAGGAACAATGTATAGTCAAACAAATGCATTGTCGTTAACAGAGTTAAGTGATGTGAATGATACAACGCAAGGGTTAGGACGGTTATTGATCTCAGACGCAACAGATTTTGAGAGTCAGGCAATAACAGGAGATTGTACATTAGCAGCAGATGGACAAATGTTCTGTACAGGAGCAGATGCAGCAACATACTTAACAGGATTATCAGATGTAACAAGTGCAACAATAACAGCAGGGTATTTGTTAGTCGCCGATGGAACAGATTTTGAAAGTATTGTATTAAATGGAGACATCACAATAACCGGAACAGGATTAGTAGCAATTCAAGCAAGTGCAGTATCATTAAGTGAAATAAGTGATGTGAATGATACAACGCAAGGGTTAGGTCGGATATTAATATCAGATGCAACAGATTTCGAAAGTCAGACGATAAGTGGAGATCTGACAATATCAAGTACAGGTGTAATGTATATTCAAACAAACGAATTATCATTAACAGAATTAAGTGATGTAAATGATACAACACAAGGGTTAGGACGATTATTGATATCCGACGCAACAGATTTTGAGAGTCAAGAAATAGCTGGAGATTGTACATTAGCCGCAGATGGACAAATGTTCTGTACAACAGGGGCAACATACTTAACAGGATTAACAGATGTAACAAGTGCAACAATAACAGCAGGGTATTTGTTAGTCGCCGACGGAACAGATTTTGAAAGTATTGTATTAAACGGAGACATCACGATAACTGGAACAGGATTAGCAGCAATTCAAGCAAGTGCAGTATCATTAAGTGAGATAAGTGACGTGAATGATACAACGCAAGGGTTAGGTCGGATATTAATATCAGATGCAACAGATTTCGAAAGTCAGACGATAAGTGGAGATCTGACAATATCAAGTACA
>JAAEQF010000539.1 GCA_024231695.1 FCB group bacterium
AGATTAAGATTTCAATGGCCGAAACGATGACCAAGGCCGGATTTAGCAATCCAGCAGGGACAGTGATGCTCTGCCAGGATGTTTAAAATGGAGTACAAACCTTGGTTTGTCTGCGTGGAGTCAACTCCGGTTGCTGTCCGGATTCTTAACTCCGCATTTCATTTGCAGGTACTTGAATGCTGACAAAGGCCTCTTTCCAGCATGGATTTTAAGGTATCAATAAATGGCTTTTAATATGGATGCTCAGGCATCAACCATTCCGCCTTTGTACTCCAGTTGCTGTCCAGATTCTTAACTCCGCATTAAAGCCGAGCGAAAAGGGGGGACGAATTTAAAAAGTGGTGCTGTAGTCAGACCTGCGAATTCAATGAGAAACCGGGTTTTTCAAAAAAACCCGGTTTCTGAAATACCATTAAGTTATTAAGGGGCAAACACTTCAAAGTCCCGATAGGATGAAGTGGATGGGGCATTCCAAACAATTTGCAAAATTGTTTTACAGCAGAACAAATTCTTGAAAATAATCCTGTCAGCAAAACTTGAGAATCATAATTTTCCAACTG
>JAAEQF010000540.1 GCA_024231695.1 FCB group bacterium
CGGAGGAAGGGACATTGTGTCGTCCCGGGAAATTGCCGCTAAACTCGGTCTCGATCCGATCCAGGTCAGGAAGGATCTGCAGTTTACCGGTGTCATCGGCAAACCGAAAGTCGGATATGTAATTGATAATCTTATCAGTTTGATCGAATCATTCCTTGGCTGGGACAATACAAGTTCCGCTTATCTGGCCGGCGCCGGCAATCTCGGGACTGCGATTCTCGGGTATGAAGGATTCCGCGGTTACGGCGTGGATATTGTCGCAGTATTTGACAACGACTCACGGAAAATCGGTACGGAGATAAATAGTTATGAAGTTTACGATATAGAAAAAATAACCGGTCTTGCGGAACGAATGAATGTAAATATCGGTATCATTACCGTTCCGGCCGCCGATGCACAGGATGTCGCGGACAGGATGGTTCGGGGCGGTATTAAAGCGATATGGAATTTCGCGCCGGTTAAACTCAATATTCCGGATAATGTGATAGTCGAGAACGAACAGCTTTCCACATCTCTGGCAGTCCTTACATCGAAACTGAAGCAGAAAACAGTGTGATAAATAAGGTTTCAAATGTTAG
>JAAEQF010000541.1 GCA_024231695.1 FCB group bacterium
AAAGCCACCATATTCCCCGATGGTTTCGAGATACCCGATTCATTTGTTCTTCTCGATGAGTAGGTCAAATCTTTTCGAGATTTGACGTCAAGCCTCGGAGAGGCTTGACCTACGCGAGCCTTGAGTGGCGATATGAAGAACGGGCACGGGCCTCGTGCCCTTATGGTTGGATGATGGCGTAGGGGCGTATTGAAATGTACAGTATCAGGACATGGTTTACAGGATGTATCAGGACATCCTTTACACTTTAGGTTTTTAAGACTGGGGTCAGCAAAGAAACGGATCTCCCATTTTTTGTATTTATTTCTCTAATATACACATTTCTAAATTTGACCAGCAACTTATTATCGGTTTTTTGGATTTGAACTCTTTCACCACCCAGGGCTTCACAGACAAATAGTCGGCGGTGGCGATAATCGAAACAGCCTTGCGGATTAAGTCGTTTAACCGTTGATCCCAAGGGGTATTCCCATTCGGGGGGATTCGGATTATAGGCTTTGGGACTCGGTTTGTATCGGTTGGCGGGAACATCCATCTGCAACGCCTCATGGGGCCGGATCCGGTTGTATTCATCGATAAAATAAGTAAACATCTGTTTCCATCCGGACATTGAAGTTGGCTTCCCGTGATGGTTGACGGCATGTTCAAGTGTTCGATGAAACCGCTCCACCTTACCCTGGGTTTGAGGGTGACGGACACCACTAAATCGAAGTTTTATCCCTTGTTTCACTAATCTGACGGAAAGTCGAGTTAGTCCATGACCATTGGTAGTACTCCACCACGGCACCCCATGGTCCATCAGCATCGCCTCGGGAACACCATATGTTTCAAATGCGTGGACGAGGCTGTTATAAACCACCGGTGTATTTTGCCTTGAGAGTGCATACAGGCCAACCGCAAATCGACTACAGTCGTCCAGTAGCGAGAGTGGATAACAGCGGCCCTCGTCAGCCTTGTAATCACCCTTGAAGTCCATCTGCCACAATTCGTTGGGTCGTTCGCGCTCAAAACGTTTAAGTGCCGGGCGATGTGAATCCTCCGGTTTTATCAAATCGTTTCGTTTCAGTATCCGGTTGATAGTCGCCTCTTTCATATCCAGACCGTCACGCAACAACAATTCCCGCAACTTCCGAGCTCCCCAGCCATGTTTCCGCCTAAGGGCTATAACGCGGCTCTCGAGATCCCGGGATGTCTTATTAGCCGTATGGTGAGGACGCCGCGATAACTCCCCGACAGCGGCAAAACTACCGGATTCCAGATAACGATTCAGCCACAAATATCCGGTCGGTCGGCTGATACCAAAATTATAACATAAACGGCTGAAATTAGCCCCCTTCTGAAGGGCCAGAAATATAAACTTTATTCGCTCTTCCATGACATCGACACATTTCCACGGCATATCTTACCTCCTTATATCCAGAAAGATAATATGCCAAAACTGTAAAGGATGTTATGATATAATCTGTAAAGGATGTGGTGATACTGTACATTGATATACGCCCTCTTCCAATCGTAGGTACGTCTTATAAAATCCCACCCCAAAGGGGGTGGGGCACAAATAAAATGGGCGCACCCTTCGAAGATCGGGACAGGCACATGAGTGCGCCCCTACATTGACATTATTGAATTATTAACCCGTATCCCTCTACCGCTTGGTGCGCATCGAGAGGGAAATGCGTTTGCGGTCGAGGTCAATCTCGAGGACGGTGACGGTCACTTGCTGCCGCACCTTGACAATCTCGGCCGGGTCTTTGACAAATTTGTCGGCCAGCTCCGAGATATGCACCAGTCCGTCCTGATGCACCCCGATATCGACAAAAGCCCCGAAATTGGTGACATTGGTGACGATACCCGCCAACTGCATGTCAACCTCGAGATCCTCCATCGTGCGGACATCCTTATCGAAACTGAATGCCTCGAACTCGTCGCGCGGGTCGCGGCCCGGTTTGGCCAGCTCATCCATAATATCGATCAGAGTCGGGATACCGACCTTGTCGGTGATGTAATTTTCAAGAGTTATTTTCTTGCGGAGATTTTCATCGGCCATAAGATCACCGACAGTACAACCGAGGTCTTTGGCCATGTTCATGACGACGCCATAACTTTCCGGATGCACCGCCGAGCGGTCGAGCGGATTTTCGGCATCGTTGATACGCATAAACCCGGCCGCCTGCTCGAAAGCTTTCGGGCCCAACCTCGGCACTTTTTTGAGGGCGGCGCGTGTTTTAAACGGCCCGTTCTCGTTGCGGTAGTTGACGACATTCTGCGCCAACTGCGGCCCAAGACCGGAGATATAGGTCAGGATTTGCTTGCTTGCCGTGTTGACCTCGACACCGACGGCATTGACGCAGCTTACGACTGTATCATCGAGTCCCTGTTTCAGGGACGGCTGATCGACATCATGCTGGTACTGCCCGACGCCGATCGATTTCGGGTCGATCTTGACCAGTTCGGCCAGCGGGTCCATGAGTCGTCGGCCGATCGAGACAGCGCCGCGCACGGTGACATCATAGTCGGCGAATTCCTCGCGGGCGACTTCGGATGCGGAATAAATCGAGGCGCCCGATTCGTTGACCATCTCGATCAAAATATGATCGGGCAGGTCGAGCCCACGGATGAAATCTTCGGTTTCGCGACCGGCGG
>JAAEQF010000542.1 GCA_024231695.1 FCB group bacterium
TCTGTACCCGGACGCGAACTCAACGATGCGGGTGAACTTCGGCATCGTAAATGGATACCGGGTTGGCGACACGACCGAGTTCGGGTGTTTTACAACGGTAGCCGGAGTGATTGCGAAGGAGACCGGCGAAGATCCGTTCATGGTACCGAAAGAGTTAAAAGCCAGCGCTCCGACCGCACCGAAAAGCGCCTACGCCTTTGCCCCTATCAACGATGTGCCGGTGAATTTCCTGACTACTAATGATGCCACGGGTGGTAACTCGGGCAGTCCCGTAATTGACGGCAAGGGCCGTTTGATCGGAGTGCTCTTCGATGGCAACTATGAAGGCATTACGGCTGACTACATGTTTAATTCCGAAGTGGCACGTTCGATCAATGTCGATATCCGCTACGTGCTGTATGTGATCGACGATGTATATCATCTGGATGCGTTGATGGATGAATTGACGCTGGAGTAGGCGGGTGGTCTGATCATTGGGGTTGGTTTTTAAATCAACAATCAGCCCCAAAGATTTTCAGAAAAAA
>JAAEQF010000543.1 GCA_024231695.1 FCB group bacterium
CGGATCAAACGTCATCCGCCCCACCAAAACCGAATCTTTAGGACAGCCATGGCATTTAGCCTTCGGAATAGTATAACAATCAACCGGATGCCGAATAGCATCGTCAGCAATCGTATAATTTTCAAAGGCCAAAAAGACTACGATCATCACACTGGCAACAATAATATATTTCACATTCGCCTCTCTTTCGTCAAATCAGCTCAATATTAAGGGCAACATGGCACCGGACCACCCTTAAATACATAGTTTATTATGTAAACAGGATCTCCGATATTGACAGCGCCATCACAGTTGGCATCACCAGCTTCCATAGGCTCAGGTGGATCGCCACTCTTAAATATAAAATTCATAAGGTATGTGACATCACCTACATTAATCACACGATCCCCATTCGCATCTCCACAGATAAATGACATGCACAGATAAACCAATGTATCATTTATAAGATTATCTTGCAAGACCTGACATATTTGTTGTATTCGAGCCGCATAATCTGGCTCATTTTGTATTTGTATATGATTATTGTATTCTGAGGCAAAGTTAAATATATCCAAGTATTGACTGTCAATATAATCCAAAGCATGATAGATATTTGAAAATGTCTCGGTTAATGAATCATCTTGCACAGCGTATGGGAACACCTGTCTATCATACATATCATAAAGCACGGTGGCAATAGCGCCTTCAACCTCATCACCTTCTCCATAAATATAGTAATCAAGCCAGTCATTGCTCTCTATAGACTGCGTTTGCACGCATTCATATCCCGTTGTTTTTAAACAATTATCACAAAATGTAGTAGTCGGGTCTTCAAAAGGAATGATCGCGCTGAAATACATGGCCCAACCCTCAGCCATCGCACAGCGTCTATTTGTAGATAAATAACATGTGTGAGTACCACAAGAAGCTGCAATGGTACGTGGCAGAATCGCACATTCATGGACAAAATGTCCCAGTTCATGAATAATATCGCGACTATAGAATTTACGCCAGTCTATGACGAAATTAGTATTAAGTGTATGCATGCCGTTACCGTAACTGTAATAACCCGGTTCTTGTGACACCAAAATATCAACAAAAGGGAGAGTATAGCTTAATTCAAGTTCCCGGGTCATGAACTCATTCACTTCCTCAATTCCAAAAACTGTATTCACTGCTGCTTCAAAAACACTGTCATCATGTGTAGTATAAATAAAGGCCGTGTCAGCTTTACCCTTTGTATATCCAAAGGGTCGAAGTATTATCGGGTCACTAAAGTCTTCGACCTTGACAAAACGGGGAGTTTCTAATACTACTATCCTACCAGAATCCACATCATTGGCCACGGCCAATCCTTGTATATCAACATCACATGCAACTGAAAATGCATCCTCAAATATAGCGCTATGTGGTACCCAAAATTCAAAAAAACCATCCTGGCTTCCATCATATTCAGTAGTAGTGTACATCGGGACTGGACCCGGATAAACCGCCAGCCAGAGCGTCACTCCATTTATACCGCGCAATGAAGGCAAATAGTTCCAATCATCTGCTTGGACATACCCATGTATATGGTGATACCAATCGATTACGGCAACAAGGGAGCAATTATTGTTCTCGTTGCTCTCATCAAGCTCATTCAGATAGTCCGCCTTTACAAAAACATTCCATGATTCACTGGCATCGCCCCAATCGGCCTCGATATACTCACCACACGAAGTACCTATCGATATTTCGTCTCCCATATAAAATGTATCTACGGTACAAACATATTCAGCATAATCCAAAGAATCTGCGATCAAACCATGACCGGCATAAACGGCAAAGTTTACAGGGTAAGCATAGTCATAGTCGCAAGCACAGGGGGAAGGGAAGTAAGAGAGATCAACACATGGAATGGGGTCACTACCGACATCCTCTATAACGAAATCGACCCACACGCCATCATCCGGATGGCTTTCATTATATTGCGGACCACCCCACGAGCTGGATATTAGTAAATCATAATCAGGCGGATCGTGGGAAATTTGCACGCCAATTGCTTCATCGTCATTACTCCCACAACCGTAAGTTGTAATTATAACAAAATACCAATCCAGAGCCGGCAAATCTGCATCCAATTGAAAATACGAATCTCCGCCTTCCTGCGTGGCCAGCATTTCACTCGCTCTATACACCGTTGCTGCACAGTAGGCGGCATCACTGTCAATGCCATTAACGACTACTGATAAATTCCCCTGATCCGCATAGAAGTATTACCAGTGGAATACGGCATATCCCGATGGACCCGTAATATAAAATGATGACGAGTGACTTTTAGGCCCAAGAATCTGACAAGTGTCCATATAAGTTAGCTCATTTGTTGCACATGGCGGATCATATAACATATCCAAGTCAAGCATTATTCGATTATATAAAGTCGCATATTGTACATCTGTTTCATTGGCTGAGATATCACAACTCATTATAGTGAAAATGACACTGCACAACAATACACCAAGTGGCTTACAATTATTCAATATATTTTGCATAACCCCTCCTCATTATAAACATAATGCCTATTTTATATTTTGTCAAGTATTACACTATATTTGTGACGGTATTATTTCTGTTTTGTTCAAATACAAAAAATCCCCCGGCCATTATCTGGCCGAGGGTCTTTGAAATAATCTATGTATCTATGAGCGTTTAGTAATACCTGATCGACAAACGCGACAAATCATCGGAAAGTTCGATATCGAATTGCGGCGTCAGACTGTCGTAGCCTTCACTGATGAAATAATTGTCCTCTTCGATCAGTCCGATCCGCGTCAGGTAGCGGCCGAGTTTTTCATCGGTGGTCTGAAAGCGAAGGCCTGAATTGGTCGGAAACTGAAGACGATAGTTGGGATCGTCGCCATTGAGATTCATCTTGACATAAGCTACCCGATTCCCGGCAAAAATCCTTACTCGGCCGTCGTCGGAATCAACAGTCAAGTCTTCCAGCAACAATTTACGAAAATCAAGTTTCATGTTGGACTCATCGCCGGAACAGTCAACCACCAGCGGTAATTCGCCTGAGAGGGAAACATCAAAACCATCGACTCCGCCGCGACGGATCGAAAAGAAATGCCGGCCGTCGCGTTCGTTGATCTTGAAATTGGCGATATCACCATTTTGTTTATAGTCGATTTCCGGCGGGCGGCCGTTGCCGTCATAAGTTGATGAAAACAAATACCGTCCGGTCCCGCGCAAATTGATGTCGTCATCATCCATGTCGATATCAGCCACTATCCTCTTGGCCCCTTTATCATCGTCGATTCGATAACGGGTCTGACCGCCGAACGACTCAAAACAGGAATTCCACCCGAAACAGCCCAAAGCGGCCCAGATAACCGCCCCCGCCAAAGCGATGCTTGACAGATAGGAGATAAAACTGAATTTGGTATTCTGGAAAATCTTTTCTATGCCAATTGCTATTAGGAGTAAAGGCCACAGAGACAGGATATCGCTCCAGACCCACCATTCCATCCGGCCCAAGTTGTTAAGCAGTAAAAGACTGCCGGCCAGAATAAAAAGTATTCCCCATCTAAACTTGGCCGGATTCATTGGCTCCCTCCTTGCCCTTGCGGGACGAGAATTTCAGTATCAAATAAATTCCGACGGCAATGAGCAACAGCGGCCAGAACCGCTCCAGATGCCACCACCAGAAATGTTCCCTGACCATAAAATAGACACCGATACAAATCAGGATAGCGCCGGGAATATACCTGTTCCACGACCCGTAAACAGGTTTTGTTTCTTCTTTCGTTCCCTCCGCAGTCGCCGTCTCTTCTTCTCCGACGACTTTTCCGTCAATCACTTCCTGTGGCCTCTGGGGAATAATTATCCAGGCAATTAAATAGGCGATCAAGCCAACCCCGTCGGCAAAGATCAGCATGACGGCAATGATTCTGATGAAAGTCGGATCGATGGCGAAATATTCGCCCAGTCCGCCGCAGATACCGCCGATCGTGCAGTCACTTCTCGAACGATACAGCCGTTTGCTCACGGAAACCTCCTTGCGATGAAAGATATCGTATCTGGCTTTGATATACGAAAATACCGTAAAAAAGTTTTCGGTGAATATAAAAGATAAATTTCTATTGAAGCGGCACGAATCGCACCTGATACATTGTACGAATGTCTATTTCGCCGTCTTCATCCCTGACAACCAGTTTCAGATACTGAATCATCTCCCCCACCGGGATAATCATCCGCCCACCGACAGCCAACCGGTTGATCAGTTCCGGCGGGATTATTTTCGGGGCGGCAGTCACCATAATGGCATCGTAACAATCATCATTTTCTGGTAAACTCAAACCGTCACCGATATGATATTCGATATTTTTGTATCCGAGATCACTCAAAATGGCCTGGGCCCGCCCCGAAAGGTCGGCAAAATATTCCACGGTGACTACCGATTCAAACAGTTCGGCCAGAATCGCCGTTTGATATCCCGAACCGGTTCCTATCTCCAGTGCCCGTTTATTTTTTCCGGGGTGCAAAGCTTCGGTCATCGAACCCACTACATACGGTTGTGAGATAGTCTGGTCGTTGCCGATCGGCAATGGGGAATCGTCGTATGCTTCGCGCTGATAATCGTCCGGTACAAAACGATGCCGCAGAACCCGGCGCATGGCTTCCAGTACGCTTTGGTCGGCGATGTTGCGTTTGGCCAACTGCGTTTCAACCATTCGTAATCGAGCCCGCTGATAATCCGCGTCGGTCAAATCTTCCGGTTTTGAAAATAAACCCATAGCCCTGCTCTGCCGGAAATTATTAAGTCCGGTCTATTTTTTTATCGGCCAGGCGTTGATCTCTTCTTGGTAACGAAGCATAAGGGTGTCGTCGGGCTTGTCTCTCAGATGTCTTTCTATCAACTTCAAGGCTGTTTTCCGCATATTTTCAGAGCGATTGAAAAAACTATCTTCGCTCGTAATTCGATACAAATCGTAATTCCCCCGGGCGGCAATGTAAAAACTCTCTACCTTGCGGGTTGTTTCACCCGGCTTGACCGCCGCCGGTTTGCGATCATAGACAACAAACCAATACACAGCCATTGAATCTTTTTTGGCTTCGGTGGCAATATCCGTTTGTTTTTTACTTTTTGGCGATACGTATTCGGCCACGGCGGAGGCGTATAAATCGGCCAGGATATTTTTTTCCTCTTTACTTTCCAGCGCCATGGGCAAAGCTATCTTTTGACTATCTCCCGATTTGCGAAACAGACTGGGGGTAGCCGCTTCCACCCCATCGACATCGAACTTATTGGAACGGCTGCGGCTTTTATCGGTTTGAGCACCGCGCAATTCGACTTCTTCCGCCATCGGTTCAGGCACGGTTTCCTTCGCCGCCTTGATACTGATTGTTCCCGTCTGATTGAAGTCGATAGCTTTCGTTTGACCGGTAACTGAAATCACCTGCCCGGATTCCACAATTGATTGATTTAACTGGATATTCTGCCGATTGGATTCGCCTCGTTCGACAGCCACATCTTCGACAACGACCGGCGTGTAACCAAGTTCGGTAATCTTGAGGTTATAGGTGTCGGCAGGTACGGATGGGATCACAAATTCTCCGTCGCTGTCTGATTTGGCTCCACGACTGGTCCCCTCAATCATCACCGTGGCCCCGGTAACCCCCTTACCGGTTTTCTTATCAACTATTCGACCAACAATTTCCTGATCGTCCGATTCGTCGGCCCCGAGGGCATCCTTTTCCAGCTTTTGATCAATCCCGGATTCGTCACTAATCTTGTCCGTTGTCTCACTTGACCGAACTTCGGCCGGCATGGGCGATGGCTTCATTATCGGGGCCGAATCATTGTCCCATAAGGATCGATTGGAATCTTTGAGCGCAAAATGACCGACTGAAAAGACCAACACAATCGTCGCCGCAATACCGACATACCGATACCAGATCGGTGTAACTTTAGATTTGGGAGCCTCGGATATGACCTGTTTTTCAGGCAGGCTGTCCAGTTCGTCGGCAATCCGTTTTTCCAATTTGTCCAGGATGGCATCGTCGATTTCAAGCATGGCTTCGGAGGCTATCTCCCCCAAACCTTTCATCCGCTTCAATAGAGCTGCACATTCCGGGCAGCTCTCAAGATGCGCTTCCAGACCGGCCGCCTCATCGGAACTTAGCCGGCCGTCGAGATAGGCCGACAGTTTTTCCTGATATGTTTCACAATCTCGCGACATATCTATTCCAAAAACTCTTTCAGTTTATCCACCAGTATCCGACGAGCCCGATACAATCGGGAATCGACGGTTCCCGGTGAAATATCAAGTCGGGTAGCAATTTCTTCGTAACTCAATTCCTCGAAACTCCTCAAAATAAATACCGCCCGATACGGCGTCGGCAATTCTCCAACGGCAGCCATAAACCTACGGTCGGTTTCATCGATTTGTAACTGGGCCAAAGGATCGAGGGCACCGTCGGCCCGCTGTTGAGTTTCATTATCGAGGCTGGTTTCACGGCTCGATTTCTTGATATAATTGATGGCCAAATTGGAGGCAATTTTCGACACCCAGGGATAAAAGGGCTGACCTTCCTCAAAGCGATCTAGGGCCTGATAAGCCCGAATAAAACTCTCCTGCACGATATCCATGGCGCTGTCGAGACCTCCCGTCATACCGACTACCATTCGTAACACTTTTTTCTGATGCATTCGCACCAGTTTTCCGAAAGCGGTTTTGTCGCCCCGGCGGGACCGGGCCACCAGAAACGGCTCTTCCGTTTCCGCCACCGTATTGGATACCCTTATTTCTTTTTTTTCTTCCAAGATTTATCTGGAAATCTCTCGAATTAGGTTTTCCACCAAAACGACCTGATTCAGCTTTGAACGGCGGATATCATGTTCGGCGGCAGCAATTAGAGTTATAGCCGCCAGCACTTTTTCACGGTCAAAAATGCGAGCCTGAGCCTTCAATTTGGAGATATAAAAAGGAGCTCCCGCAACTTTTTTCCCCGTATGGATCAGCAGCAATTTCATCATATGCCCGGCCAGCATAACGGGAATCGACGCCGGACGCGTCCCCTTCAGAATTAGATCCTGATTTGTATAAAGGGCACGGTCGGTTTGCTTCCCGGCGATCAGATCGATCAAGGTGAAAATATTGAAATCTTCATACGAACTGGCCAGTTTTTCGATTTCTGTCAAGCCGATATGTCCACCTTCTGCGGACATCAACGAGAGCTTCTCCAACTCGCCCATCAAACCACCGTAATTGCCGTCGGTAATCGAAATCAACAGATCAATGGCTTCCCGATCATAAGTAAGCCCCCGGGTCTTCAATTGTTTCTCAATTCTCGATCGAGCCGAATCTGATCGAAGACGCCTGAAAACAACCGGAGCAGCGATCTTGACTACATTCTTGAAAAAAGCCACGCTCTTTTTCGGTGTGTGGGCTGCCGGCGTGGATAATATGATCATCGTTTCTGGAATCGGGGTAGCC